>NZ_CP133148.1:3965000-4338445 GCF_036488675.1 Sinorhizobium chiapasense
AAAGGTATCTTATCTTGAATACATAGGGATAAGAAGCGAACGCAGGGAACTGAAACATCTAAGTACCTGCAGGAAAGGACATCAACCGAGACTCCGCAAGTAGTGGCGAGCGAACGCGGACCAGGCCAGTGGCAATGAGGAATGAAGTGGAACGACTTGGAAAGGTCGGCCGTAGAGGGTGATAGCCCCTTACACGTAGAACACTCATTGTCCTTGAGTAAGGCGGGACACGAGAAATCCTGTCTGAACATGGGGAGACCACTCTCCAAGCCTAAGTACTCGTGCATGACCGATAGCGAACAAGTACCGTGAGGGAAAGGTGAAAAGCACCCCGACAAGGGGAGTGAAATAGAACCTGAAACCGGATGCCTACAAACAGTCGGAGCCCGCAAGGGTGACGGCGTACCTTTTGTATAATGGGTCAACGACTTAGTGTGACATGCAAGCTTAAGCCGATAGGTGAAGGCGCAGCGAAAGCGAGTCTGAATAGGGCGTTTAGTATGTCGCATTAGACCCGAAACCGAGTGATCTAGCCATGAGCAGGTTGAAGGTTGGGTAACACCAACTGGAGGACCGAACCCGCATCTGTTGCAATAGATTGGGATGACTTGTGGCTAGGGGTGAAAGGCCAATCAAACTCGGAAATAGCTGGTTCTCCGCGAAATCTATTTAGGTAGAGCGTCGACCGAATACCCCCGGGGGTAGAGCACTGGATGGGCTATGGGGACTCACCGTCTTACTGATCCTAACCAAACTCCGAATACCGGGGAGTACTAGTCGGCAGACACACGGCGGGTGCTAACGTCCGTCGTGAAAAGGGCAACAACCCTGACCTCCAGCTAAGGTCCCCAAGTCATGGCTAAGTGGGAAAGGATGTGAGGATCCCAAAACAACCAGGATGTTGGCTTAGAAGCAGCCATCATTTAAAGAAAGCGTAACAGCTCACTGGTCTAATTAAGGGTCTTTGCGCCGAAAATGTAACGGGGCTAAAGCCATGCACCGAAGCTGAGGATTTGATCGCAAGATCAAGTGGTAGCGGAGCGTTCCGTAAGCCTGTGAAGGGATACCCGTGAGGGGTCCTGGAGGTATCGGAAGTGCGAATGTTGACATGAGTAACGATAAAGAGGGTGAGAGACCCTCTCGCCGAAAGACCAAGGGTTCCTGCTTAAAGTTAATCTGAGCAGGGTTAGCCGGCCCCTAAGACGAGGCGGACACGCGTAGTCGATGGGAACCACGTTAATATTCGTGGGCCTGGTGGTAGTGACGGATCGCTTAACTTGTCTGGACTTATTGGATTGTCCAGGCCTGGACGCGGTCCCGGGAAATAGCTCCACCTTATAGACCGTACCCGAAACCGACACAGGTGGTCAGGTAGAGTATACCAAGGCGCTTGAGAGAACTGCGTTGAAGGAACTCGGCAAATTGCACGCGTAACTTCGGAAGAAGCGTGACCTCATTGTGGGCAACCATGATGGGGTGGCACAGACCAGGGGGTAGCGACTGTTTATCAAAAACACAGGGCTCTGCGAAGTCGCAAGACGACGTATAGGGTCTGACGCCTGCCCGGTGCTGGAAGGTTAAGAGGAGGGGTGCAAGCTCTGAATCGAAGCCCCAGTAAACGGCGGCCGTAACTATAACGGTCCTAAGGTAGCGAAATTCCTTGTCGGGTAAGTTCCGACCTGCACGAATGGCGTAACGACTTCCCCGCTGTCTCCAACGCAGACTCAGTGAAATTGAATTCCCCGTGAAGATGCGGGGTTCCTGCGGTCAGACGGAAAGACCCCGTGCACCTTTACTATAGCTTTACACTGGCATTCGTGTCGGCATGTGTAGGATAGGTGGTAGGCTTTGAAGCAGGGACGCCAGTTCTTGTGGAGCCATCCTTGAAATACCACCCTTATCGTCATGGATGTCTAACCGCGGTCCGTCATCCGGATCCGGGACAGTGTATGGTGGGTAGTTTGACTGGGGCGGTCGCCTCCGAAAGAGTAACGGAGGCGCGCGATGGTGGGCTCAGAGCGGTCGGAAATCGCTCGTCGAGTGCAATGGCATAAGCCCGCCTGACTGCGAGACTGACAAGTCGAGCAGAGACGAAAGTCGGTCATAGTGATCCGGTGGTCCCGCGTGGAAGGGCCATCGCTCAACGGATAAAAGGTACGCCGGGGATAACAGGCTGATGACCCCCAAGAGTCCATATCGACGGGGTTGTTTGGCACCTCGATGTCGGCTCATCGCATCCTGGGGCTGGAGCAGGTCCCAAGGGTTTGGCTGTTCGCCAATTAAAGCGGTACGTGAGCTGGGTTCAGAACGTCGTGAGACAGTTCGGTCCCTATCTGCCGTGGGTGTAGGAATATTGACAGGATCTGTCCCTAGTACGAGAGGACCGGGATGGACATATCTCTGGTGGACCTGTTGTCCTGCCAAGGGCATAGCAGGGTAGCTATATATGGAAGGGATAACCGCTGAAGGCATCTAAGCGGGAAACCCACCTGAAAACGAGTATTCCCTTGAGAACCGTGGAAGACGACCACGTTGATAGGCCGGGTGTGGAAGTGCGGCAACGCATGAAGCTTACCGGTACTAATCGTTCGATCGGCTTGATCGTTCCCATTGCTCATGCTCATCGAAGATGAGCTTTTTGTCCTCACGCTGTCGGCCTTCGGCCTTCGCTGCGGACGGCGCGCGCCAAAAGGCGCGACGCGCTCTGCGCTTGCGGCCTTCGGCCGAAGGCACAGACAAAGACGTGTTCAAAACGAAGTGAAAACTTCACCAGCTTCTCGATTAAAGTTTGCTCCCCGTCGGGGAGCAAATGCTTGCGCTTTGCCGACCTGGTGGTTCTGGCGGGGTGGCTGCACCCGTTCCCATTCCGAACACGGCCGTGAAACGCCCCAGCGCCGATGGTACTTCGTCTTAAGACGCGGGAGAGTAGGTCGCTGCCAGGTCTGCAAAACGCAAGATTAAACCAAACAAACATCTTCTCGCACATACGCCGGCAACCGGCATAACAACACCGAACCAATACCCAGGATAACGCGGGGTGGAGCAGCCCGGTAGCTCGTCAGGCTCATAACCTGAAGGCCGCAGGTTCAAATCCTGCCCCCGCAACCAATTCCTAAAAAGGCTGCCACACAAGTCGTCTCTCAGAGACGCTCCTCCACATAAGTGTCGAGGAGCTTTTGTTTTTTGGCCTCCGTGTCCAACTCCCCCAGCCCTGAACAGCTCTTCCAACCCGGTGTGATACGACCTTCCGACTTCTATATCTGGCAAAAGCGGTCGTGAGGCTGGCGCAATAAGGAGCTCCCGATGTGATTGTTTCACAGTAAGCGGTGCATTGACCGTAAGCGGTGCATTGACCCCGTCTGGCGATAGCGGTGGATCGGGTTTATTCGTGTGAGCTCAGGGAATGAGCTTGGTATGAATTGCTATGTCTGAACCTATGTCCGAACATAGAACGTTCCATATGATCGAAGCCGTTGCGGGTCGCCTGGAGGGCGCGCCGCGAGAGGTTCGACGTTGGTCAAATGAGTTGAAGGCTCAGGCGGTAGCCGAAAGCATGGAGCCAGGTGCGAGCGTTTCTGCGATAGCGAGGCGCATAGGGATCGACCCATCGCAATTGTTCACGTGGCGGCGCAATGCCCGACTGAAAGCGGAGGCTGTTGTTGATACGGCTCGGGGCGAAAGCTCCACCGCGGACATCATGATCGGCGACGCTGTGATCCGGGTGAATGTCGCGATCGACGAGCCACATCTCGTCAGGCTGATCCGCGCGGTACGCTCTGCATGATACCGGCTGGTACGAAGGTGTTCTTGGCCAGTCATCCCGTTGACTTCCGCAAAGGTCCAGACAGTCTTTTGGCGCTGGTGCGTGATGCTGGAAGTGATCCCTTCAATGGCTCGCTCTACGTTTTCCGCGCCAAAAGAGCAGACAGAATAAAGATCGCCTGGTGGGATGGCTCAGGCGTCTGCCTATATTCGAAGCGGCTCGAAAAAAATCAGTTCGTCTGGCCGAAGATCGGACCGGCCCGCGTGCAGCTCAATCACGCGCAACTGCTTGCACTCGTTGACGGCATGGACTGGAAACGGGTCCGCTCGGCTACGGTGAAACGACCGGAATTTGTTGGGTAAAAGCCCTGCGGCAGAGTGAATCAGGCGGCTGAAACTGAGGGTAAATCTCGCCGAAACATGCTCTACATAAGGGCATGAAACCAGCCGATCTCGAGCTTCCTGATGACGTTGATGCGCTGAAAGCCATGGTCATGGCGATGGCAGCAAAGGCTGCGCGCGCCGATGTTCTGGAAGACGAAGTCGCTGATCTGAAGGCCCGCAATACGGACGCGGACGAACAGATCGCCAAGTTGAAGCTGATCCTCAAAGCTTTCAATCGATACAGGTATGGCCGCCGTTCGGAAAAGCAGGGCAAGTCCATCGAGGCAGACCTGGACGAACAGGGCGCGTTTGTCTTCGAAGAAATCGACATTGGCATTGCCGCGATTGAGGCGCTGGTTTCCAAGGGCCGCAATCCAGGCGCTGCAAAGCGTGCGCCGCGCCCGCGCAAGGGCTTCCCGCCGCACCTGGAGCGGGTCCATGTAGTCATCGAGCCGGACGAACTGCCCGAACACGCTGGCAAACAGAAGGTCCTGATCGGGGAAGATACCTCCGAGCGGCTTGATGTCATTCCGCCGAAGTTCCGGGTGATCGTCACCCATCGCCCGAAGTATGCCTTCAAGAACGAAGACGGCGTCATCCAGGCCTCAGCCCCGGCGCATATCGTCGAAAGCGGCATTCCGACGGAAGCGCTGCTCGCCTATATCGCGGTCTCCAAATATGGCGACGGGTTGCCGCTCTATCGACAGGAGGCGATCTTCCTGCGCGACCATGTCGAGGTCGAGCGCGGTATCATGGCGCGGTGGATGGGTAAGCTCGGGTTCGAACTCGAGATCCTCGCGGACTACACCTTCAGCCAGATCAAACGAGGTGAACGAATATTCGCCGACGAGACGACATTACCGACACTTGTTCCCGGATCGGGGTCGGCAAAGACAGCGTATTTATGGGCGTACGCGCGGGACGATCGACCGTTCGGCGGCAGTGGTCCGCCGATGGTGGCCTATCGTTTTGAAGACAGTCGATCCGGCGATTGTGTCGCGCGGCATCTCGAAGGCTATCGCGGTATCCTGCAAATCGACGGATACACTGCCTATAACCGTGTTGCCCGCCCCGACCGCGGAAACGACGGCGCTCTATTGGCAGGATGCTGGGCGCATGGTCGCCGTCGGTTTTACGAACTGCACGCGAACGACAGTTCCAAGGTGGCAACGGCGACAATCGAAAAGATGGGCGCACTTTGGTCGATTGAGGAAAAGGTGCGCGGACAAAGCCCCGATGTTCGCGCAGCCGCCCGCCAGGAGGCCTCCGCTGCAGTCGTTGCCGATCTCTACAAACTCTGGCAGGACACGCTGCCCCGCATCTCTGGAAAATCAAAGCTCGCCGAAGCCATTCGCTATGCCCTTCATCGACGGGAAGCCTTCGAACAGTTCCTCCATGACGGGCGCATCGAAATAGACTCCAACATTGTTGAGCGTGCAATCAGACCCCAGGCAATTGTTCGGAAGAACAGCCTATTTGCCGGAAATGCAGGGGGCGGAAGGACTTGGGCCACACTCTCTACGCTCATCCAGTCCGCCAAGATGAACGAAGTTGATCCGCTGGCCTGGCTGACGCAGACGCTTGAGCGTATCGCCGCAGGTTGGCCATCAAGCGATCTCGACGCTCTGATGCCCTGGAACTTCAAGAAGTAACGGCCTCACGTCACCGCTTACGCTGGTGGCCGGGCGTCTTGCCGATCACCAGCTTCTGGATCAGATCGCGAACGACCGGCGTTAGATGCTGCTTCGCCAGCTCGTTGCTGTTGTTGCGTGCCTGAAAGGTCAGGCGGCGGATACCGATCTCGACATAGGCCGGATTGAACTGCACCCTTACCCTGGCGATCTTCTCCTGAAAATCTTCGGCCGGCTGTTCGGCGTTCGCGACTTCCTGCGCCAGCTTCTCCCGTGCGACTTCCAGCTCGTCGAGCTGATCATCGAGCGCCGGCAGGCGCGGCCCGCCCTCGGCACACTTATCGACCGCCTTGGCAGCTGGCTTAGGGGTTGTATTTATCTTTACTAAATTACCTCTTGATGTATCATCGTTGCGGTGTCGGCTGCTTGGGGGATAAGATGATGCGCAGCTCGCTTCCTGCAGGTTACTCCTGTTGCTACTCAGCCCAGACCAATCTCATTCTGAACAGCACAACATCTCTCGAGCCGTCTTATTCCTAGTGCAGAATTAGGCTCATTTGGCGCGAATGACATAGTCGACGAGCCGTTTGATCTCTTGCTCATGAACCCGGGGGAGTCGCCCGGGAGTGATTGGAGGTATGTCATGCCAGGCAGTTGGGATCTTAATCAGAATATCAACTTCGGCACGCATCGGGTCGAGTGGCCGACAGGTCCATTGGGACTCGAACCAGGCGAGACACCCAAGTGGGTCGAGGCGTGGGCTATGCAGAGCAGCACGGGCGCCAGTCAAAGGACCGCCCAGTGGACCGGTTGGGCGCCGAATTACGTGGTCTGGACTGCAGACGGTATCCCGCCCGGGTGGATAAACGGACAGTTCCAGCCCGGACCGGCATTGGGGATCTCGCTCCTGGCTTACGACTCCAGTGGTACTGATGAATTCTACTGGTGGCTTGAGGTAGTCAATTTGTATTAGCACCTCGCGGTAATTGGCGAGCGCGGCACTGCCCAAGCCGCAAAGCAGTTCTACAACGCCGAGTGATCCGGCATAGTAGGCTGCGGACGTGCATGACTCCCGCCGATCTCGTCGCATTCCTCTCGGAACGTGACGTTTCGCAAGTGCCAGGACATACGCATAGAAGTGACGTGGCCGTTCTACTTGGGTTTGATGATCAGATGGAGGGATGAAATGGCCGTTGACTATGAGTTTATCGAGCGTTTCGAGAAGGAGATCAAAGTCCTCAGGGACTTGCAGAAGGCGGCCGAAGACGCGATCGAAAGAGCCCAGAACCGGATCGAGAGAATGCGAAATGGGGAGTCTAAGGAGGACGTCTTTGGCCCTGTCCCGCCAAAAAAATAGGTCCGGCGGCTCAGGGTAGTGGTGGCTAGAGCGCCGTGCGTTCAAGTGAACGCACAAAGGACGCTCTAGCATTTTGATTCTGCCTCTAGCATTTTGATTCTAGAGCATCTTATCCGCTTTCAGTGATTCCACTTGAAAGCGGGATGCTCTAGCATCGCTCGGTGGAAGCGACCCAAAGGCAGTCGCAGTTGGGTTCTCTCTATGGTTGCGTTACCCCGGCGAAGGCCACCAGATCGGCCACAGTGAAGTTTCCAGGCGTGGACGAAGGAAGAATAGGTGTGAACCCGCCGGCGACGTTCAGGTAGGATGACGCATCCCGCTTCAGAATCCTGACAAACGTCTCCGCCACGATTCTGCCGCCGACTGGACCCAACTGATTTCCGCCGGCGAGGACGGCAGCCTCGCGAAGGACGTAATACCACAGAGGCGTCTTGTTCATCAGTAAACCGCCGCTGGAATTCAGCACAGCCACTTCGGCCGCCGGCAACCCAGATGTCAACTGCGCCGCGGTCATGGGCGCGATGCCGAATGAGTTGGCCATGCCCTGTCCGCTCGGCAGACCGAGAGCTAGAGCGCGCCGGAGGTTGCGCGTTGCCAGAATCGCCATCATTCCTGAGAATCCGGGCAACGATTCCAATCCGCCAGCCATGAAGCTGTCGATTTTCCGGGCCTTATTATGAACCGGTATTGGGACTCCTGTGTCAAAGAACGCGTTGAAGTCAACGACCCAGTTGGAAAAGACCGGCAGCCGCGGATTGCGATTGAACTCAAACACCTGCCCGAGTGTGGCGTTCGGGAAGTTGAAATTCACCCAGTACGTATCACGGACCATACTGTGGCCGAACCGATACGCTGCCACGGCGAACTCGACGGGCATTCGGAACGAGCTCCCGATGGGAGCAGAAACGCTCGCCATCGCGTTGTTCACGACAGCCGCTCCGCAGATTCTTTCCAGAAAGTCATGCACCACGGCCCATTGGTAGTGATGGGTCACGATTCGTTTGGCCTCTGCGAAGATGTCGCCCGCAAACGCTACTGCAACCAGCAGATCAACGACGGCATTATGGAAACGTAGCATAGCGTGCTGAAATTGCACGATGATCAGATTTTCGTCGTTGCGCGGATCACCGATCGCGGCAGTGTTCGTTCCCTGCATGCGGGGCACATCCCAGTTCGTCTGCTGGACCATGCCCGATGGGTTACCGCTGTTACTCGGGCCGCCTGGGCCAACAGGCGTGTTCGTACCCCTATGCAGCTTGATTGCAGTCGCTGGACCAGATGGAGGAAAAACGTAGAGAAACGGATCTAAACCAGGTCCGCGGCCGTAAACGGAATCCAGATCGAGCGCCGGGCTTCGCATGTTGTTGATCGTATTCGCATCGGTATCGGCGTCGAGAGTCGACGAGACGTCGAATGTGATGTCATGGTCCACAAATTGACCAAAATAAGTGAAGCCTGCCGGTATCGAAGACACGCCCGCATCAGCCGGATTGTGGGACCCAGGGTTGGGATCACGGCCGACATCTCCCATCATGTTACCGAGTTGGCCGAGGAGTGCTTGCGTCGCGACATTGAATGGCAACTTCGTTGCCGCGCGGGTCGCCGGTGACGACATGTATCCGAAACGGTCTGCACAGGCAGAACTCAGCCACGGAAACGGGAACCAGTTGAGCGGAATTTTAACGCCGTGAAAACGTCGAGTCCCGGGCTTTAGTGCGGGGATAGACTCTTTGACGTCTTCCGGTAACTCCTCCGCGTGAACGTCCGCTGGCTTGATGCGATTTGCGCTTGCCAAGAATTGCTCCAGCGCAACGGTGGGACTCAGATTCATTTCGGTCACGCGCTTTCGCAACTCCGACAGCACGATCGGCTTTGGGTTAACGAATCCGTTAGGAATCGATGTCTTCTCGAGAAATTCGCGAACTGGCTCGGGAATTTCGGAAGTTGCGGCGAGGTTGACTGTCTCAGCTTTTCGCTTAGTAGCCTTCGCTACACCGAGGCGCTTAGGGGCCTGTTTCGCGGGGGCTTTGTTTTTCGTGACCATGCCTGACCTCTTCGAAAATGATTTCAAGAAGTTGCATCCTCACCCAATGGGAAAGGGTCCTCAACAGATCGGGATTATCGGTTCGTGCTAGATATGAGAAAGGGACCTTCCAGCTCAGACTGGCGGGCGATGACGAAACGCGCTCCAGCGGACATCCCCTTGCCGCCTCCCTCTTGCCGCCTTCCAACAGTGTCACATCTTGACGAGCTTTCCGAGGCGGAGCCGGGTTGCGGCCGCGCCGCACGAGCACGCATGTGGGCGGCGCCAACGCACCTGTGTCACCAGGTTCCCGCTCGCAGTCAGCTGGACGCTGAGCCTAGCAAGTCCTCGGCCTCTTGGGAGACGCTGCCGACGTGACCAGCATCGACCTGTACCAGCGATCAAATCCGGATTCATCTCCGAGGTCTAAAGTGACTGCAGCCGTGGCGGTTGCAGAGCCATCGCCTATCGCAGTTCCGATGCAGCATCGTCGAATGTCCTGCACTCGACGCTACCAAATACCGCGATTGCCTATCCGTGCTCTTCGGCCGACGAGTGGTGGCCTGCGCCCGGGCCCCTTTCTTCGTCGCCCTTCAAGAGGATAGCCTCCGTCCAATGAAACGCCCTTGTCTCTCCGTTCGCTTTTCTCGTGACCATCAGCCCCATCGCGCTTGCCGCGCCGGACCGGAACCCGTCTCCAAAGTGATCATCATGGGGGTCCGGGTTCATCTCCCACCTTTTCCCCCGGAAGGGACCACCTAAGAAGGCCATGCAGGCGCCGCGCGGTTGCCAGACCCAGACATCGAGCTTCAACACCGTCTCGTCTGCCTCCAGCTCCAGGGGGCCGGCAGGTGAAATACATCCATGCTCGTCAATCGCCAATTCATCATCGAAGCTCCCGGGCATCGCATCCCCTCCGTTCCGAGTGGTCCACAGGATGTGCGGCTGAACCTGCCGCTGCCGTATGATCTCATGTTCTTACGATTTTCGCTAGGCGGAGGCGGGTCGCGGCCGCGGCGACCAGGTTTCCCTTCAGCTCGTAGAGATGCACCGCTTCGGACGCAGCGGCGACCGCCTCGTCGTATCGGCAGGACGCCTCGAGCACGTGCGACAGGTCGACCAGTGCATCCGCCCGCTCGTTAATGAAGTCGGTCGCTTCGGCGATCGTCAATGCTTCGCCCGCGAGCGCCTCCGCCTCCCGGATCTCTGCCCGCCGCGCGAGCACGCGTGCGCGCACGCGACGCCAGCGGATCTGCGTCAGTAGGTCGCCACTCGCACCCAGCCGGGCGCTAACCTCAGCAAGGGCCTCGGCCTCCGCGTCGCGTCCCTGTTCGAGGACCACCAAGGCGAGGGTCGCTGCCATCGTCGAACGGAACGCGCGCTCGCCCATCTCCTCGAGCGCGCGATACGCCGCTCGCGCGCTCTCCTCGGCCGCAGCCGGGTTCCCCGCGAGCAATTCGACGACGGCCTCGTGTTCAGAGCCCGCCAGGAAGAGCGTGCGGCCGAGGTCGACATAGATGGCCTTGCTCGTCGCGATCAGCTCGCGGGCGAGCGCGAAGCGGCCGACAATCGCGTTGAGGCATGCGAGCTGCCGGAGGATTACCCCCTCGGATTCGGGGCTCTCGCGCACCTCCGCGCACATCGCCTCGCAACGGCGGATACCCTCGGCGGCGGGCGTCGGCCCGAACCAGAGCATGGACGCAATCCACCTGAGGGACTCGTAGAGCTCATGCCGATCCCCTGCGCGCCGTGCATGTAGGGCCGCGCGCTCCCACGCCGCGGCAGCCGCTTCGCCGCGAGCCTTGTTAAAAAAATACCACGCCTCAAGCCGCCGTGCGCGGCACAGGCCGAGTTCATCCCCGAGACGCTCGAAAACCGGTGTCACCGTGGCCGCCGCCCGCGCCGCCTCCTCCAGCCCGCCTTCCTCGCCGTGCAGCGACCGGAGGAACTGCCGCTGAATGAGCACGTGCGACGCCAGGCGCTCATCCTTCGCGGCAGCAGCCAGGCGCTCCGCGTCATCGAGCGCGCGTCCGGCTTCGGCCAGCCGCCCGCTTTCGATCAGCGCGCCGCCCAGTTCGACGATCAGCGCTGCCCGCCGCGGATCGGCGGTTGGAAGTAGCCGGGAAACCCGATCGAGCAGGTTGATCGCCGCGGGCAGGTCGCTGCGGACGAGCGACCGCCGCCCGGCTGCCTCGAGCCGTTCGCACGCCCGGGCGGCAAGCGAGGCCGCGTGCACGTCGCGCGGGCCGAGCGCGACATGGTACAGAAAGGCCTGTTCGAGGTGATAACCGACAATCTCCTCGAACTCGCGTAGCCGGTCCTTGGCCGTTAGCTCGAGCCAGGCGGCGAAGCGCTCGTGCAGGTCGGCGCGCGCGTTCTTCGGCAGGGAGCGATACGCGGCGTCGCGGATCAGGACGTGACGGAAGCGATAGGCCTCATCGCCGACGAACGACGGCGCCTCCGGGCGGATTAGATCCCGGCGGACGAGTGCGAGCAAGCCGTCCTCGAGTGCGTCGAGCACGGGGCAGGCGAGCTCGTTGACAGCGCTCTTATGGAATACTGCGCCCTCGACCGCTCCAGCCGTCAGGATGACGCGCTCGACTGACGGGAGGCCGTCGAGGCGGGCAGCCAGAAGCGCGTTAATTGTCAAGGGGACCGGTAGCTCGGAAAGATCAGAGCGAGCGACCCAGCAGTCCTCATCGCGCCTAAGCAGCTCTTCATCAATGAGCATTGCCACGAGTTCTTCCGCAAACAGCGGGTTGCCGCCGACGGCGCGTGTGATCATCGACTCGACCGCGGGTGATAGCGGGAGTCGGTCGACCAGATTCGAGATCATGTCGCGGGATTCCGCTTTACTCAGTGGTTCAAGCGCGATCGTCGTCGCATTCGGCTTCCCACTTCCCCAATCGGGCCGCGTATCGAGCAATTCTGGTCGTGCAGTGCCGACAATCATGATGGGGAAACCGTGGGAGAAATCGACAAGATGCTCGATGAGGTCCAGGAATGTCGGCTCGGCCCAGTGGAGGTCCTCCACCACGATCACCAGCGGTCGTTCTCGTGCGACCACCTCGAAAAATCGCCGGACGGCCCAGAAAGTCTCTTCGCGGGTGCCTGGGTCTCCCTCGCCGAACCCGAGCAATGCAGCTATGCGCTCGGCGATGAGTTTGGCCTTGTTGACTCCGGCGAGGATTTCTGCAATCGCCGCCACGGACTGCTTGCCGGGGTCGTCGCCCCCAGCCCGCGTGATCTCCCGGACAATGTCCGCAAGCGGCCAATAGGTAATGCCGTCGCCGTAGTGCAGGCACCGGCCGTGCGCGACAATCATCTCGCTCGGAAGGTTTCCGGCGACTTCCGAAACAAGCCGCGATTTTCCCACGCCGGCCTCGCCCAGCACGGTCAACAGGTGGCAGGCTCTATTGCTGACCAAGTCACCAAATATCGTGCTGATCATCGCACACTGGCGCTTGCGTCCGACGAACGGCGTCTCGAAGCGGCGTTGAAAGCCAGCGGCTCTGGCGATGACGCTTACCACGATGATGGCGGGGAACGTCTCGCCGTGCTTGACCGCGCGCGGGCTGCTGGACTCTACCACAACGGCGTGGCGAACCAGCTTGAAGGTTGCTTCTCCAATCAGGATCTCGTTGGCCGCCGCGGCCTCCTGAAGACGCTTGGCAACACGCAGAGCTTCGCCAGTGAGAAATCGATGTCCCTCTCTGTCGATGCCGGTAAAGACCTCCCCGGTGTTGAGGCCAATCCGATGGGCCAGCTGGACGCTCCAAACCGTCTCAAAGTCATGGTTGAGCGTCGCAAGTGTATCGCGCATCTCGACAGCGGCGGATACGGCCCGCAGGGCGTCATCCTCACGAGCCCGTGGCACGCCAAACACGGCCATGATCTCGTCACCGACGTATCGCTCCACGACTCCACCGTGCCGTTGGATGATGGAGGTCATCTCGTCAAAGTAGCGGGCGAGTAGGTCCTGGAGTGCCTCCGGATCGAGGGTGAGGCTAAGACGTGACGAATCTACGATGTCGGCGACGAGAATAGTTATCGTCTTCCGAACGTCTTCTGCCGGCTTTCGCTCCGTCCCAGGCCCGGTCATCGCAATACCCTCGGCTCCCGTAAGACTCCGGCTTGGTCGTCTGATCACCGCCATGCCTCCAACTCACGCCGCTTCGGCTCCGGACGAGTGTTCAAGCTTGCATGGGTTCCGGGATGAACTCCATGTGAGCCTTCGATCTGTTCTGGGTTTTGGGTATGCTAGCACCTGTTCCCTCAGCGCTCCAGCCGCCCGCGTGACTGAGAGAAGCGCCCGCCGCGTCGGATAAACCAGAAGCCTCCTCCCCACTGCCAATAGGAAGGCGATCATGACCTCATCACCCTGACAACCATGCAGCATCCACCTCGATGCTATGTTTCGGAGCGCGAGGATCCGCTAGCTCGCCCTCGCCAAAATGGTTCACGGCCTAGCTAGGCTGTGGTCGCGGTGGCGAACGGCTACCTCCTTTGCACAAGCGACATTGATTGCGAATTGCGTAAAATTCAGTCAGCCTGTGCGTCAGGATTTTCACCAAGGGAGGGGCAAATGGCAATCGGGTTGACACGGCGTCGCATTTTAGTCGCTGGAATGACGCATGCCGCCTTCGTCTCCATCGCGGGAACCTTCGCGATAGCGCCTTCGGCAAAGGCAGACGAGCAGATTGAATCGATCACGTGGGCGCTGCCTAGCATCCCCGAAACGCTTTTCATTCCGCATGCTTGGATGACCTACGCTGGCGCGATCATGTCGCTTGTCCAGGAAGGACCGCTGGCCATCGGCGACGATCTCGCTCTTCAGCCCGCATCGGCCGACAGATGGGAGGAGGTTAATCCGACGACGGTCAAATATCACTTGCGAGGCGGCGTCAAATTCGGCGACGGAAGTCCGCTCACCGTTGACGATATTGTCGCCACGTTCAAGTATCACATGAGCCCGGATTCCGGCTCACAGCTTGCTTCGTTCTACAATTCGGTGGCGACGGTCGAGGCGACGGCTCCCGATGAGGTGACCGTCAAATTGAAGGCACCGAACGTGCAGTTCGCCTTTACGCCCGCCCATATGGCGGGTTTCGTGTTCAAGAAGGAACAGCTCGCAGACAAGAAGATCGGAACGCCCGAGGTTCTCCCACTTGGGACCGGCCCCTACAAGCTTGTTGAATTCGTTCCGGCAGATCGTGTCGTCCTCGAGGCTCGCGACGACTACTGGGGAGCGAAGCCAGTCGTTAAACGGATCACCTTCCAGGCGATCCCAGATCGCTCGGCTCGGCTTCTCGCCATGCAGCAAGGCGAGATCGACGGTACCTTCGATCTCGCCATCTCCGACATCGACCAGTGGAAGGCGCTAGGTAACGTCGACGTCGTCGCCACGCCGTCGCTCGGCGTATACTTGCTGACTCTGGACCATTCGGCGCCGCCGTTCGACGATATCCATGTGCGCCGTGCAGTTGCCTATTCGGTGGATCGGAAAGGCCTGGTCGCAGCCCTTCTCAAGGGTAACGGCGAGGCAGCGACGGCATTGAACCCGCCCGAAATCTGGTCGGGAGTGCTGCCTCTTGACGAGGTTCGCGCCTTCTACGCTACGTTGATGCCGAACTATGCGTTCGACTTGAAAAAGGCGAAGGCCGAGCTTGCGCAATCCAGCCATCCTGACGGCTTTGACGTCACCATTCCAGCGTCGACTGCCGATCCTTACATGGTCAACATCATGCAGTCAGTGACGGAGAATCTAAAGCAGATAGGTATCCGCGCACACATACAGGAGATCGACAACAACACCTGGTTCACGAACTACATCAACCACGACAAACTAGGCATGCAGATCATGGCGTACTATCCGGACTTCGCCCACGCGGCCAACTATCCCTCCCTCTTCTTTTCAAGTGCGAATGCTAAGAAGGACGGCATGAACGGCTCGAACTTCAACAACCCCGAAGTCGACGCGAAACTGGAGATCGCCAACGAGAACGCCGACCCGAACGCGCGTGCCGATGCGTTAAAGAAAGTGTTCAAGATCGCCAACGAGGAAGTCGCCGTTGTGCCGATCTTCTGGCCCGCCTCGGCAATGGCGATCAACAACAAATACAAGCTCACCGGCTACACTGCCTTTTGGTACAATATTCCGTGGGCGGTGCGAGGTTTCGGCCTAAAGTAAAGAGATCACGAGGCCACTTGGCGACGGCCATTTTCATCGTTTTCGCCGTAGCGACTGCTCGGCGTTCAGCAATTGCTCGGCTCGACAAGCCGACGACGCCGACATATAGTTCGTGGAGACAGGAACCGATGCACCCCGAACGGGAGCACCAGCTCGATGCATAGCGCCGCACCATCGACTGGTTCGACCGCTACCTCGGGTGGCGCAGGTAACGGCTCGAGTCTCGTCGTCTTCGTCATGCGACGGCTCGCCGTGACGATCCCACTCCTCCTTATAATCTCCTTCGGCGTCTTCGCCCTGGTTCACATCGCACCAGGCGACCCGGTGCGCTCCCTGCTTGGCGCACGCGCCCCAGACCCGGCAACGGTCGCAGCCATTCGCGCGCGTTACCATTTGGACGATCCGTTCCTTGTCCAATATGGCAAGTGGCTGTCGCAGGTGATCCGAGGCGATCTCGGCGTCTCCATCCAGGGCAACCGGGCGGTGACGAGCACCATTGCGGATCGGCTCGGCGTCACCATCTTCCTCAGCTTGATGAGCACTATTCTTGTTCTCGGCCTCGGTATCCTGCTCGGTGCGGTCGCCGCCTTCCGCCGTGGCACGCGGCTCGATCGGGCCGTCGTCATGTTCAGTGTTTTCGGCATCAGCTCTCCGGCCTTCGTCACTGGCATTTTCCTTCTCTATCTCTTCGGCGTTCTGCTGCACTGGTTCCCGATCTTCGGTCCGGGAAAGGGATTCCTCGACCGTGCCTGGCACCTGGCGCTTCCGGCGCTTGCGCTTGCGACCTCGGTCATGGCTATCGTCGTCAAAATCACGCGCGCGGCGATGATCGAGGAACTGGCCCGAGACTACGTCACGTTTGCGCGGGCGCGCGGACTAAGTTCGCGTCGCATTTTGTTTGCCTACGTGCTCAGGAACTCCCTCATTCCCGTGGTCACGGCCGCAGGGCTCATCGTCGTCGGCATCGTGGCCGGCGCGATCTACGTCGAGGTCACCTTTTCTTTGCCAGGTCTCGGCGCCTCGATGGTAGATGCGATCCAGAAGCGCGACATTCCGACGATCCAAGGGACCACTTTGCTTTTCTCTGCCTTCGTCTTGCTGGTCAACCTCGCGGTCGACGTGATCTATACGCTGATCGACCCGCGCATCCGTTTCGGCAGAGTCGAGTCATGAGCGCCCAAGCCACTGGCGCGACGCGACGGACGAAGCAGCCATTGCGCGTTCCAATGGGCATTCTCATTGCTGCGCTGATTATCACGGCGGTGGTGATCTGCGCCGTTCTTGGGGAAAGGATTGCCCCCGATTCGCCCTTCCTCCAGCGTCTCGAGGTCGGCGATACGCTGTCTTCCTCCGTCCACATTGCCGGAACGGATCTACTCGGCCGCGATGTGCTGTCGCGCGTGATCTACGGTGCGAGAACCGCCTTGGTCGGCCCAGTTGTTGTCGCCGCCGGAGCTTTCGCGATCGCGACCCTGCTTGGCCTTCTTTCGGGCTATCTCGGCGGTCTGGTCGATTCGGCGATCATGCGCTGGGTGGATTTCATGTTCGCGTTGCCGGTGCCGCTCGTGGCGATCGTCGTCGTCGGCGTTGTGGGAGGCGGATACTGGACCGCCGTCCTCGTCCTGGTCATCCTTTTCACCGCCCCTGATACGCGCATCGTGCGGAGCGCGGTCCTCGAGCAGCGGCCACTTCCTTATATCGACGCCGCGCGCACTCTCGGCATCTCGAAGACGCGTATTCTGTTCGTGCACATCCTCCCAAACATCGTGCCGATCATCCTCGCGTATGTAGTCCTCGACTTTGCCTTCGCGCTGGTCAATCTCGCCGGGCTGTCGTTCCTCGGCCTCGGCGTTGAGCCCGGGACCCCTGACTGGGGTCGGATGCTCTTCGAGAACCGCAATATCCTCTTCTCCAATCCGGTTGCACTGCTCCTGCCCGCAGCAATGATCATCCTGACCGCGGCCAGCATGAACCTCGTCGGCGACTGGCTGTTCGAGCGGTTTGCAGAGTGAACACGGCCGTGGCGCGCGCAGGTCAGGAAGGTCCGCTCCTCAAGGTCGAGGGGCTAGCGATCTCACATGGTGCCGTGCCCATTACGATGCCCTTGGACATCGTGGTGGAGCGGGGCGAGACCATTGCGATCGTCGGCGAATCCGGGTCCGGAAAATCGCTCACGGCACGGGCAATCGCCGGCATATTGCCGCCAGGCATAAATGCCACAGGCGCCGTCACGCTCGACGGCGTCCCCCTGATGCGGCTTGCCGAGAGCGAACTCCGCAAGATCCGCGGATCTCGCGTGTCGATGCTTATGCAGGATCCGTTCACGATGCTGAATCCGCTCATGCGAAGCGGCGACCACATTGACGAGATGCTGCGCGGCCGGCCCGAATTCGCCTCGCGCGCCGCAAGATCGGATGAAGTGAAAAGACGCCTCGCAGAAGTCGGCATAGTCGACGAGGATGTAGCCCGCCGCATGCCATTCCAGCTGTCTGGGGGCATGTGCCAGCGCGTCGCACTTGCCGCCGCTCTTGCTCGCGACCCGGAGCTGCTCATTGCCGATGAGCCCTCGACCGCGCTCGACGCAACGACTCAGGCGGAGATCATCAAGCTCCTGCGTCGTGTCCAGCGCGAGCGACATATGAGCCTCATTCTCATTACCCACAACCTGCGGCTCGCGTTCTCGACCTGCCAGCGCATCTATGTGCTTTACGCCGGCTCAATGCTCGAAGTCGGCGACGCAGCAGCTGTCGAGCGTCAGCCGTTCCATCCTTACACCTTGGGACTTCTGCTCTCGGAACCGCCGGTCGATATTCGCGTGCCTCGGCTCGTCGCGATCCGGGGCTCCGTGCCGCGCGCGGCCGATGTTGTCGACTGCTGTGGTTTCGCTGACCGCTGCGACTGGGCGAAGGAGAGTTGCCGCGCTGGCAAGCCGCCGCTGGCCGCTCGCGATGCGAGCCGGTTCACTGCATGCATCCGTCAGGACGAGATCCAGGCCGAACTCGACGCTCGGCGCACTGCGGCGCTCTCGGCGGCGCCGATAGCCCCGCGTCGGGGAGAAACCGCTGGGTCACTCGTTCGCGTCGACGCGCTCGTCAAGACATTCGTGGGCGGGCGGGGCCGTCCGATCTGCGCCGTAAAGGACGTGTCGCTGCACATTATGCCCGGGGAAAGCGTCGGCCTCGTCGGCGAATCCGGCTCGGGCAAGACCACGCTCGGGCGCTGCCTCGTCGGCCTCGAAACTCCGACTGACGGCGACATCCGTATCGACGGCATCCGGGCAGCGGATTTCGGCGCTATGGCCAAGGCGGACCGCGCCCGCGTTCGGCGGACAATTCAGATGATCTTCCAGGATCCGTATTCGACACTAAATCCCAAGCATAGCGTCGGTCAGGCCCTGAGCGAGGCACTCTGGGCGTCGGCGGGCGCTACCAGCCCAGCGACGCCGGAACGGATCGCGTCGCTGCTGGCGGAAGTCGGCTTGTCTGCCGCGTACGCCACGCGCCGTCCGAAGTCCCTCTCGGGCGGCGAGCGCCAGCGAGTCGCCATCGCACGTGCACTTGCTGTCAAACCGGCAATCCTCGTTTGCGACGAACCAGTATCTGCCCTCGACGTCTCGGTGCAGGCGCAGGTGCTCAACCTATTTAAGCGCCTGCAAGTCGAGCGCGGGCTCTCATATCTCTTCATCACGCACGACCTTGCTGTCGTCCGCCAGATCACCGAGCGCATTTATGTCCTCTACCTTGGCGAGATCGTCGAGGAGGGGCCGACGGAGAGGGTCATCGGCAACCCGCAGCACCCGTATACACGTCGCCTCGTTGAATCGATCCCGCGTTCGGCCATTCAACGTACCCCCTGACGCAACACTCGCAGATTGTCGACGACGCGCTCTCCGAAGGCCAATCAATGGCTGCCGTCACGGCGAGCGACAAGATCGGATTGAACCACCGCCGCACTCTGCAGCGCCGCCACGATCTTCTTGCCGTCTTCCCGACGGTCCGAGTTCCTCCGATCTCTCATGGCGTCGTCGCCTCTTGACTGGTAACGGTCATTACCGTACGTATTAAGGGTAACGCCAATTACCGGAGGTCGCCGTGGCGCAACCCGACAAGAAATGGCTCGGAACATCGATCGACATCGACGGCTGCAGACAAACCAAAGAGGCGTTGCGCGAGCGCGAGCGGGAGCTCTCGCAGCTGATCGACATGGTTCCGGGCCAACTCTGGCGATTGACGCCCGACGGCGAGCCAACCTTCTTCAACAGGCAGATGGTGGACTTTCTCGGCTTGGGCGTGGGGGACACGGACAGACCGGGCATGAGCCGACTGGATGCGTTCGTACAGGCCGTCGTCCATCCCGACGATGCCGCCAAGATGGCGGACGCGCTCGACCACTGCCTCGTCACCGGCGAGGACTTTTCCATGCGGCATCGCTTGCGCCGCGCCGACGGCGTCTATCGCTGGATGTTGTGCCGCGCGGAGCCGATGCGGGATGAGGGCGGCCGCATCGTCCAGTGGTACGGCCTTTGTCACGACATTGACGATCAGATGCGCGCCGAAGAGGCGCTGCGGCGCAGCGAAGGGAAGCTTCGGGAGCTGATCGACGCCTTGCCGGTCCACATCTGGAGCTGGACGCCCAAAGGAAAGCTGTCGTACGTCAACAAGCGATGCCTGACCTATCTCGGCCTCTCCGAGGCGAACTTCGAGGATCTCGCAGGAGTGGTGCAAGAACTGGTTCATCCCGAAGACGCTTCTGAGGCGCAGCGGACGGCAGCGAACTGCATCAAGACCGGCGACGTCTTCCGTATGCGGTATCGCCGGCGTCGAAGAGATGGCGTCTATCGCTGGAGTGAGGGCAGGTGCGAGCCTTTGCGCGATCAGGACGGAAAGATCGTGCAATGGTACGGCGTTACTGTCGATATTGACGACGCCGTGCGCGCGCAGGAGGAGTTGCGCCACGCCCGGGAAAATCTCGCCCGCGCGAGCCAGGCGGCGAGCCTTGCCGAACTCTCCGCGTCCATCGCGCACGAGGTCAGCCAGCCGTTGACGGCCGTGATTACCTCCTCCAACGTCTGCCAGCGGTGGCTTACAGCGGAACCGCCAAACATCGAGCGGGCGCTGAAGACCCTGGAGCGCATCGCTCGCGCTGCAAATGCCGCGGCCGACGTCGTAGGCCGCGTCCGCGCCCTGTTCAGACAATCCGTGGAAACGAGGGACCCGATGGCGCTTGCAAGCCTCGTCGCGGAGGCGCGCGACCTCATGGCCGAGGAGGCCGCGCGCCGTCGAGTCCGCATCGATATCGAGGTCGAAAACGAGCTTCCGCCCGTCGTAGTCGATCGCATCCAGGTTCAGCAGGTTCTGATCAATCTCGTGCGCAACGGCCTGGAGGCAATGGAGTCCGCTGCAAGCGACAGGGTCCTTCGGATGTGCGTGCGGCGATTGGGGGGCGTGGTCCGGACCGAAATCAGCGACCGCGGCCCGGGCATCGAGTTTCCCGACAGGATATTCGAGCCCTTCTTTACGACGAAGGGGCACGGCATGGGCATGGGGCTCGCGATCTGCCGTTCGATCGTCGAGTCCCACGGCGGGCAATTATGGGCGGAGAACAACGAACCGCATGGAGCGACGTTCATCTTCGCGCTGCCGGTCGACGCGACGATGGCGCCACTTTCTCAAGGCGGACCCGATAGCGTCGGGCGCCCTTCAGACGCAGAAAGGTCGCTGTAGCATCCCTGAGCCGGCTGCGATTTTAAGGACACCTTGAATAGACGTCCTAACCGTTGTGGCGAGGTCGGACTCCGTTCAGGAAGACCTCCACGGCGGAAGCGACCGCCTCCCGTGCCTCTTCGTCCGTCGGCGGCGGGCGGAGTGCAAGGATGACCTGAAGAAGGTTGTCGCGGATCATGCCGACAAAGTGCGCGGCCAGGCGCGGGCAATCGTCAGCCCGAATTTCCCCTCGTTCCCTGGCGAGTTCAAGGACCTCGGCAAGCCGGGACGTGGCCCGGCCCGGCCCCTGTTCATAGAACGCCTTCACAAGATCAGGGAAGCGATTGGCCTCGGTGATGGCGATTCGGTAAATGCCGATCAAGGTGGATGACATGTAAAGGCCCATGAGACGCTGACCAAACGCCGTAAGCGTCTCCTCCACGTCGCGTCCTTCGATTTCCTCGATGACCAGGGTCGACAGCAGCTTGTCTGCACTCTCGGCGACCAGGGCCGAGAACAGGCCCTCCTTGTTGCCGAATTCATTGTAGATGTTGCGCTTCGATCCGCCGGTACGTTCGATGATCGCGTCGATGCTCGTCGCTGCATAGCCTTGCTCGAAAAAGACCTCGGCCGCCGCTTGAAGAAGGGCTTTCCGGCGGTCTTTTACCCGCCCTGACTTTGCTTCAACCACAGATTTAAATCCCTCCCAATGATGCACCATTGTGAGTGGTAATGCGAATTACCGTCTATGTCAATGGTGACAGTCAATCGACACGAGCTCGACTAGATGTAGCTCCTGATGGCGGTCAGGATTTTTGCATCCAAAGTGATGAAGTCAGCACCGTTTTTCGCCGCCGGGGATGATCTTCGGCCCGGAATATAAACGCCGAACTGCTCGAGGCGCTTGACCTGTCCGGCGACGCGAGCGCCGAAGTCCTCTCCGATCGCGTCCGGCGACAGCGTGACAATGCTCAAGCCGGTACCAGGACACTCGGTTCCGGATCTGAAGTCTGGCGCGTCGAGTGACCAGGACGCGCCCGACAGGCCCGCCGCCAGGATCTCGACCATCAAAGCAATGTTGGCTCCTCGAGGCCCGCCAAAGGCGAGCAACGCGCCTCGCAGCGCCTTGTTCGGATCGATGGTGACTTCGCCGTTTTCATCGGTGGCCCATCCCTCGGGAATAGTGCGCCCCTCTGAAGCAGCCCGGACGATGTTGACAAACGCCGTTGCGCTCGACGACTGGTCGATGACCAGCGGTCGCTCTGATCCCGACAGCGGAACACCGAAGGCCAGCGGATTGGTGCCGTAGACAGCCTTTGCTCCCGGCGTCGCAGCCACCACCGCAGGACTGTTGGCCACCGCAAGCGAGACCAGCCCATCGAAGGCCAGGCGCCTGACGTAGTATCCCAATTCTCCTGCCGTATAGCTGTTCTTCTGTGTGAAGATTGCCGCGCCGAAGGTGCGGGCGCGGTTGACGAGATCCTCAAAAACGAGGTCGAAGCCGAGCTGGGCGATTCCTCCATTGGCATCCGAGTGAATAAGGGCCGGAAGCCGATGCACGATGCGGGGGCTGGCACTCCCGTCAATGCGGCCCTCTCGGAAGCTCTGCAGGTAGTCCAGGAAATGTGGAAACCCCAGTTCCTCGCGGCCGACCTCGATGGCAGACAGCGTCGCGTCCACGAGCGACTTCGTCATCAAATGGCTGGCACCTGCGGACAGGCAGGCTTCGGTCGCGAGCGACCGGGCCTCGGCAACGGACAACGTGATCCTCTCGACTGTCATTAGAGCTCCAATGCAACCTTCCTGCCTTCATAGAAGGCATAAGGCGCCTGTCGTGGGGCCGCGCAATCTCCGATTTGATGGAACGCCAGATCCTGACCCTCCAGATCTTGGGCCAGCCAGTTGGCCGACATATTTGTCGTGGCGAGGACGAGACAGTCTCCCGCGACGAAGGATTGTTGCCCGGTATTGTGGTCGACAACCGTTGCGCCGTTCCCGTGCCATTCGGCGACGCTGACTTCGAGCAGCCAGTTGACGTTGAGCCTGCTCAAGATTCGCCGAAGCGGCACGTCGGCCGTCGTTCGCTGGAGTTCCTTGCCGACGAACGGGTCCGGCGAGAGAATGGTCACCTCGTGGCCGTCCTCGGCAAGCTTCCAGGCCGTGCCGCAGCCCCGCCAGCCACCGCCTTCGTCGAGGAGCAGAACGCGCTTTCCGGGTCTTGCTTGACGCGCCATGACGGCCTCGACGGTGAACACGTTGCCTTTCTCCATTCCAGGCAGTGTCTCGACCGCGGGCAGGGCCTTCTGAAACCCGGTTTCCGGTGAAAAGGAGCCTGTCGCAAGGATGACGGAATCGGCCCCGTAGTCCGAAATCTCCGATGCCTCGAGATAACAGTTGAGACGCACCTCGACCTTCAGCTTGTCCAGTTGGCGTTCATACCACTGAATGAGATCGAGGATCTGCCCGCGACGCGGCTGCATTCCGGCGAGCAGGAAGTTGCCGCCGAGCCGGCTCGAGGCTTCCACAAGGGTAACCCTATGCCCTCTCTCCGCCGCGACCCGCGCGGCCTCCAACCCTGCCGGCCCACCGCCCACGACCAGGATCTTCTTCGGTTCGGCAGTCCGGGTAAAACGGTCGCCGCCCCATTCAAACTCCCGTCCGGCGGACGGGTTGATGAGACAGCTTATCCAGTAGTCGCGCGAGCGTCGGCCCCAACACATCTGATTGCAGGAAATGCATCCCCTGATGTCGTCCGGGCGATCGTCGCTTGCCTTTCGAGCGAGATGCGGATCGGCGATCTGGCCGCGGACGATGGACACCAGGTCCGCCGCACCTTCACCGAGTACGGTCTCGGCATTTTCCGGCGTTCTGATATGACTCTCGGCAATAACCAGCGCCTTCTTCACGGTCCGCTTGAGCGTCGCCGAGAGGTCGGCTCCGAGTTTTTCGGGGTAGAGGAAGGTGGGCATCAGCTTATGGAAGTCCAGGTAACCGCCGGACCCGCACGTGACGTAGTCGATCAGCCCGAGCTCGTCATGGATGCCGACGATCGCGGCAAGCTCCTCCCTGGAGAGCGCGACGCTGTAATCTGGCTCGTCGCTGACAGCGAGTCCGACGATGAAATCAGGCCCGCAGATCGCCCGGATCCGAGTTAGGATCTCTCGTGACATTCGCGTGCGGTTTTCCAAAGAGCCGCCCCAATCGTCGTCCCGGCGGTTCGACCACGGCGTCCAGAATTGATCGACCATGCCGAGGTAGGCGGCCCAGACCTCGACGCCGTCGAAACCCGCCTCCTGGCAGCGGCGTGCCGCCTGGACGAAGCCGTCGACCGTTTCCCAGATTTCCGCCTCGCTCATCGGATGCGAGCCATCGCTGTCATGATAGCTCGGAAGACCTGACGGCGACCAATGCGGGTGATAGGAATTGTCCGAATCGCCGTGAGCGCCGACATGATAGAGCTGCTGGATGGCGACAGCGCCATTGTCCTTGATGGCGGCGGAAACCTTTCTGAAATGCGGGATCACGCTGTCGTCCGAGGGGCGAAAGTTCCCACGCGTCAGCACGGCGGCGGGATGGACCGGCATGGGTTCCACAACGATCATGGCTGCCCCGCCGATCGCCCGCTCGGCGTAGTACGCCGCATGCCGCTCGGTCGGAAGGCCGCCTTCGGCCATGTTCGCCGTATGGGCTCCGAAGACGATCCTGTTTCTCAAGGTGCGCCCACCCAGTTTGATGGGGGAGGACAGGTGCGGGAAGAGCTTGGACATCAGGATTCTCCGGCAATGGGAATGGGAGGCGCGCTGGTCTTCGCGTCGGGTCTTGCGAGTGCTTGCCGGCCTACAAAGCCCTCGCCACAGAGCCGCCGTCCTGGGACGCCGCGCTATGGGAGTTGACCATCGCACCTGCAAGCTGGCGCAGGTTGACCGTCCCGATCGGTTTTCCAGTGGGGCCAACGACGGCGACATCGCCATCGGGGCCTTCGGCTATCACGCGCATGGCATCCTCGATGGTGGTTCCGGCCGGGATCGTGATGGCGCTCGGTGAAAAGCCCACCCGTGGAGGCACCATGACAGCCTCGACGTGGACGACGCGTCCGCGATTGACCTCCTTGACGAAGTTCGCGACGTAATCATCGGCGGGCTTGAGCACGATGTCCTGGCTGGTGCCCTGCTGGATGACTTCGCCATCGCGCAGGATGGCGATCTGGTCGCCCAGCCTGAGTGCCTCGTCGAGATCGTGGGTGATGAAGACGATGGTCTTCCGGATCTCCTTCTGCAGGTCGAGAAGGACCGTCTGCATATCCATGCGGATCAGCGGATCGAGAGCCGAATAGGCCTCGTCCATGAGGAGCACCGGTGCATCGTTGGCAAGCGCGCGTGCCAGACCGACGCGCTGCTGCATGCCGCCCGAAAGCTGGTTGGGGTACTTGCTCTCGAAGCCTTTCAGCCCGACCCGCTCGATCCAGCGCATGGCGACGTCGACCGCCTTCGCGCGCTCAATGCCCTGGACCTCGAGACCATAGAGCGTGTTGTCGACGACGTTGCGATGGGGAAGAAGCGCAAACTTCTGGAACACCATCGCGGTCTGGTGCCTGCGAAACTCCCGCAGTTCGGGCTCGTTCATTTTCACGACATCGACCCCGTTCACCAGCACCTCGCCGGCGGTCGGATCGATCAGGCGGTTGATGTGCCGGATCAGCGTCGACTTTCCCGAACCGGACAGGCCCATGATGACCTGAATGCAGCCCGAGGGCATCTCGATGTTGATGTCCTTCAGGCCCAGCACGTGGCCGAACTTCTCGTTCAACTCGGTCTTCGAGAGGCCATTTCTGACAGCCTCGACATGGGTTGCAGCGCTCGATCCGAAAATCTTGTAAAGGTTGCGGATCTTGATGCCGTCGAAATGGTGATCAGCCATGGACGATCTCCCGGTGCTTCTGGAGCCGCTTGCCATAGGCCTGGCTGACCCGGTCGAAGATGATGGCGATGCCGACGATGGCAACGCCGTTGAAGATACCGAGTGTGAAATACTGGTTGGCAATCGCCTTCAGAACCGGCTGGCCGAGGCCCTGGACACCGATCATCGAAGCGATGACGACCATCGCGAGCGCCATCATGATGGTCTGGTTGATGCCGGCCATTATGGTCGGCAGCGCCAGCGGCAATTGCACGTTCTTAAGCTTCTGCCAGCTCGACGAGCCGAAGGCGTCGGCGGCCTCGAGGACGTCCTTGTCGACCAGCCGAATGCCGAGATCGGTGAGGCGGATCATCGGCGGGATGGCGTAGATGACCACCGCGATCAGCCCTGGAACCTTGCCGATGCCGAGCAGCATAACCACGGGAATGAGATAGACGAAACTCGGCATCGTCTGCATGACGTCGAGCACCGGATTGACCAGCCGCTGCAGCCGGTCGGAACGGGACATCAGGATCGGGATGCCGATTGCGATCGACAGAAGAGTGCAGACGAAGATCATCGAGATCGTCCGCATCGTGTCGTCCCACATGTCGAAGTAGCCGATCGCCAGCAATGTGACGAGGCAGCCAAGCACCACTTTCCAGTTTCTGCTCGCGCCCCAGGCGATCCCCAGGACGATCAGCGTGATGATCGGCCAGGGCGTCTGCGTCATGAAGCGTTCGGAAGCGATCAGGAAGTGCTGCAAGGGCGAGAAGAAGCCCTCGATCGCATCACCGTACGCGCGCGTGAATGCCCGGAATCCCTCGTCGATCGCCTTCTTCAGATTGCGCAGGGAGTCGTCGTTCATGTGCGGGAATTCGTAAAACCAGTCCATTCGGTTCCCCTTTTTGAAGAAGCCGGCACACGTCTTTTTCTCATTTTTCGGCTGGATGAGCGCGGCGCGCCGTTGCGCGCCGCAGGTTGAGGTCTATCAGAGCGCCGCCTTGATCTTCTCGGCGGCCTCCGGAGAGACCCACTTCGTCCAGAGGTCCTCGTTCTCCTCGAGGAAGTGCTTGGCGCCTTCTTCGCCGCTCGCCTGGTTGTCCGTCATCCAGGCCATCAGCTTGCTGACGGTGTCGTTGCTCCAGGACCGTTTGTTCAGGTAGTCCATGACCTCCGGACCAGCCTTCTCCGAGAAGGGCTTGGCCACCAGCGTCACGATGGTGTCGACCGGCCACGCGGTTGGCTTCGGGTCAGGGCAATCGGCCACGGTAACGCACCGCTTCCACTCCGCTGAGTCTTCCGCAACGCCTGGTTCCAGCTTGACCATCTGATATTTGCCAAGCAGCGCGGTTGGTGCCCAATAGTAGCCGACCCAGGCTTCCTTGGACTCGTATGCCTTGGCGATAGAGCCGTCCAAGCCGGCGGCAGAACCGGTGTCGACGAGCTTGAATCCGGCTTTCTCGGCATCGAACGCCTTGAAGAGCTGAGAAGTGACGACGGTGCCGCCCCAGCCCTGGGGGCCATTGAAGATCGCACCCTTCTTGGGGTCTTCCGGATCGGGAAACAGGTCCGGGTGCTTCAACATGTCGGGAATTGTCTTGATGTCCGGATGGGCATCCGCGAAATATTTCGGGATCCACCAGCCTTGCACGCCGCCATCAGGCAGCGGAGAGCCGACCTTGATGATACGGCCTTCTTCCGTTCCCTTCTTGACAACGTCCGGCAGCAGATCGATCCACGCCTCCGGCGCGATATCCGGCTCGCCCTTTTCCGCCATGGAGGTGATCGTCGGCACGGTGTCGCCGATGGTGATTTCGGCGTCGCAGCCATAGCCCTCGTTCAATATGATCTTGTCGAGGTTGGAGAGCACTTCCGCGCTCTGCCAGTTCATGCTCGCGATTGTCAGCGATCCGCATTCCGCGGCGCTGCTGGCGGACGCGCCTCCCAGTACGCCCAGCATGAGGCAAGTCGATGCAAGTAGATACTTCATTGCCGTTCCCTTTATTCTGGATTGTGGCGGCACAATAAGTTGGCGAAGCTGACCTGCCGCGATCGTCGGCTTCGATCGATTCAGGAGTGCTCCCCCATATTCATCGATTTCTGAAAGGCTGCCGCGAGCCCGTCCCGGACGGCGGCGTCGAAGCCGGCGGCGCGCATGGCTTCGATCGCAGCGGCGGTGGTCCCGCGGTAGCCGACAAACGCCTCGACCGTATCGGCGGGACATTCGCCGTTCTTCTCGAAGAGACGCCCGGACCCGATGAGCACGGAGATAACCGCCCGTCGTGCCACGTCCGGCTTGATGCCGCGCGACACGGCATCGCGCATCATGGCGTCAGCCAGGAGCGCCGGGAAAGCCGGCCCGGAACCGGAAAGGCCGGTCAGATAGTCGATGTCGCTCTCGCTTGCGACCTCGTCCTGCGTTCCGCAGGCCCCGAAAATTGCGCGCACCGCAGCGCGGTCCTGGTCGTTCACGCCTTCCGTGCCGATCCAGGGTGTGTAGGACTTGCCGACCTCAGCCGCGGCGTTAGGCAAAGCGCGGACGACCCTCTTCGTGTTGTGGTGTTCAGCCAACTGGGTCAAACGAATGCCGGCCATGACGGATATTACGAGCCTGCCATCGGCATCGATCACGAGCGGCGGCCAATCGGCGGGCCGGACCGAGACAATGATCACGTCCGACCGGTCGGCCAGCTGTTGATTGTCGGTGGTCCAGAAAGAACCGTTAAAGCGGTTCGGTTGCGCCGTGCGATAAGAGAGGGAAAGATCACGCGGCTGCACCAGACCGGTATCGAGGAGTGAAGCGGCAATCGCCCCACCGAGCCAGCCGCCTCCACCAACTATGCCGATCCGCAATGAGCCGCTCATCGTCGGTTATCCTCTCCCCTCAGGCTTGTAGCCGTGCCGCGAAAAGAAACGATCCAGTTCCCTTTGCTCCGGCACCTGGCCTGTGTAGATGGCGATGTACTCGGGGATCCGCTTCATGCGGGTGGCGATATCCTCCTGAGTCTGCATCGTGATGTAGCCGATCTGAACCAGGTAGGTCGTGCGGGCGCGGACATCGGCGGTGATGTCCGAATGACCGAAACGGATAAACATCCGCTTGAGAGCCTCCAATCGGACCTGGTCGGCCCGCTGAACTTCGCTCAGAATGTCTTCGGACTGGAGCGCCCAGCTGCGCACGGCAAACTCGAATTTCGAGTCGAACAGGTCCTTGTTCAGCCAGCAATCGAAAACGTTAAGCATCGCTTCGGCCAGAGATTCCGCATAGGCCTCCGACTGCTTCACGATATTGCCGGTATTCTTGTCCCGCCAACGGCCAATGAGCGCTGCCAACAGTTCTTCCCGGTCCTTGAAGAACCAGTAGAAGCTCGTTCGCGACAGACTGAGCCTCTTTGCCAATGGCAGAATCTTTACCGAGTCCACGCCGCCTTCCAGCAGGGACTCGTAGGCCGCCTCCAGCCATCCCTCCTGCGATCCGCGCCAGCCGCTATCGTTCAAAACCTGCTCCATGGTGAGTTCCTAACAAATCGTGAGAAGATATACAAGGAAAATGTACATGTATGTCCATGAACTATACCTAACTGTTTTGCATCTTGACACATATGTACATTTCCGCGTAGCGTTCGACCTGAAATCTCTAAACCGGAGCCCGACATATGTCGAACGACCCCCTCCTTCAGCCCTATCAGCTCAAGCACCTGACGCTGCGCAACCGCATCATCGTGACCGCGCACGAGCCAGCCTATCCGGAGGACGGCATGCCGAAGGCGCGCTATCGCGCCTACACCGTGGAGCGTGCGAAGGGGGGCGTGGCGATGACGATGACCGCAGGCTCCGCGGCCGTCTCGAAAGACAGTCCTCCGGTGTTCAACAACCTGCTCGCCTACAAGGACGAGATCGTGCCTTGGATCAGGGAGATGACCGACGCCGTGCATGAGGAGGGTGCGGCGATTATGATCCAGCTCACCCATCTCGGCCGGCGCACCCGCTGGGACAAGGGTGAATGGCTGCCGGTTGTCGCGCCCTCGCATCACCGCGAAGCATCGCACCGCGCCTTCCCCAAGAAGATCGAAGACTGGGACATCGAGAGGATCATCAAGGATTTCGCCGATGCGGCGGAGCGCATGAAGGCGGGCGGCATGGATGGTGTCGAGCTGGAGGCCTACGGTCACCTCCTCGACCAGTTCACGTCGCCGCTGACGAACGAGCTCGATGGCCCTTACGGCGGCTCGCTCGACAACCGGATGCGCTTCTGTTTCGACGTCCTGAAAGCGATCCGAGCGCGCGTCGGAGACGAGTTCATCCTGGGCGTGCGATACACGGCCGATGAATGTCTTCCCGGCGGGACGGGCAAGGAGGAAGGCCTAGAAATCTCGAAGCGCCTCAAGGAAAGCGGGCTTATCGATTACCTGAACGTCATTCGCGGCCATATCGATACGGACGCCGGCCTCACCGACGTAATCCCGATCCAGGGCATGGCCAATTCGCCGCATCTCGATTTCGCCGGCGAGATTCGCGCCGCCACGAACTTTCCGACCTTCCACGCCGCAAAGATTCCCGATGTCGCGACCGCGCGCCATGCAATCGCGTCCGGCAAGGTCGACATGGTCGGGATGACCCGCGCCCACATGACGGATCCGCATATCGTCCGAAAGATCATCGAGAAGCGGGAAGAGGACATTCGGCCCTGCGTTGGGGCGAACTACTGTCTCGATCGCATCTATCAGGGCGGTGCCGCCTACTGCATCCACAACGCCGCGACCGGACGTGAGCTCACCATGCCGCACACGATCGCGAAGGCGGAGCGCCGCAAGAAGGTCGTCATCGTCGGTGCCGGGCCTGCCGGCCTTGAGGCTGCGCGTGTCGCCGGCGAGCGCGGCCATGAGGTCGTCGTCTTCGAAGCAGCCAACGATCCCGGAGGACAGATCAGGCTCACGGCTCAAAGCGAGCGGCGCCGGGAAATGATCAGCATCATCGACTGGCGCATGAGCCAGTGCGAGAAGCTGGGCGTCACTTTTCATTTCAACACCTGGGCGGAAGCGGAAACGGTTCAGGCGGAAAATCCAAACGTCGTCATCATCGCGACGGGCGGGATGCCGCATACGGAGGTGCTCACCAAGGGCAACGAGCTCGTCGTCTCTGCCTGGGACATCATATCGGGCGACGTCAAACCGGGCACCAACGTGCTGATCTTCGACGACGCCGGCGATCATGCCGGCCTGCAGGCCGCAGAGTTCATCGCCAAGGCAGGGGCCAAAGTCGAGATCATGACCCCCGATCGCTCCTTCGCGCCGGAGGTCATGGCAATGAACCTCGTCCCCTACATGCGCTCGCTTCAGAAGCTCGATGTGACCTTCACCGTCACCTACCGCTTGGAAGCGGTCGAGAAGAGCGGCAACGAACTCGTCGCCCATGTCGGCAGCGACTATGGCGGGGTTGCCAAGCGGCGTACATTCGATCAGATCGTCGTCAATCACGGCACCATTCCGCTCGACGAACTGTATTTCGAGCTGAAACCGGCGTCGAGCAATCTCGGGGAGATGTCGCACGACCAGTTGATCGCCGGCAGGCAGCAAACCGTCTGGCGCAACCCCGATGGCAAATTCCAGCTCTTCCGCATCGGCGACGCGGTCGCGGCGCGCAACACACACGCAGCGATCTACGACGCGCTTCGGCTTCTCAAGGATATCTGAGCAAACACGGGACGCCCGACCGGCGGCCCGCTACTGCATGTTTCCTAAAATCGCAGCCGATTTAAGGATAAAAACATGCAGCAATTCAAAGTGCTACAGCGTCCTTGGCGCGTCTAACGAGACGCGCGGCGCTGTAGTCATCCAGGGGGATACACAATGACAGCTCGAAGCGAAGCCCTTCAGTTGTTCATCGACGCCGTGATCATCGCCTTCGACCAGTTCGCGCTTGCCCCGGAATCGCGTCGGTCGATCCGGCAGATCTTTTCTGCGCTGGAAGTGCCCGGCGCGCAAAGGTCCGGGCCCGGAAGTCGGCTGCCCGTATGTTCTCATCTCGACACCGCGCTGGCGATGGAAACGGAACACGACTCGCTCCGCCGCTTGGCGAATCGCTTCGAGGCGATCGAGCCGCTGCTCGAATGGCGGCGGCGCTCGAATTATGACGGTTCGGCGAGTGATAATTTCCACGACGGCCATGCGAATGCGATGATCATCGGACCCGGTGGCCTCGAAGCGCGCACGGATGTGTGGATCGGCGTAACGCTGATGGCACCTCACGTCCGCTACCCAGACCACAATCATCGACCGGAGGAAGTCTATCTCGTCCTTTCGGACGGGGCGTTTCGTCAGGGCGACGGGCAATGGTTCAGGCCGGGTTTTGGCGGCTCATTTTACAACGAGCCCGGCATCAAACATGCGATGCGCTCCTTCGAAAAGCCGTTCCTGGCTTTCTGGGCGCTGCTTGCAGACCGCCCGGCATGAGCGCCCTCGGTCAATCAACAAAGAGATGGGAGCACCCATGAAAATCCTAGTCACGGTGAAGCGTGTGGTCGACTACAACGTCAAGATCCGGGTGAAGGCGGACGGGTCGGGCGTCGAGCTGGCCAATGTCAAGATGTCGATGAACCCGTTCGACGAGATCTCGGTCGAAGAGGCGCTGCGCTTGAAGGAAGCCGGCAAGGCGAGCGAAGTGGTGGTCGTCTCGGTCGGCCCGGCCAAGGCCGAGGAGACGCTGCGGACCGCGCTCGCCATGGGCGCCGATCGGGCGATCCTGGTCGAGACCGAGGACCAGGTCGAGCCGCTCACTGTGGCCAAGATCGTCAAGGGCGTGGCGCAAGCGGAACAGCCGGGGCTGATCATCGTCGGCAAGCAGGCGATCGACGACGATTCGAACCAGACCGGCCAGATGCTCTCGGCGCTCTTGGGCTGGGCCCAGGGCACGTTTGCCTCCAAGGTCGAGATCGGCGACGGCAAGGTCGACGTCACCCGCGAGGTCGACGGCGGCCTGCAGACGGTGGAACTGAAGCTGCCGGCGGTGGTGACCACCGATCTGCGCTTGAACGAGCCGCGTTATGCCTCGCTGCCGAACATCATGAAGGCGAAGAAGAAGCCGCTCGACAAGAAGAGCCCGGCCGATTTCGGCGTCGACACCGCGCCGCGGCTGAAGGTGCTGAAGACGGAAGAGCCGTCCGGCCGCAAGGCCGGCATCAAGGTCAAGTCGGTCGCCGAGCTCGTCGAGAAGCTCAAGGGCGAAGCCGGCGTATTGTAAGGTTCAGGAAAGGGAGAACACCACCATGGCCATTCTGCTTCTGGCTGACCACGACACCACCCACCTTTCCGATCAGACCGCGAAGGCGCTGACGGCGGCCACCAAGATCGGCGGCGATGTGCATGTGCTGGTCGCCGGTTCGAACGTCAAAGGTATTGCCGAACAGGCTGCCAAGCTTTCCGGCGTCGCCAAGGTGCTCGTCGCCGACGACGCCAGCCTCGCCAACAATCTCGCCGAGCCGCTCGCCGCCACGATCGTCGCGCTCGCCGGCTCTTACGACACGCTCATTGCCGCCGCCACCTCGGTCGGCAAGAACGTCATGCCGCGCGTTGCGGCGCTGCTCGACGTCGCACAGGTGTCGGAGATCATCGAGGTGGTTTCGTCCGATACGTTCAAGCGGCCGATCTATGCCGGCAACGCCATCCAGACGGTGCAGACGAGCGAGCCGAAGAAGGTGATCACCGTCAGGACCGCCTCCTTCGCGTCGGCGCCGGACGGCGGCGCGGCATCGGTCGAGACGGTCTCGGCCGCCGCCAATCCGGGCGTTTCGAGCTTCGTTGCCGATGCGCTGTCGTCGTCCGACCGGCCGGAGCTGACCTCGGCGAAGATCATCATCTCCGGTGGCCGCGCGCTCGGCTCGTCGGAGAAGTTCAAGGAAGTGATCCTGCCGGTCGCCGACAAGCTCGGCGCCGCCGTCGGCGCCAGCCGCGCCGCCGTCGATGCCGGTTATGCGCCGAACGACTGGCAGGTCGGCCAGACCGGCAAGGTGGTCGCCCCCGACCTCTACATCGCCTGCGGCATCTCCGGGGCGATCCAGCATCTCGCCGGCATGAAGGATTCCAAGGTGATCGTCGCGATCAACAAGGATGAGGAGGCGCCGATCTTCCAGGTCGCCGACTACGGCCTCGTCGCCGACCTCTTCGACGTCCTGCCGGAACTCGAAAAGGCGCTTTGAGGCCTCGATGAGTGGAGCGGGATGCGGAAGAAACCGCACATGCTTTTCCTCGTCCCGCCCTGTCAGGCCCGCACCTGCGGCCATTCCAACAAAAAGGGCAGCCTTACTTGCGAGGCTGCCTTTTCGCGGCTTACCCCGGCCTGCTATCGGTCGATGACGAGGTCGCTCAGGGGCTTGGAGCAGCACGGGAGGAAAAAGCCGGCGTCGATTTCCCTCTGCCTGATGCCGCCGGAGTGCTTCATGTCGACCGAGCCGCTGACAAGCTTCGACTTGCAGGTTCCGCATAGGCCGTTGGCGCAGGAGGACGGTATCCTGACGCCCGATTTCTTGGCGCAGGAAAGCACGGTCTGTTCGGCAGCCACCTCGATCGTGCGCGATTGCTTGGCGAATTCGACCTTGAACGTCTTGATTTCCGTCAGGTCCGATACCGGGAGTGCTTCCTCTTCGAGGACGGTGGCATCGAAGCTTTCCTCGATATAGTTCGGCGCGGGTACGCCGAGCTCCGCCGTCAGCCTCCGCGCCGCGGCCATGAAGGGCGCCGGCCCGCAGCACATGACCACCCGCTCGGCGAGATCGGGAACGGCGAGGCCGAGATATTCGCGAGAAATCCGGCCGGAGAGACCCGGCCAGGAGCGCTCGCCGATGACGTCTTCGGGAAGGAAATGAAGCCGAAGGCCTTTCATCCTGTTCGCCAGGTTCGTGAGCTCCTCGCGGAAGACAAGGTCTTGCGGCGTTCTGCCCGCATGCATGAACACGATGTCGGCCGGCTCCGAAGTATCGGCGAGTTCTCGTACCATGGACATCACGGGCGTGACGCCTGACCCGCCTGACAGGAAGAGAAACTTCCTGCTTGGGCCGGATGGCCGGACGAAGCGGCCAAGCGGACCATTGGCCCGCACCGCGGCGCCGGCAGCGAGATTGTCGTGGAGCCAGTTCGACACCTTGCCGCCGGGCACGCGCTTGACCGTGATCGAGACCGCGTTCTTCCTGCAGGGCGATGACGAGATGCTGTAGCAACGGCTCTCGGCATCGCCGCCGAGCGCCACGTCGAGGAGGAGATACTGGCCGGCAAGAAAGGCAAATTGCTTGCCGTCCGGAGCGGCGAACGTGAAGGTCTTCACGTCGTGGGTCTCCTGATGGACGTCGACACAGACCAGCGTGTCGTCGATCTCGGGATTCCATTCTCCGGTCCCGCTCGTGTCGGCGGTCGATGTTTGTGGCTTAAAATCCATGGGCGCGCATCCGGTTGATGTACCACGTTGCGAAATCGTCGAGATGACCTTCGGCGAAGCGGGAATAGGCGCCCGGCTCGTAGGCGGGATCCTGGATGCCGGCGTGAGAGCGTGCGACGAGTTCGGCGTCCTGGTCGGTGGTCGCGAGCCAGACGCTCGTCAGTTTATCGAGATCGTAGTCGACGCCTTCGACCGCATCCTTGTGGACCAGCCACTTGGTTCGAACCAGCGTCGTGTCGGCAGAAAGAGGGATGACGATCGACGTCACGGCATGATCGCCCATGAAGTGGTTCCAGCTGTTGTGTCCCCAGAGATGCGTGTCGCCGAGATCCTTGCGCGTGACGGAGCCGAGCAGCTTGGCCGATGCGGCGGTCGCATCCGGCGTCTGAGACTCGCCAGCACCGGCGATGATCAGTCGCTGAGTCCGGAAGTTGGTTGCTCCGTCGACGACCGGCTCCACCGCCGATGATGGATGCCCCGCAGCTTCCCAGGCGGTCGTACGCTCCTGATAGAGGGCCTGGTGCGATTCAGCCTCTTCCCGGTCCTCCGGGCTCAGACCCTCGGGGTCAAAGCCGAAATCGAGGTCGACGAACGACACGCAGAGTTCCGGATGATTGGCCGAGCAGTGATAGCACTCGCGATTGTTCTCGATGGTCAGCTTCCAGTTACCCTTCTCGATCACGTCGGACTGGAATGCGACCTTGGCGCTGCGAATGTCGTAGGGGGCGAGCCGCTCCTCCATGACCTCTTCGAGGCGCGCAATGTCCTCAGGCGGATTGTCGGAAAGGCATACATAGATCAGACCGCCGATCGACTTGAAGTTGACCGGCTTCAGGTTCTTGCAGCTCTTGTCGAAATCGACGCCCATGTGCGGGGCATAACTCAGCTCGCCGGACAGCTCATAGGTCCATTGATGGTAGGGACAGACGAGCTTCGACACCACCGTCGTTCCGGCGTCCAGCAGCCGTGCACCACGGTGGCGACAGACATTGTGCACGACGCGGATCTCACCATCGTCGTCGCGAAGCAAAATCAGGCTGGAGTTTCCGATGTCGACGACAGTCGCGTCGCCGGGTTCCGGGACGTCGCATTCGAGGCCTATGCAGATCCAGTGTCTGCGGAAAAAGACCTCGAGATCCGCTTCGAAGACGTCGTCCCGGGTGTAAAGACCCGCCGGCAACGAATGACCGTCTGCGCGTGCGTCGAGCAGTGGCGATATGGAGGAAGAGAAGGTCTGAAGCATAAGGCACCCTTATCGTTGGATGACCGAATGATCGGGGGAAAATGCCGCTTTCTCAACGGCAGAAATGGGCGCGCTTGACATAATGAAAAGTAATGCAAGATTCGGTGTCTGACGAATGGAACGGCGCCGTTTCGCCACCGCTCTTGTGCAAGAACAGCTCACGGGGTTGCTTGTGGCCGGTTTGAGGAAAAAGTTACCGCCACTCACCGGAATGACCGTCTTCGAAGCGGCTGCGCGTCTTCTGAGCTTCACCAGGGCGGCGGCTGAGCTCGGCGTAACGCAGGCAGCCGTCAGTCGACAGATCCACCTGCTCGAGGAAGCGTTCGGCTTTCCCCTGTTTCGGCGGCTGCATCGAAGAATAGAGTTGACGGAGAAGGGAAGGCTGCTGTCGTCTGCCACGACGAGCGCCTTCAACCTCATCGCGGACACGGTTTCTGATATCACGAAGGACGAATCCAGCGGTGAACTGGCCATCTCCGCGACGGTGGCGTTCTCGCAATTCTGGCTGCTCCCCAAGATTTCCGCGTTCTCGCGGGCCTATCCGCAGGTGAAACTGCGGATTATCACTCAGGACAAATCCGCCGATGTTGAAAGCGACGACATCGATCTTGCCATAAGGTACGGAAACGGAATGTGGCCCGACGGCCAGGCCGAGTTCCTGTTTGACGACGAGATATTTCCTGTTTGCAGCCCCGAGTACTTCCGGGAAATCGGAGAGATTTCGACATTGGCCGAACTCGTCCAATATCCCCTTATCGCCAACGATACCGATGATCCGACCTGGACCGGCTGGAATGAATGGCTGGCGGCATTTTCTGTAGAGGGCCCGAGAAGATCCACGGGGCTGCGCTGCAGCTTCTACACCGAGGCGATCTATGCGGCGCTGAACGGGCAGGGCATAGCACTGGGTTGGAAGCGCCTGGTCGAGGACTTGCTTAACCAGAATCGCTTGGTCCGCCTCACCGATGCGTCGATCAGCACCAGGAACGGCTACTTCGTCGTGCTTCCACGAAGGCAGAAGAAAAAGGAACACGCAGAGCTGCTTGTTCGATGGTTGAAAACGTCATCCGGGGCGTCTTAGAGCGAGCCCCTCGGCCGCTCCATGGCGAAGCTGCGATACTCGGAGAATCGTAGTTCTCCTTGTCAGGGACATGCCGATCGCGGCGGATGTCGCGGGTTCTGATCTTGATCAAAAGTTCCAACCGACGCTGGCCTCATCACTCTGTGTCGGCGGTGGAGCTCGCATGCCTGCCAGAAGCTCGTTGATCCTCACGCTTGACGCGCGCGACGCGCGTCGGCTTGGAGCGCAGCTTCGGCCCGAGGCTTCGGGGCTAACCAGCCGATTTTCTGTGACTTTCTTCGCTGAAATCACCGGATTGTATTTCCTGCGCATAACGAATGTATAATGCTGTAATACAATTTTCTTGACTCGCCGCCCCTCGAATGCGACCTTGTGCGAACCGAGCCAACTTCCGACGTTCGAGGAGGTCCCTGTGAAGAGCGGCAAAAACGGTCTCTACGAAGATTTGAAACGGCAGATCCTGACGATGGAGCTCGATCCCGACGAGGACCTGGACGAGCTGGCCCTCAGCGAGCGGTACGGCGTGTCGCGCACTCCGGTGCGCGAAATCATCCGCCGTCTTGAGGGCGAGGGCTACGTCGAGATTCGCGAGAACCGGGGCGCGCGGGTGGCGCCGATGAACCACTCGACGCTCAGGAACTTCTTTCTGGTCGCGCCGATGGTCTACGCGGCGATCGGCCGGCTCTCCGTACAGAACTTCAAGCCCAGGCAGCTCGTAGACCTTAAGGACACCCAGGAGCGGTTTCGCACTGCGGCCAGTTCCAAGGACGCCCCTTCGATGGTGCTGGAGAACAACCGTTTCCACGAGATCATGGGCGAGATGTCGGGCAACGTCTACCTGCAGCCCAGTCTCAGCCGCCTCCTGATCGATCACGCGCGCATCGGCCACACCTTCTTCCGCCCGCGCAACGAGGACATGGAAAAGCGCCTGCGCATCGCCGTCGAGCATCACGACGCGTTCATTGCGGCGATCGCGGCACATGACGAAGACGCGGTCGTCGACCTTGTCTTCGAGCACTGGGAACTCTCGCGAGAGAACATGCAGATGTTCATAGCGCCGCAAGGCCTCAAGGCGGACGCCTTGGTCGATGGCCCGGTCACACTGTCGATGGAGAAACTGTCTTGAAGTTCGAAGGTATCTACGCCCCGGCGGTCACGCCTTACACCAACGGCACGATCGACAAGAAGGCGTTCGCCGAGGTTCTCGAATCTCTGATCGAAGCCAAGGTCCACGGGATCATCGTCGGCGGATCCACCGGGGAATACTACGCGCAGACAGCGCAGGAGCGCCTCGAACTTGCCGCCCACGCCAAGGACGTCATTGGCACGCGGCTGCCGCTGATCGTCGGCACCGGTGCGACGCGGACGGAAGACTCGGTCGAATACGCCAAAGCGGCCAAGGACATCGGCGCCGATGCGATCCTGGTGTCGTCGCCGCCCTACGCGCTGCCGACCGAGCGCGAGAACGCCGTCCATGCGCTCACCATCGACCGTGCGGCCAACCTGCCGATCATGCTCTACAACTATCCGGCCCGGATGGGCGTGATGATGGGCGACGAATATTTCTCCCGCGTCGGCAAGTCCAGGAACGTCGTGGCGATCAAGGAAAGCTCCGGCGACATGGGCAACCTGCACCTGCTCGCCCGAAAATTTCCGCACATCTCGCTCTCCTGCGGCTGGGACGATCAGGCGCTCGAATTCTTCGCATGGGGAGCGAAAAGCTGGGTCTGTGCCGGGTCCAACTTCCTGCCGCGCGAACACGTCGCCCTCTACGAAGCGTGCGTGGTCGAGAAGAATTTTGACAAGGGCCGCCAGATCATGACGGCGATGCTGCCACTGATGGATTTCCTCGAATGCGGCAAGTTCGTCCAGTCGATCAAGTTCGGCTGCGAACTGAACGGGCTGAATGTCGGCGAGGTGCGCGCACCGCTGCGTCCCCTGAATTCTGAAGAAAAGCGAACCCTCCAGACCGTCGTCAGCAACCTGAAGCGGTCCGTCGCGCACATCACATCGGGAGCCAACTATGCATGATCTTCTGACCGCAGCGGAATATACGGCGATCGCGAAGTCGATGTCCTATCCGTCGAACGCCTTTATCGACGGAGCCTTCCGCCCGGCTCAATCCGGTAAGACCTTCAGGACGACCAATCCGGCGACCGGAGAGGTCCTGACGGAAATCGCCGCCTGCGACACTGCGGATGTCGACTATACCGTTGCGAAAGCGAAGGAAGCGTTCGAGGATGGCCGCTGGCATCTGCGCTCCCCCGGTGAAAGGAAGGAAGTCCTTCTCAAATTCGCGAGGCTGCTCGAGCGCAATCGGCACGAACTTGCCGTTCTGGAAAGTCTCGACAGCGGCAAGCCGATCCGCGAGGTCCAGACGATCGATGTGCCGGATACGATCCACACGATCCGCTGGCATGCCGAACTGATCGACAAGATTTACGACAACACCGCGCCGGTCGGATCGAACGCGCTGACACTGGTCGTGCGCGAACCGATCGGCGTCGTCGGCTTGGTGCTGCCATGGAACTTTCCGCTGCTGATGCTCGCCTGGAAGATCGGCCCGGCGCTCGCGGCCGGCTGCTCCATCGTGGTGAAGCCGGCACAGGAAACGACGCTGACGGCACTCAGGGTGGCGGAACTGGCCCATGAAGCCGGGGTTCCCGCAGGCGTCTTCAACGTGGTGACCGGCAGCGGCAAGGACGTCGGCGAGCCGCTCGGCATGCACATGGACGTCTCCATGGTCAGCTTCACCGGCTCGACGGCGACCGGCCGGCGCTTCCTGCGCTACGCGGCGGATTCGAACCTGAAGCGGGTTGTCCTGGAATGCGGCGGCAAGAACCCGGCCGTGGTCATGAATGACGTCGAAGACCTCGACCTGGTCGCCGAACAGGTGGTCAACGGCGCCTTCTGGAACATGGGCGAAAACTGCTCCGCCACCTCGCGTCTGATCGTTCACGCCGACGTCAAGGACGAGCTGTTGAAGCGCATCGGCGCTTACATGCGGGAATGGAGGATGGGCGATCCGCTCAATCCGGAAAATCGTATCGGATCGTTGGTCAGCAAGGCTCATTTCGAGAAGGTGAAGTCCTATCTCGAAACGGTCGAGACCGAGAAGTTGTCGCTGCTCTTTGGCGGAGACACGCGCGAAGGCAACTTTGTCGAGCCGACCGTCGTCGACGGCGTCGGCCGCGACAGCCGCCTCTTCCAGGAGGAGATCTTTGGTCCGGTCCTTTCCGTCACCACGTTCAACAGCCTGTCGGAGGCGATCACCCTCGCCAATGACACGGTCTACGGCCTGACGGCGTCGGTCTATACCGGCAGTCTCCGGAATGCGATCAAGCTGTCACGCGAAATCCGTGCCGGCGTCGTCACCGTCAACTGCTTCGGCGAGGGCGACGCGACGACGCCCTTCGGCGGCTACAAGGAATCTGGTTTCGGCGGTCGCGACAAGTCCATCTGGGCCCACGATCAGTACACCGAACTGAAGACGATCTGGATCGATGTCTCGGATCGCTCCGTTGACGAGACGGTTCGATGAACCAGCACTCGGTCAGGCGACTGCCCGTCGATACCGGAACATCCGGCTGGGAGGCAATCAGCACCCGCGGATTCCCGACGCAGACGCTTGAGAACGACGTACGCGCCGACTGGCTTGTCATCGGCGCGGGCTTCGCCGGTCTCTCGGCCGCCCGGAGACTGTCGCAGCTGAGGCCCGGCGAGAAGATCGTCGTGCTCGATGCAACGGAGGTTGCAAAGAGCACGGCGGGACGCAACTCGGGTTACATGATCGACGTGCCGCACAATCTTTCGTCCGGCGAATATTCGGTCGCCGACGAGAAGTCGACACTCCTGGAAATCGAGCAGAATCGGCTGGCAATCTCCTTTGCCGCGGAGGCTGCCGCCGAATACGGCATGTCGAAGGAGACATTCGATCCATCCGGCAAGATCAATGCCGCGGCAAGCGAACGCGGACTGAAACTCAACGACAACTATAGCCGGTCGCTCGAGCGCATAGGCGAGAAATCCGAGCTCTTCGACGCGAAGCAGATGCGCGAGATTACCGGCTCGGACTATTACCGCGGCGGGCTCCACACGCCCGGCGCCGTCATGATTCAGCCGGCGGACTACATCCGCGGTCTGGTGAGCGGCCTGGGACCGAAGATCGAACTTTACGAGCGATCGCCGGTCCTCGAACTGACCCGGCAGCAAAAACACTGGAAGGCACGGTCCGGTCGCGGCACGGTAACGGCTCCGAAGGTGATCCTTGGCGTGAATGGCCATGTCGAGAGCTTCGGCTACTTCCGTCATCGGCTGATGCATGTCTTCACCTACGCATCGATGACGGCCGCCTTCTCGCCGGACCAGATCCGAAAAGGGGTGACCGGCGTCGACCGGTGGGCGCTGCTGCCGGCAGATCCGATGGGCGCCACGGTGAGGAAGATCAGCAGCGGCGGACGTTCGCGCATCGTGATCAGAACCCGCTTCACCTATGACCCGAGCCTTGAAGTATCTGCGAAGCGTGTCGCCGGAATAGCGGCCGAGCAGAGACGGTCGCTCGACGCCCGTTTTCCCGGACTTGAGCGCCTGCCGTTCGAGTTCAGCTGGGCCGGTGCGCTTTGCCTCAGCAGGAATCATGTTCCGGCCTTCGGCGAACTCGAGGAGGGGCTGTATTCCGCCTGCTGCGAAAACGGCCTTGGCACGGTCAAGAGCACCCTGGCCGGCATGATGGCGGCGGAACTCGCCACCGACACCGAGAGTCCGAATCTCGAGAAATACAAGTCACAACCGAAACCGAGCCGGTTGCCGCCGGAGCCTCTGGCCTGGCTCGGCATCAACTCGGTCATCCGCTGGCAGGAATTGCGAGCTGGCCGGGAGGGCTAAGCCCGTGGCCACGCAATGACGAAGACTGAATGAGCGGTCTTCGAAGAACAATGGGAACAAGAACAGGAGTGAACCGTGAAGACACTTTGGAAAGCATTGTGCGCCGCTGCAATGGTCGGCCTGACCATGATGCCCGCTCGCGCCGAAGAGAAGACCATCGAGATGGGAACCCTCTCGTGGGAGGACCTGACGCCGATCACCGGCATTACGAAGAAGGTTCTGGAAGACGCCGGCTATACCGTGAAGGTAACCGAGTTTTCGGAGTGGGGCATCGCCTATGCGGCGCTCAGCAAGGGCGATATCCAGATCCTCGCCTCGCAGACCGACTATGTCGCCCAGGACTACTGGGACAAGAACAAGAACCGACTCGAGAAGATCTCGCCGGTGTCTCACGGTCTCTACCAGGGCGTCGCGGTGCCCAAATACGTCAGCATCGACTCCGTCGACCAGCTCAATGACAACGCGGACAAGTTCGGCGGAAAGATCATCGGGATCGAGCCGGGCTCGGGCCTGATGCGCGACACCGCGTCGGCAGTCAAGGAATATGACCTCAAGCTTCAACTCGTGGAAGGCAGCACCGCGGCCATGACCGCAGCGCTCAAGTCGGCAATCGACAGACAGGAGTGGGTCGCCGTCACCATCTGGGAGCCGTCGTGGATGATGCAGAAATACGACGTGAAGTTCCTGAAGGACCCGAAGGGCGTCTTTCCGCCGCCGCAGAGCTACTACTGGATCGGCCAAAAAGGCTTCTCGGAGGAAAACCCGCAGGCACGCGAGGTGCTGGCAAGCGTCTACGTTCCTCTGGCGGACATCACCGCGATCAATAGTGCCGTCAGCGACGGCAAGAAGATGGATGAGGCCGTCAAGGACTGGACGGATCGCCACGCCGACCTCCTGAAACGGTGGGCAAACATCAAGAACTACTGAGTCCCAACCGCAACTGGCCGTCTGGAGATCCGTCCGGGCGGCCACCGCCAAGGCTTGTGAAGACTTGAGAAATGCCAGCACAAGATTGGCTCCAAGGGGAACGAAAAGATGACAAGCATCCATACGAATGAAGTGCTGATCGACTGCCAATCGGTGTGGAAGATCTTTGGTGACAAGGCACCCGCCGCGATGGAAGCAGTTGCGAAGCGCGGTTTGTCGAAAAAGCAGATCCTGCAGGACTACAATTGCGTGGTCGGCGTTTCCGACGCCAGCCTGCAGGTTCGTCGCGGCGAAATCTTCTGCATCATGGGATTGTCGGGCAGCGGCAAGTCTACCTTGATCAGGCTTCTGAACAGGTTGATCGCCCCAAGCTTCGGCAAGGTGCTGGTGAAGGGCAGGGACCTGTCGGCCCTCGACGCGACTGAACTCCGGCAGATGCGAGCCCAGAACATCGGCATGGTCTTCCAGAGCGTGGCGCTGCTTCCGCATCGAACGGTGCTCGAGAATGCGGCCTTCGGTCTCGAGGTGCAGGGCATTGCGAAAGCCGAGAGGAACCGGACCGCTCAAGCAGCGCTTGAGAAAGTCGGACTTGGCGACTGGCTCGGTCGCTATCCCGCAGAACTATCCGGCGGCATGCAGCAGCGCGTCGGCCTGGCGCGTGCCATCGCCTCGGATCCGGAAATCATCCTCATGGACGAGCCGTTCAGCGCGCTTGACCCGCTCATTCGCCGGCAGTTGCAGGACGAATTCCGGCAGCTCACGAAAGAGCTCGGCAAATCAGCGGTGTTCATCACGCACGACCTCGACGAGGCCATCCGCATCGGCGACCGCATCGCGATCATGAAGGACGGCGTCATCATACAGGTGGGGACCGCCGAGGACATCGTTCTCAATCCGGCGGATCAATATGTCGCCGACTTTGTGGCCGGTATTTCCCGCCTCCACCTTATCAAGGCCCATTCGGTCATGGTCCCGGTCGCCGACTATCAGCGACAGCATCCGGGCAGCGACATCGGCACCCTCGGCAGAACGACGCCCGAGGCCGATATCGATGAGCTGATCGGGCTCACCATGCAATCGGACCGCGACGCGATCGCCGTTCTGGACAGCGGAACTGTCGTCGGAGTGGTGACCGCGCGGAGCCTGCTTGCCGGCGTCAAGGGGACGCCGATCGGCGAGCAGGCCGCGGCAGCCTAGAGGAGCGTTCGACATGGAGACTGCGGCTTTCGCGGATACGTTCGACGCGTGGACGGACTCGGCTCTGGAGTGGCTGAGCGACAATGGTGAATTCCTCTTCGACCTCGTGCGAACGATGCTTGAAGGATTCTACGAGGGCATTCTATGGCTGCTCGAGCTACCGCCCTTTTATGTGATGGCGATTGTTCTCGCCATTGCCGGATGGCGGCTGGTCGGTGCGTGGTTTGGCGCACTGACCGGCACAGCCCTCGTCATTTGCTCGCTCATGGGGCTGTGGCCGGAAACCATGAGCACCTTGGCCCTGGTGATGACCGCGACTTCGTTGGCGCTTTGCGTTGGATTGCCGATCGGCGTGCTTGCCGGCTTTCTGCCGGCGCTCGACCGATTGCTGGAGCCGGCCCTGGATCTCATCCAGACCCTGCCGCCGTACATCTACCTCCTGCCGGCGATTGCGCTTTTGGGCTACGGACCAGCGACGGCGCTCATCGCGACCTTTGTCGTCGCCATGCCTCCGGCCGTCCGACTGACGTCGCTCGGCATCCGCATGACCCCGCACGAGTTCATCGAACTGGGCCAGGCAGTCGGGATCACGAAATGGCAGATGTTCTTCAAGATCCGTCTGCCCTTCGCGATGCCGAGCATCATGGCGGGCATCAACCAGAGCCTGATGATGGCGTTCGGAATGGTCGTCATCGCCGGCATCGTCGGGTCAGGCGGCCTTGGCGAGACGATCTACGGGGCAATCCGCACGCTCGATATCGCCAGGTCGATCGATGCCGCCATCGCAATCGTCGTGCTGACCATGGTGCTTGATCGCATCACGCAGAGTGCGGCCCGCTTCGGCAAGGGAGGGACACCATGAATCCGGATAGCTTTCAGTTTTCGCCGGGAACATACTTGGCGCCCGCTGTCGACTGGCTAAACGCCAACTTCCATCCGCTGTTCGCCTTGATCACCAATGTCGTCGAGGCTGTGCTTTCGGGGATCGAGGCGGCGCTGCTCTCGCTGCCAGCCATCATGCTGATCACAATCGTGATGCTTCTCGCTTTCTTCCTCGTGAACATTCGGGCGACCATCCTCGCGGGCCTGGCACTCGGTTTTTGCCTTCTCATGGGTCTCTGGGACGCTTCGATGCAGACGATTGCTCTTGTCACCGTGGCCGTGGCGATTTCCGTCCTGATCGGCTTCCCGCTTGGCATCCTTGCCTCTCGCGTCAAGGCGGTCGAGGCGGCGATCCGCCCGGTTCTCGACATTATGCAGACCGTGCCTCCATGGGTCTATCTCATTCCTGCGGTCATGATCTTCAGCCTGGGGCGGGTACCCGCGATCATTGCGACGATCGTCTACGGCATACCGCCGATGCTGCGCCTGACGACACTCGCCTTCAACCAGGTTCCGAAGGACATGCTCGAACTCGGCCAGGCGATCGGCGCCTCGCCGCGCTCCATTCTGTTCAAGATCGAAATTCCCGCGGCAAAGCCAACCCTGCTTGTCGGCCTCAATCAATGCATCCTGCTGTCGCTTGCCATGGTCGTCTTGGCTGGCCTCGTCGGCGCGGGCGGGCTCGGCGCCGAAGTGACACGCGGATTGACGCGAATGGAGATGGGCCTTGGCCTGCGCGCCGGGCTTGCGATCGTTGCGGTCGCGCTTCTTCTCGACAGGCTCTCGCGCGGCGCGCTTCAGCGTGACCGAAGCAGAGCCACAGGCTGATTGGATCTGATCATGCGGCACAGTTTCTTCTGCATCGATTCACACACCTGCGGCAATCCGGTCCGTGTCGTCGCCGGGGGCGGGCCTCTGCTTCCGCATCTGCCGATCTTCGAGCGCCGCGAGATCTTCGTCCGCGACCATGACTGGATCCGCAAGGCGCTGATGTTCGAGCCGCGCGGCCACGACGTGATGTCCGGCGCTATCATCTATCCGGCCTTCAGGGACGATTGCGACTTCGCGGCGCTCTTCATCGAGGTTAGCGGCTGCCTGCCGATGTGCGGCGCAGGCACCATCGGCCTCTCGACCGTCGTGCTTGAGGAAGGTCTTGTCCGATCCAGGACGCCCGGCACCCTCTCGATCGAGACGCCGGCGGGACGGGTGGACGTCAAGTACGGGATGGACGGCGATTTCGTTAAAAGCGTCCGCCTGTTCAATGTCGCGAGCTACCTGCATGACGCGGACGTCGAGGTCGATGTTCCCGGTGTCGGGCGCCTCGTGGTGGACATCGCCTACGGCGGCAACTTCTACGCGGTCGTCGAACCTCAGCGGAACTGGCCGGGCCTTGACGGCACGACGGCGTCCGAGCTCGTCGGCCTCAGCCAGAAACTCCGCACGGCACTTGCAGACGCTTGCGATCCCGTGCATCCCGAGGATGAGCGGATTCGTGGCGTCCACCATGTCATCTGGTGCGATCGGGCAAGAGACGAAAACGCCGACGGTCGCGGCGCCGTCTTCTATGGCGATAAGGCGATCGATCGTTCGCCGGGCGGGACCGGAACGTCCGCCCGCATGGCTCAGTTGCACGGAAAAGGGCGATTGAGGATCGGCGAGACCTACCGAAGCGAAAGCCTGATCGGTACGATTTTCGAAGGGCGGGTCGACGCGGCCGCCAAGGTCGGGACGCACGAGGGCATCATGCCGAGCATCGGCGCATGGGCGCGGATCACCGGGCACAACACGATCTTCGTCGATGATCGCGATCCATTGGCCCACGGGTTTCAGATCAAATGAACCGGCGTGACCGAGGCACCGTGAGACTGCCGACCGATACGCACGTTCACTACCGCGCATGACCAGAAAAGTGCGAGCGAAATGGGACACTCCATTCAATCATCGTCGTCGGGGGTCGCCCCGCAGCTGCAGCGGCTGAAAATCGGCTTCATCCTCGCCCGATCCTTCACGTTGTCGGCCTTCGCGTTGTTCGTCGACACCCTGCGGCTGGCGAGCGACCAGCTCGACCGATCGGGCCGGGTCCTCGCCGATTGGCAGGTCCTCGGCAGCACGAGGCACCTGATCACCTCGAGCTGCGGTGTTCAGGTCGCTCCGACTTCCGACTTCGTCGATCCCTGCCAATTCGATTACATCGCCGTTGTCGGCGGCCTGCTGACTGTCGAACAACCGGTCGACCATGAAACCATCCGCTTTCTCAGACAGGCCGCTTCGAAAAGGGTCCCGTTGATTGGCCTGTGCACCGGTTCCTTCATTCTCGCGGAAGCGGGCCTGATGAAAGAGCACGCGACCTGTGTGAGCTGGCTTCACTATCACCAGTTCCGCGAACGTTTTCCTGATCATGAAGTCCGACCGGACCGGCTGTTCAATCTGGACCGCAAGCGCGGCTCTTGCGCAGGGGGAAGCAGCGCCGCCGATCTCGCGGCCGCCCTGGTGAGGCGGCACATCAGTTCGGACGCCGAGCGTAACGCGCTTGAAGTGCTGCAGATTGAGAAGGCCCGTTCGCAGTTCGACAATCAGACGCGACAGCCGCTGCGCGATTACGTCAACGACTCCCGGGTTGCGGCCGTTCTGATAACCATGGAACAGCATCTTGAAGGTGGAATCACCATTGAGGGGCTTGCGGCCTCGGTCGGGCTTTCAAGGCGCCAACTCGAGCGGCTGTTCACTGAAAAAACGAGGATGTCTCCCGCTCTGGCTTTCCGTCGTCTCCGACTGGATCGAGCGAAGCAGATTTTGCTGACGAGCAGGAAACCCATAATCGAAGTTGCCCTCGACGTCGGGTTTGTGAACACCTCGCATTTTACCAAGGAGTTTCGGCGCACCTACGGTCGAACGCCCGCAGAAATCCGGGATTCCGCGGCGCGCGATCGGGAAGCGCCTGGCGAGAAAGGGTCCCCCGCGATGAAACACGCGGGTTGGCTGTAACGTCCAAGCCGCCATCAAAAGCGTAGGCAATCTCTTCCCAATTTACGGTTGAAATCAGGGACATCTCGGTTAAGCTGTTTGCGGCACCGAGGCATTACACAGATCCGGCTGGCGTCGGAGATGGCGTATTCTGTCGACCAAGCGGGATGTGCGGTGCTCCGTATACTCATACTGTTTATCTCTGTTCTTCTCGCGGCTCCAAGCCTATCGAGCGCCGTTGCGCAGGAGTCTTCACCCGCGCCGGCCGACAAGACGGCTCCAGCTAAACAAGTATCGGAGATCAAGCTCGGTTATCTTCGTGCCTATGCTCCGCAACTCGCCCTTTCGGTGCTGGACGTGCCGCCGCGCGACGAAGGTGTCGCGGGGGCGAAGATCGCGATCGGCGACAACAACACGACCGGTAGGTTTCTCGGACAGAAGTTTACGCTCGATGTGTCCGAGGTGAAGCCGGATGCCGACGTCGTGCCGGCTTTCAATGACATGGTGTCGAGGGGCGTTCTCTACATTCTGACCGATCTCTCCGCGACGCAGCTCCTGTCGATTGCCGACCTCGCTCGCGAAAAGCGTGTCCAGATCTTTAACGTCGGCGCCACGGACGACCGTCTGCGCGAGGAGGACTGCCGGGCGAACGTCTTCCACACAGCGCCGACGCGCACCATGCTCGCCGATGGCCTGGCGCAGTATCTGGTCTGGAAGCAGTGGCGGCGATGGGTGCTGGTCTACGGCTCCCATGAGCCGGACAAGCTGTTTGCCGATGCGCTCCGCCGTGCCGCGACCCGCTTCGGCGGCCAGATCGTCGCGCAAAAGGAGTTCACCGACACCGGCACCGCGCGGCGGACGGATACAGGAGTGGTTCAGATCCAACGGCAGATGCCGGTCTTCACGCAGGATTTCCCCGAGCACGATGTGCTGCTCGTGGCAGACGAAAGCGAGGTTTTCGGAACCTATGTGCCGTTCCGGACCTGGATTCCGCGCCCGGTAGCCGGAACCGCCGGTCTGATCCCTTCCGCTTGGCATCCGGCCAGCGAGCAATGGGGCGGCACGCAGATACAAAACCGTTTCGCCAAGGCGAATGGCAGACGAATGTTGTCGAAGGATATGGCCGCGTGGACGGCAGCGAGGATTGTCGGCGAGGCGGCCACGCGCACGCAAAGCTCCGATTCCGAAAAGCTCGCGGCCTTCATTCGCGCCGACGATTTTTCGATCGCCGCCTTCAAGGGGCAGAGGCTGACCTTCCGCAAATGGAACTTGCAATTGCGCCAGCCGATCTTCCTTGGAGACGGCCGTTCCGTCGTATCGACGTCGCCGCAGGAAGGATTCCTGCATCAGGTCTCCGAACTCGACACGCTCGGGATCGACCAGCCGGAGACGCAATGTGCGCTGAAGTAGACTACAGCGCCGCGCGTCCAACGGACGCGCTAAGGTCGCTGTAGCAGACAGGGAGAGAGCCAGATGCTGCGAAGACCGACCCTTCTTTCGGCTGGACTTGCTGCGGCGGCAAGCATGGCTTCGCCGGCGTTCGCTTACATGGTCTATGTCTCCAACGAGAAGGACAACACGGTAACTGTCGTCGACTCGACCACGATGGAGGTGGTCCGCACCATCGATGTCGGCCAGCGGCCGCGCGGCATCACGATTTCGCACGACGGCAAGTTCATCTATCTCTGCGCAAGCGACGACGACACGATCGAGATCATCGATACGGCCACCTACGAGATCGTCGGGTCGCTGCCGTCCGGACCGGACCCCGAGTTGTTCGTCCTTTCTCCCGACGGCAAGACACTCTACGTCGCCAACGAGGACGACAATCTGGTCACCGTCATCGACCTCGAGAGCAAGAGTGTGGCGATGGAGGTACCGGTTGGCGTGGAACCCGAGGGAATGGGTATCAGTCCGGACGGCAAATCATTGGTCAACACCTCGGAAACGACCAACATGGCGCACTTCATCGATACCGAGACCCACGAGATCACCGATAATGTCCTCGTCGATGCCCGGCCGCGCTTCGCCGAGTTCAAGCCCGACAATTCCGAGGTCTGGGTGAGCGCCGAAATCGGCGGCACCGTCTCGGTTATCGACAATGTCAGCCGTGAGGTGAAACAAAAGATCACCTTCGAGATTCCCGGTTTGCGCTCGGAATCGATCCAGCCGGTCGGCGTCCGCATCACCGCCGATGGCAAGAAGGCCTATGTGGCGCTTGGCCCCGCCAATCGCGTCGCCGTGGTCAATGCGGAGACCTACGAGGTCGAAAAATACGTCCTCGTCGGGCAGCGGGCCTGGCAGCTGGCCTTCACGCCCGACCAGAAGACGATCATCAGCACCAACGGCGTTTCGAACGACATCACCTTCATCGACGTTGCTACCGATGAACCCGTTCAGTCGGTGATCGTCGGGGCGCTGCCGTGGGGGGTCGTCGTCAGCCCGAACTGACGTACAGGGCAAGAACGCTTCAGTCACAAAGTAAGAGGCTACACGTCGTCCGTTCCCGATCTGCCGAGAAAGGTTTGCAAGGAACGATCACCATCAAATAGGCTGGGATGCGGGCTAACCTTGCTTCGCGGAGGAACACGACACCATGCAGCATGTTAAGGCCAACGATGGAGTGAGCTTGCCTGCCGCACTTGATGTGGCGGGGGTCAATCATTCCTACGGCCGGAAGCAGGTTCTGTCCGACATTTCCTTCTCAATCGCCCCGGGGCGCTTTACCGTCTTGCTCGGCCTCAACGGCGCGGGCAAGACGACGCTGTTCTCCTTGATCACCCACCTCTACAGCACCCGCCACGGCACAATCCGCATCTTCGGCCACGACGTCGGCCGGGAACCGGGCGAGGCACTGCGCCGGCTTGGCATCGTGTTTCAGGCGCGCACCCTCGATCTTGACCTGAGCGTCTACCAGAACCTCTCCTACCACGCATCGCTGCATGGCATTGGGCGAAGAGACGCCTTGTCACGGATCAAGTCACTGCTTGCCCAGATCGACATGAGCGACCGGTTGTATGACAAGGCACGCAGCCTCTCCGGCGGCCAGATGCGTCGCATCGAGATCGTGCGGGCTCTGCTGCATCGTCCGCCGCTTCTCTTGTTGGACGAGGCGACCGTGGGGCTCGACATCCAGTCGCGTGCCGAGATCCTTGCCACCATCCGTAAGCTCGTGATTACCGATGGCATCAGCGTCTTCTGGGCGACCCACCTCATCGATGAGGTCGAGGAAACCGACCATGTCATCATACTCGACAAGGGCCGGGTGCTCGCGGACGGCAGGGTCGATGACGTCGTCCGTTCCTGTGGCTCAAGCAGCATTCGTGGGGCCTTCGCGACGCTGACCGGGGTCGCTTCGGTTCCGGCCAGTGGAGAACGTCGATGACTATGCAATCTGCCGCAGGACCCATTTCGGCAGGCCCCGCCATGGAGCGTGGCTTCGGCGTCCGTCAATACCTCGTGTGCCTCAAAGGCATCCTGGTCCGGGAAGGGCTCCGTTTTCTCAATCAGCGAGAGCGCTTCATCTCGTCGCTGGTTCGCCCGCTCCTGTGGCTCTTCGTTTTTGCAGCCGGCTTCCGCCAGGTGCTTGGCGTCTCCATCATCCCGCCCTACAAGACCTACGTGCTGTACGAGGTCTATATCACGCCGGGCCTCTGCGGCATGATCCTGTTGTTCAGCGGCATGCAGTCATCACTGTCGATGGTCTACGACCGGGAGATGGGCAACATGCGGACCCTGCTGGTCAGCCCGTTTCCGCGCTGGTTCCTGCTGGTGTCGAAGCTGCTCGCGGGCGTCACCGTATCGATCCTGCAGGTCTACGCCTTTCTCGCCATCGCCTGGTTCTGGGGCGTCAAACCGCCATGGACCGGCTACCTCGTGGTCCTGCCGGCGCTCTTCCTCTCAGGAATGATGCTGTGCTCACTCGGGATGCTTTTGTCGTCGATGATCAAGCAACTGGAGAATTTCGCGGGGATCATGAACTTTGTGATCTTCCCGATGTATTTTGCCTCCCCCGCGCTCTATCCGCTCTGGCGGATTCAGGAATCGAGCCCGCTTCTCTACAAGATCTGCCTTGTAAACCCTTTCACTTACGCCGTCGAGTTGGTTCGCTTCGCCCTTTACGGACAGGTCGACTGGGGATCGCTGATGCTCGTGGTTGCGTTCACCATACTGTTTCTGGGCGGTGCAATCCTCGCCTATGACCCGTCGACCGGCCTGCTCGGCCGCAAGCAGGATGCCGGAGGAAATGCCTGATGCGGTGGCTATCCCTGGCACGCCTCATGCCCGCCGCGGCCGTCGCTGCAATCGCCGCATGGCCGGCCTTTGCAGCGCAGGGAGACGACCCGGACTGGCCGTGTATCCAGCGCAAGGTTCCGGACCTTTCGCTCGGCCAGATATGGACCGGTGGCGAACTGCCGCAAACGGCGGCCGACTGGTCCAAAGATGCGGCCATTTCAGCCTTGGTGACGGAACTGTCGGCCCGTCGCGTTCCGCTTCCGGAGGCGCAGCAAAAGATCAAAAGTTATGCGGAAGGCCTGCCTGAGGGCGAGAGAGAGCAGCGCATGACCATGCTCGTGCAGGGTCTGTTCGACCATATGAACCGGGAGCGCTCGGACGTTATCGCCGGTATTGCGCGCTACGCCCACAGGCAGAGGGACATGGCGACGCTCCTGCGGCAGGAGGCGTCTGCCGTGGACGCCTTGCGGGCCAAACCCGATTCTAACCCGAACGAGCTGGCAGTGCGGAGCGATCGGCTGGTGTTTCAGACGCGCATTTTTCAGGAGCGGGCGGAATCACTGAGCTTCGTCTGCGAGGTACCGACGCTGATCGAGCAGCGCTTGTACGCTCTGGCCAAGGCGATTGCGGAAACGCTGAAAGACCAGTGAGTCCCGGAGCTGTCGCCGTGGCACCTTGCAGTCGGCGGAGTTTCGCGAACGAATTGACGCTCGTTTGTCGCACGCGTATCCTCCTCGTGGGCTTTCCGTCGGGCACCTTGCGAAGGCTACTGCACGTTTCCTTAAATCGTAGCCGATTTAAGGATAAAAACATGCAGCATTTCAAAGTGCTACAGCGTCCTTTGCGCGTCTGATAAGACGCGCGGCGCTGTAGTTGTCGAAGCGGCATGCAGCACATCAGCGAACGTGATTGCCGTGCGCGTTCGCACAGGGAAAGGTGCTCCATTGAACCTCGTCGACCTCGTCCTGACCGTCTGCATGTTGGCCAACCCTAGCAGTTGCCGCACCGAGCACCTGTACTTCGAGGCGCGGGGATCGCTTTTCCAATGCATGGTGTTGGCTCCGACCGAGATCGCGAAGTGGTCCGAGAGCCATCCGACGCTGAAGATCGTGCGATGGAAATGTGCGTTCCCCGACAAGAGCCTGGAAACGTGACATTGCGTTGTTGGGAGGTGGCATCATGAATATATCGCGGCGCGCGCTTTGCGGGATGGCTTTGCTGGCCGCTGCCAGTCCTCTGGGCTTCCAGGCCTCGGCAGCCCCATCCCCGAAGATACGGGTGGGTGTGCTGAAGTTCGGCACGGTGAACTGGGAGCTCGACACCATCAAGCACAACAAATTCGATGCGGCTAACGGCATAGACGTGGAGGTCGTCTATTTCGCCGGCGAGGACGCCACCAACGTGGCCATGTTGGCGGGCGACCTGGACGTTATCGTTTCCGACTGGTTGTGGGTGTCGCGCCAGCGCTCTGAGGGCGAGGATCTCACACTAGCGCCCTACTCGACCGCCGTTGGCGCCATTATGGTCAGGCAGGACGCGCCGATCCGTGCCATCCCCGATCTCGTGGGGAAGAAAATCGGCGTGACCGGCGGATCGCTCGACAAGAGCTGGCTTCTGATCCAGGGGCTTGCGCGGCGTGATCACAAGATCGATCTGCCCAAGGAGAGTGAGATTGTTTTCGGTGCCCCGCCCTTGCTGTCGGAAAAGGCTGTCTCCGGCGAGCTCGATGCGGTCTTGAATTTTTGGCATTTCTGCGCACGGCTGGAGGCAAACGGCTTCCGTCGCCTGATTGGCGCCGACGACGCGGCAAGGGCGCTCGGGGCATCTGGGCCGGTCTCGGCCTTGGGATATGTATTCCACGACAAATGGGCGAACGAAAACACGGATGTGGCGATGAGCTTCGTCAAGGCAAGCGCTGAGGCCAAGAAGCTTCTGGCTCAGTCCGACGCCGAATGGCAGCGTCTGGCACCGATCGTCCGGGCCGAGGGCAGGGAACTCGAGGTGCTGCGCGATCGCTATCGCGAAGGCATTCCAAGGAGGCCGCTCGCCGAAGAGGAAAGCGATGCCGCCAAGCTTTACGAAGTTCTTGCGGAGATCGGCGGCGAGAAGCTCGTCGGGGAGGCGCGGCACATGGCTCCCGGGACGTTCTGGGCTGCATTGAAGACATGACGGCAGAATTCGGATCGGAAAACGGCGTATCCGCAAGCCGGCGCACGCGCACGGTCCCCCGTGGGATCGGCAGCACGCTGCCTGCGGTGACGGCCGTGGCATCGCTCGTCGGATTGTGTCTGCTCTGGAGCCTTGCGGCCGAGATCTGGCCGAGCCGCGCGTTTCCGCCGCCGCTCGACGTCTGGCGGGTGCTTGTCAAGGAGGCGGCGAGCGGCGACCTTGGCTATCACCTGGCGATGACGCTTTGGCGGGTCGCAGCCGCCTACGTCGTTGCCATGGTCGTCGGGTCCGTCATCGGTGTCCTGCTCGGCACGCACAGGCGGACGGATTCCTTCTTCAATCCGTGGCTTGTCCTCTTTCTCAACCTCCCGGCCCTGGTCGTCATCGTCCTCGCCTACATCTGGTTCGGGCTGACCGAGGCCGCCGCGATCGGCGCCGTCGCGATCAACAAGATACCCAATGTCGTCGTCACCATGCGCGAGGGCGCGCGCGCGCTCGATCCCCGTTTCGCGGAAATGGCCACCGTCTACCGGCTCGGGCGGCTCGACCGTCTCCGCCACGTCCTGATGCCGCAGTTGCAGCCCTATATCGCCGCCGCCTCGCGCTCCGGCATTGCGCTGATCTGGAAGATCGTGCTCGTCGTTGAACTGCTCGGCCGCTCGAGCGGCGTCGGCTTCCAGATCTATCTCTATTTTCAGATATTCGATGTTGCCGCCATCCTTGCCTACACGCTAGCTTTCGTGGCCATCATGCTGTTGATCGAACTCCTTCTGGTGCAGCCACTTGAACGACATGCAACCCGCTGGCGTCGCCGCCCCGCTTAAGGTCGACATTACCGAGAAGACGTTCCGGTCGGCGGAGGGCGTTACGATTGTCGCGTTGCGCGGACTTTCCTTCGAGGTGAGGCAGGGCGAATTCGCCTGTCTGCTGGGGCCGTCTGGCTGCGGCAAGACCACGACACTGCGAATCCTGCTGGGCCTCGATCGGCGATTCGCGGGCAGCTATCAGTTGCCCGAAGGCGGCTCCAAGCGTATCGCTGCGGTCTTCCAGGAGCCGGTGCTTCTCCCCTGGCGGACAGTGGAGCAGAATGTCCGCCTTGCGCTGTCTCCGCGGTTGAGGGGCAAGGACCTGGACTCGCTGTTCGAAATCCTGGGTCTCTCGGCAATGCGGTCGCTCTACCCTTCGGAGCTTTCGCTTGGCCTTGCGCGCCGCGCCGCCCTGGCACGGGCCTTCGCGACAGAGCCCGCCATTCTTTTCCTGGACGAGCCTTTCACCTCGCTCGACGAGCGCACCGCCGACAGATTGCGCCGTCTCCTGATGACGGTGTGGGCGGCGAGGCCCACCACCGCCCTGATGGTGACCCACAATCTGCGCGAGGCCCTCCTGCTTGCCGATCGCATCATCGTGCTCTCACCCCGCCCGGCGCAGGTGCTCGGTATCTTCGACGTAGGCCTCTCGCGCCATTCGCGCGACACGCCGGCGCTCGACAATCTCGTTTCGGATTTTCACAAGCGGTATCCGGACGCCGTGTGATCGCGCGCCAAAACCGCCATCCGCTGATTGGGCGACGGCTCAGAAGCAGCGGACGTCCGCTTCGGCCTGCGCGCGCCTCAGTTCGGCGATGGCGGATTTCGCCGGGGCAGTCTGTCGGAATAGAGCTCCTCTTTCGCCCGTCTCGAGTCCCAGGCTCCTGAACGTTGCGGCCGCCTCGTAGTGTTCGTAGGGCATGATCGAGGCTATGACGTCGATGGAACAGGAACAGCTCTCGAGCGCGGCGCGTGTTTCGCCATTGGCTTTCATGCAGCCATACACATAGTCGACGATTGCAACGGTCGGGTAGCTTCCGGCTGCCGATGCGGTCGCAGCATAGGCGAACGCGGCGAGGAAGGCGATCACGTCCAAGTTACCAGTCGTCACCATGAAAATCTCCAGGTATTAATGCGTAGATGGGGGCCAGGTTACGCCGATCTGCACGCTGTATTATTATAGTAACTACCTTGGCGAAAGAAATCTAAAGCTTATAAATATTAGTAATATATGTGTTGCACAGCAGCATTTTTTTGTTGTTGCGCTGCAAGCATATCGTATATTTAATCTTGCCTTAACCGGTCTAATCGCCTATTCTGCTAGGTGTTTCCGGCTTCAAGCCTTGTCTCTTGGGAGCGTAAAAGTCGCGTCGGTCAAGAGGACGGGCAATAACGGTGCCCTCTGCCCATCCAACTGAACCGTGAAACGCTGAAGGAAGCAGATATCCCACGACAAGCATGACAGAGCTTGGGCTGGCCTTGTGGTCTCCCGAGGATTGTGTTGACGCGCCTCGGATCCACATCGACATCGGGAGGAATCCGCATGCGCATACTCGGAAAACTATATCTGCCGATGACCGCCGCTGGACTTCTGACGGCGGCTCTCGCCGGAAATGCGTTCGCCAATGACGAACTGACGAAACTGGCGGCCGACGCGAAGAACTGGGCGATGCCCACGGGCGACTATGCCAATCACCGTTATTCCAAGCTCAACCAGATCACAAAGGACAACGTCAAGGACCTGCAGGTCAAGTGGACCTTCTCGACCGGTGTCCTGCGTGGCCATGAGGGCGGACCGCTGGTGATCGGCGACGTCATGTACATTCATACGCCGTTTCCCAACAACGTCTATGCCCTTGATCTCAACAACGACGGCAAGATCCTCTGGAAATACGAGCCAAAGCAGGATGCGAACGTCATCGGCATCATGTGCTGCGACACGGTCTATCGCGGCGTCGCCTATGGCGATGGCAAGATAATCCTGGCCCAGGCGGACACGACGGTCGTTGCTCTCGACGCCAAGACCGGCAAGGTCGTCTGGTCTGTGAAGAATGGAGAGCACATCGATGGCAGCAAGGCGGAATCCAGCACCGGTGCGCCGATGGTCGTCAAGGACAAGGTGCTGGTCGGCATATCTGGTGCGGAATATGGTGTCCGCGGCTCGATGGCGGCGTACAATCTGAAAGACGGGTCGCTTGCCTGGAGAGCCTATTCGACTGGCCCCGACTCTGAAATGCTCGTCGACCCCGAAAAGACCACTCACCTCGGAAAGCCGATCGGACCTGACTCTGGTGTAAAGAGCTGGGAAGGCGAGGAGTGGAAGACCGGCGGCGGCACGACGTGGGGGTGGTACTCCTATGATCCGAAGCTGAACCTGATTTACTATGGCACGGCTAATCCGGGGACCTGGAATCCCGTGCAGCGCCCAGGCGACAATCGCTGGTCCATGACCCTGATGGCGCGTGACGTCGATACCGGTATGGCCAAGTGGCTTTATCAGATGACCCCGCACGACGAATGGGACTTTGACGGCGTCAACGAGAACATTCTCGTCGATCAGATGCAGATCAACGGTCAGCCGCGCGACGTGCTCGTGCATTTTGACCGCAACGGCTTTGCCTACACCCTCGATCGGGCGACGGGAGAGCTTCTGGTTGCCAAGAAGTATGATCCGAAGGTCAACTGGGCGACGGAAGTCGTCATGGATCCGAAGAGCGATAAGTATGGCCGGCCGCAGGTCGTGGCGAAATACTCCACCGAACAGAACGGCGAGGACGTGAATTCGACGGGGATATGCCCCGCTGCCCTCGGCACGAAGGATCAGCAGCCAGCGACTTATTCACCGAAGACCGGCTTGTTCTACGTGCCGACAAACCACGTCTGCATGGACTATGAGCCCTACAAGGTCAGCTATACGGCCGGTCAACCTTATGTCGGTGCGACCCTTTCGATGTATCCGGCCCCCGACAGCCATGGCGGCATGGGCAACTTCATTGCCTGGGATGCTGCCAAGGGCGAGATCGTCTGGTCGAAGCCCGAGCGGTTCTCGGTCTGGTCGGGCGCTCTGGCGACCGAAGGGGACGTGGTCTTTTACGGAACACTGGAAGGCTACATCGTTGCGGTCGATACGGCGGGTAACGAACTCTACCGGTTCAAGACGCCCTCCGGCATCATCGGCAATATCAACACGTTCGAACACGGCGGCAAGCAGTATATCGCCGTCTTGTCCGGCGTTGGCGGCTGGGCAGGCATCGGGCTCGCCGGCGGCCTTCTGGGAGCGGAGGGTGCAGCGGCGTGGCAGCAGGCCGTGGCCGGTAAGAACGCTCCGACCGAAGAAAGCGAAAGCATCTCCACGGCAGGCTTGGGTGCAGTCGGTGGTTATGCCGGACTGGCGGAGTACACGACGCTTGGCGGGCAGTTGACCGTCTTCGGGCTTCCGGACTGATGACCTGTTCAAGAGTGATGGGGCGGTGTCTGCGGCGCCGCTCCATCAGACATCGATCGCCCGAGGCAATGACCGCCGGGCAATCCGTATCTCCGTTCGTAAAAACCCTGATAGGTCCTGCTGGAGCAGCGTGTTCCGGTTTTCCCAAAGCGTGGAGTTGTTGATGGCTTTCCGTAATGCAGTTCTGGCGCTCGGCGCCGTGTTCCCGCTCCTGATTTCCGGAAATGTTGCAGCGGCAGACGACAAGGAAAAAGCCGCAGCGGTCAAAGACGAAGACGGCAAATACTTCGATGCGGAGGGAAACCCGACATTCAAGTTTCAGAGCGACGGGACGGTCGACTGGTACACCTTCAGCGGCTATCGGCGCTATCACTCGGACTGTCACGTCTGTCACGGCCCCGATGGGGTCGGCTCGAGTTATGCACCCGCCTTGGCCACGTCCATGAAGAACATGGATTATCCGACTTTCCTCTCGGTTGTTGCGGAGGGACGCAAGAACGTCGGCGGCGGCAAGGAAAACGTCATGCCGGCATTCGGCGACAACAAGAACGTCTATTGCTACCTCGACGACATCTACGTCTACCTGCGCGCCCGCGCCGTTGGCGCCGCGCCTCGGGGTCGTCCGCCCAAAAAGGCCGACAAGCCCGAAGCGGCGAAGGCCTACGAGGCGTCCTGCATGGGTGAATGACATGGCACACGGCGCCCATCGGACCTGCAAGATAGCCCTCATCTCGACGGCGATGGCCGCCGCACTGATGCCGCTCCAGGCGCTATCCCAGGGCGCCGGGCTCGGAGCCGCTGGCGAACTGGTCGATCCGGAGACGCTGCGCGTCTGCGCCGACCCGTCCAATATGCCCTTCTCCGACCAGAGCGGCGAAGGCTTCGAGGACAAGCTCGCCAAGATGGTCGCAGCCAAGACAGGACGAGGCTCCGTCGCCTACATGTGGTATCCTTCGATCACTGGTTTTGTGCGCAACACGCTCGGTGCCAATCGCTGTGACATCATCATGGGCTATGCGCAGGGAGACGAACTCGTCCAGAACACCAACGCCTATTATCGCTCCTCCTATGTGTTGGTTTACAGGAAGGATGGCGACCTTGCAGGCGTAGAAACGCTGGTCGATCCGAAGCTTGCCGACAAGAGGATCGGCGTGGTCCAGGGGACGCCGCCCTCCGCCAATATGGCGGCGGCAAAACTGATGCGCAAGGCGAAGGTCTATCCGCTCACGGTCGACACGCGGATAATGCCGTCGGTGGCGGAGATCATGATCCGGGACATGCTGGCAGGCGTGATTGACGCCGCCGTGATCTGGGGTCCGATGGCAGGCTATTACGCCGGCAAGTCCGGGGCCGAACTGGCGATCGTGCCTTTGACCAGCGAGAAGGGCGGCCAGCGCATGATCTATCGTATCACGATGGGAGTACGGCCCTCCGACCAGCAATGGAAACGCACGCTCAATTCCTTCATCAGGGACAACCAGGCGGAAATCAACAAGCTCCTGCTCTCCTATGGCGTCCCGCTGCTCAATGAACGCGACGAAAGGATCACGCAGTGATGTTCGAGTACCTCGCGACACTGGAAATGCGCGATGCCGGAGATACCGCGGTGTCATCTGCCGGTGATCGTCGCCGCGCGTCCTATCAGGCGCGCCAGGGACGTTGCAGCACTTTGAATTGCTGCTTGTTCCCCTAAATCGGGTACGATTTAGGGGAACAGGCAGCGAGCCGAAGCGCCGCCGCATGCAAGACGGACCGGGCTTCGACACAACAGGGAGGACAAGCAATGGAAAGTTCTGTTCGCATTCATCCGGCGGTGGATGGCGGCATCCGACCGGCCAACCCGGATTTTGCCGGAGGTACGCTTGTTTGCGCCTGCACGGACAGGCCCGTCAAGGTCCGGATCGAGGGCCAGATCGCCCACAACCACGCTTGCGGCTGTACCAAATGCTGGAAGCCAAGTGGCGCCGATTTCTCCATTGTCGCAGTTGTTCCGCACGACAAGTTGACGGTGCTCGAGAACGGCGACAAGCTGCAAGTGGTCGACCCGTCCGCGCTGATCCAGCGGCACGCCTGCAGGGAGTGCGGCGTTCATATGTATGGACCGGTGGAGCGGGAACATGCCTTCCAGGGGCTGGACTTCATTCACCCCGAGCGCTTCCAGGAGTCGGGCTGGGCTCCGCCCGGCTTCGCCGCCTTCGTCTCCTCGATCATCGAATCGGGTGTCGACCCTGGCCGCATGGATGGCGTCCGCGCTCGCCTGAGGGAGCTCGGGCTGGAGCCCTATGACTGCCTGTCGCCAGCCCTGATGGACTATGTTGCCACCTGGGTCGCGAAGAAATCGGGCGCGCTTTCGAGCTGATCGCGCAGGCGGATTTGATGCGGGCCGGTCAGCGTCCTGACCCTGACGCTGACCGGGAGCGCGGACTTTGTTGTATGGAAACATCTTCGCGTCCGGGCTATCCTGTCTGCAGGCCCGAAACGCCACGGTCATATCGCCCGCAGTGGCGCTTCCCGATGGCCCTCTTTCGCACTCACACATCCTCTTCGCTGCGCCGAAAACGGGTTGAAGTCGGGGTCGGAAAGCACGATTCTTATGTCATAGGAAACGTGGAGGCCCACGTGATGGGACAAACAGTGTACCATTACCTCATCTTCGAAACCGTTGGCGGTTTCTGCGGCATCGCCTGGAACGACAACGGCATAACGCGCTTCCAGCTGCCGACAAAAGATGCCGCCGCGACCGAGCAAATGCTGCTGCGTCGCATTCCGGATGCCGAGCCCGGTACGCCTACGCCGGACGTGCTGGAAGCAGTCGCGGCCGCGAAGCGCTACTTCGAGGGTGAGGAAACGGATTTCTCCGGCGTGAGGCTTGATCTCGCCGGACAGGAAGCGTTTTTCAAGGAGGTATATGCCGCTGCGCGGCGAGTCCGGTGGGGGCAGACGACCACCTATGGCGCGTTGGCGAAGGAGCTCGGTGCCGGACCGGAAGCGGCGCGAGACGTCGGCCAAGCCATGGCGAAGAATCCGGTTCCGCTGATCATTCCCTGCCACCGCGTCCTCGCCGCTGGCGGCAAGATCGGCGGTTTCTCCGCGCCGGGCGGTGCATCGGCAAAGACGCGCATGCTCGAACTGGAAGGCGTTCATGTCGGCGCGCCGCCCGTGCAACAATCCTTCGGCTTCTGAAGCAATAACAAGAAAAGTGCGTAACGTCCGGAACAGAGGCGCGTTCGAATCGACGCGCAAGACACGCTCTGGCGCTTTCTTCTCTGAACCGCTTCCGTGATTCCGCTTGAAGCCGGCATCCCCAGCCGCCTGCGCCGCGTGTGACCGCCACCTACAGCGGTCTCACATCGATCCTGGCATCGATATCACGCGGATCCAGTGGCGTGCAGCGTTAACCACAAATCCATGTAATCCGGGCGCTGGCCTCGGCGAGCTTGTTAAAGGATCGTTAATGACAATATAAGTTCCGCAGCTCAATAGAAGAGAGACGACGTGGATGTAAAACAATGCGGGTTTTTTTGGCGGATGCATAATAACTATCGATTGAGGAATTGTGTAAAATTTTAGAAAAAGAGTATCGGTCCGCAATTGTATCCTTTTGTGGTTTTCGTTCCGATCCAGATTGATTTACCATTTCAATGAAAACACTCGACAGTTAACTCTTGCTGTCGATATCCCGGCTATATTTTCCGCGTTGTCAGCGGGCGTCAGAGTATCTCGTCATGTGCGGTTTTGGTGGCTATTTCGGCTCGGTTCCGGATGGAAAGGCTCTTCTTGAGAAGATGACGGTCGCGATTGCCCATCGCGGACCGGATGAGCAAGGCGTTTTCACGGCGCCGCAGGCCGGTCTTGGCCATGTCAGGCTGTCGATCGTCGGGTTGGGGGATGGCCAGCAGCCGATGTCCGATGCCTCCGGCGAGCTGACGATCGCCTTCAACGGCGAGATCTTCAATTATGTCGAACTGCGCGACGAGCTTCGCGCCAAGGGCCGCCGTTTCCGCACATCCAGCGACACGGAGGTCATCCTCCATCTTTACGATCAGATGGGCGAGGATTGCGTATCCCGCCTCAACGGCGATTTTGCCTTTGCACTGTGGGACAATCGGCGTCGGCGGATGCTGCTGGCGCGTGACCGCATGGGTGTCCGGCCGTTGTTTTATACGATGCGGGCGGGAACGCTCTATTTCGCCTCAGAAGTCAAGGCGCTCCTTCAGGTTCCCGGCATTTCCGCGGAGATCGACCCGATCGCGCTCGACCAGATTTTTACGCTCTGGGCGCCGATCGCGCCGCGCACGCCGTTCAAGGACATCTTTGAGCTCGAACCGGCAAGCCTGGTGGTTGCCGACGAGCGGGGCGTGGCCACGCGGAGCTATTGGAGCCTCGAGTTTGCGGACCGCGATGCGCCGCCCCGGCATGTGAACGAAGGCAAGGCTGCCGAGGAACTGCGCACGCTTCTGACCGACGCGACGCGCATCCGCATGCGGGCCGACGTGCCGGTCGGCTCCTATCTGTCGGGTGGCCTCGATTCGTCCATCGTTTCGGCGCTCGCCGCCGGCATGGCGCCGCAAGGGCTTCGAACCTTTTCCGTGACCTTCGACAGCGCCGAACATGACGAGAGCGCCTTCCAGAACGAGATGGCTGTCGCCCTCGGCACCGATCACAGGGCTGTCGCCTGCCGCGCCGGCGATATCGCGAAGGTTTTCCCGGACGTGGTCCGCTATGCCGAGAGGCCGGTGCTTCGAACTGCGCCGGCCCCCTTGTACCAACTCTCCGGCCTGGTGCGCGATACGGGTCTGAAGGTGGTGCTGACAGGCGAGGGGGCGGACGAGGTTTTCGCAGGCTACGACATCTTCAAGGAGTCGCGCGTGCGCCGCTTCTGCGGCCGACAACCCGGCTCGCGGATAAGGCCGCATCTGTTCCGCAAGCTTTATCCCTATCTGCCCGGCCTCAAGCAGCAGTCGCCCGAATATCTGGCGGCGTTTTTCGGCGCCGGGAACGACCCACTTGACGATCCGCTCTTTTCGCACCGCCCGCGGCTCAAGGGGACGGCAGCGACGAAAATGTTCTTCTCCGGCGACTTGCGTGCGAGGTTGGCGGGTTATGATGCAGCAGACGAGCTCGTCAGCCGCCTGCCCGAGGCCTTCGGCCGCTGGCATCCGCTGCATCAGGCGCAATTTCTCGAAAGCCGCTTCCTTCTGCCGGGCTACATCCTTTCGAGCCAGGGCGACCGCATGGCGATGGCGCATGGGGTCGAGGGCCGATTCCCCTTCCTCGATCATCGCCTCGTCGAATTCGCCGCGGGACTGCCGCCGGAAATGAAGCTCAAGGGTCTGGTGGAAAAACACATTCTGCGCGAGGCGACAAAGGATCTCCTGCCGCCTTCGATCGGCAAGCGGACCAAGCAGCCCTATCGCGCGCCGGACAGCCATTCCTTCAGCGGCCGGGGCGAATTCGACTACGTGCGCACCGCCATGGGCGAAGAGGCGATTGCCGCCGGCGGCCTCTTCAACGCAAAGGCGGTGACGAAACTTTACGAGAAGTGCCGGGCACGCCCGGCCTCCGGCTTCCGCGACAACGCGGCCTTCGTCGGCATCCTGTCGACGCAACTGTGGCTGCAGACATTCACCGGCACGAGCATCCGCACGGCGGAGGCTGCCTGAAACCAGATAGGAAAGGATAAGACATGACAGAAACGATCAAGGACAGCGTCAAGGCGTTCATCATCGAGAATTTTCTCTTCGGTGATACGTCCTATGAGCTCGCCGATACGGCATCGCTGATCGAGAACGACATCATCGATTCGACCGGGGTGCTGGAGCTTGTCGCGTTCATCGAGGACCGTTTCGGCATCGCCATGGCGGACGCCGATATCGTGCCGGCAAACCTCGATTCGCTTGCACGCATTTCCGCATTCATCGCGGCGAGAAGCGCCGTGCCGGTATCGGCATAGACGGCGACAGGTTGGGGGGCGTCACGCGTATGCGGTTCGAGCAATTTCTCATCAGGAACGCCGGAGCAAGCGGCGGCAAGACGGCGCTCGTCACCGAGCGGAAGCGGCTGAGTTACGAAGAGCTCGATGATCTCTCGGCCCGCCTTGCCGCTGCCCTCGCTGCAAACGGCGTAAAGCGGAACGACCGGGTTCTGGTCTTCATGGACAATTGCTGGGAGGCGGCGGTTTCGATCTTCGCGATCCTCAAGGCCGGTGCGACCTTCAGCCCGATCAACGCGTCGACCAAGGCCGACAAGCTCGCCTATATCATCGACGATTGCGACGCGGCGGCGATTCTCACTCAGGCCAAGCTGATGCCGATCGTCGCGGAGGCACGCGACCTTCTGCCCGGCGCGCCACCCTTCGTCGCTTCGACCGCTGCGCCAGGAGGCCGGACGCCGGAAGGCGCCGCTTCGTTCGAGGATTGCCTGGCGGCAGCACTCCTCTTCGTCCCTCATGGCGGCATCGATATCGATCTCGCGATGCTGATCTACACCTCCGGGTCGACCGGCCGGCCCAAGGGCGTGATGATGACGCATCGCAATATCGATGCGGCTTCGGAATCGATCACCACCTATTTGCGCAACACGCCGGACGACGTCATCCTCAACGTCCTGCCGCTCGCCTTCGACTACGGCCTCTATCAGCTCCTGATGGCTGTCCGGCTTGGGGCCACGCTCGTCCTCGAAAAGTCCTTCGCCTTCCCGCAGGCGATCTTCGAGCGGATTCGTGCCGAAGGCGTGACGGGCTTTCCTCTCGTGCCGACGATGGCGGCGATGATCCTGCAGATGCGCGATCTCGAGCCCGGCTTTCTGTCGAGCCTTCGCTATATCTCCAACACGGCCGCGGCGCTGCCGCCGGCCCATATCGCGCGTCTGAGAGAACTCTTCCCCTCTGCCCGGCTCTATTCCATGTACGGCCTGACGGAATGCAAGCGCTGCACCTATCTGCCGCCTGAGGAACTCGATCGTCGGCCCGGATCGGTCGGGATCGCCATTCCGAACACGGAAGCCTTCGTCGTCGACGACGAGGGAAACCCGGTGCCGCCTGGCGTTCCCGGCGAGCTGGTGATCCGAGGCCCGCACGTGATGCAGGGATACTGGCGTAATGACGCGGCGACCGAGCGCATGCTGCGGCCCGGCCCGAACCCCTGGGAGAAGGTGCTTTACACGGGTGATCTCTTCCGGGCCGACGAGGAAGGCTTCCTCTATTTCGTCGGCCGCAAGGACGACATCGTCAAGACGCGCGGCGAGAAGGTGGCGCCGAAGGAAGTCGAGACCGTGCTGCATGCCCATCCGGGAATTGCGGAAGCGGTTGTGATCGGTGTTCCTGATCCGGTGCTCGGGGCTGCGATCGGAGCGCTTGTCGTTCTTTCGGATCCGGCCCTCACCGAGAAGGACATCATTCGGCATTGCGCCCGCCACCTCGAGGATTTCATGGTGCCGAAGATCGTCGAATTCCGCACCGAACTCCCGAAGACCGATACAGGCAAGGTCAGCCGCAGGCTGGCGGCCGAAACATTGGAGCCCGCAGAATGAACATCCGTCCGGATCAGGATAAATTTGTCTTCTCGGCCGATAGCCTGAAGGTGGACGCGGCCGCGGAGACGGATCGCATCGTCGAAGGGCTGCGCGCGCAGCTGCGCGGCATGCGCAAACGCGGCCTCGTGCTCGGCCTTTCCGGCGGCATCGATTCCAGCGTCTCGGTGGCACTGGCGGTGCGCGCCGTCGGTGCGAAGAATGTTTTCTGTGTGTTCATGCCGGAAAACGACTCCGATCCGGAGAGCCTTCGCCTCGGCCGGCTGGTGGCGGAAAGCTTCGGCGTCGAGGCGGTCGTCGAGGACATCGGACCAACGCTCGCGGCAATGGGCTGCTACAAGCGCCGCGACGCTTTCATTCGAGAGCTTGTTCCCGACTATGGGTTGGGCTGGGCATCGAAGATCGTCATCGCCAACGCGCTCGAAGGCGATGGCTACAACATCTCCTCGCTGGTCGTGCAGGATCCTGCGGGAAAGCAGACAAGGTTGCGCATGCCGCCCTCGGTCTATCTCGGCATCGTTGCCGCGACGAACATGAAGCAGCGCACGCGCAAGCAGATCGAATATTATCACGCCGACCGGTTGAACTTCGCCGTTCTCGGAACCCCGAACAGGCTCGAATACGACCAGGGCTTCTTCGTCAAGAACGGCGACGGCGCGGCCGACGTCAAGCCGATCGCGCATCTCTACAAATCGCAGGTCTATGAGCTCGCCGCCTACCTTGACGTCCCCGAGGAAATCCGGCGCAGGCCGCCGACAACGGACACCTATTCGCTCGCGCAGACGCAGGAGGAATTTTACTTCTCGCTGCCCTACGATCGCATGGACCTCTGCCTCTATGGTCTCAACAACGGCATCAGTGCCGAGGCGGTTGCCCGCGTGGCGCAACTGACCGCGATCCAGGTGGAGCGCGTCTGGGCCGACATTGCTGCCAAGCGCAAGGCGACACGCTACCTGCACCTGGGGCCGCAGCTCGTCCAGCCTGTTGAGGAAATCGGTCACTAGGTCGCGATGATTCTGGGTCGGATCGACCCAAAATCATAAACGTGAGACGCGGGATACGGGCGGAAAACCGCGCACACTTTTCCTCATCCCGCTCTGTCCGGGACGGGGCGCCAGCGTTCTCTCCAGCGCGGTGTCAATCGAAACGGCCACCGAACACACGGTTCCATTGTTCGCCTGCGAGCCCGTTCATGAAGCCTTGCGCTTTGCGGAAGGCGTCGACGAGTTCTTCGTCGCGGGAGTGGACGACGGTCGAGGCTGCGTGAACGAAAGCAATGCGGCGGCCGAGCATCGCTTCCAGCAGGGCGGGCTGTGTTCGCCCGCGCAGGCCCGCAACACCGCGCGCTGCTGCGTGGTCGATGAGGCAGTCGATGACGGGACCGGCTTGTCCCGGCGCGGCGAGAACCTGAAGCACCCTGGCGATACCGCCGGCACGTACGTGGTAGAAGAACCCACCCACCGGCGTGCCGCCGCGAGCGGTGACGGCAGCGAAGACCGGCTCGCCAAATTCCGGCTTCTCGACTGCATCCGCCAATACGTGATCGAGTTGTCCTGGCGCCCAGTCGGGGCGCAATGCGAACTGCGCCGTCAGCCGTTCGAAGAGAGCGGCAAAGGCGTACCGATTGATGTCCGAGACCTGCAATGCCCCGCGGGCGGGCGGGCTTTCCGCCAGGCCCGACCAGCGCAATCTGCCACGGTCCATCCTGTTGCGATAAAGGTGATCGACCGACCGCGCCAGTGGGCTTAGCAGGCGGGCCGGCCGGATGCGGCCCGCGACGAGATCGAGCGCGAAAGCCGAAGGCCGGACGACCCGTATCCACTCGAGACTGTATTGGGGAAGCGCGATGCCGCGCAGCTTGGTCCACATCTGCGTGGAAACTTCGCTCGCGGTCTCGCTGAAGGAAAGATCCTGCGGGCCGGCGAGAAAAGCCTTGAGAAGTCGTGCGCCGGCAAGCGGATCGTTCTCGTGCCCCTCGACCATCAGCGATCCGCAGATCGCCGCGCGCAATCGTCTGCCGTTGAAGGTCATCGGCAGGGCGTTCACGCCGACGAAGCCGGAAATGCGCCCGCCTCCGTTGACGTAGACGAGCGGCGAAATCTCCGGGTCGCATCCGGGCGCTTCCAGATAGAGCTGGCGGAGATAGTCGATGAAGGTGGGCGGCGTCACTTGCCCGTTGCGAAATACGCTCTGGAACAGCCCGGCAACGGCCGGAATGTCCGCCGCTTCCAGAGGACGGATATCGCTCATCTTGCGCGTCCTTCGAATGCGTTGACCGGGCTTTCGCTGGCAAGCTTCTGCACCAAGGCCACGCGTGGCTTGCCCGCTGCATCTGTCGCAAATGTCACGGCGCCATAGGCCTTGGTCCGGGCGAGAAGCGCGGCCGCCTGCCGTTCCTGCCCTTCTCCAAACTCGAACAGCAGCCGGCCGCCCGGCTTCAGAAAGGCAATGGCGTCGCGCACCAGGCGTTGATGGATGGATATGCCATAGGGGCCGCCGTCGAAGGCTTCGCGCGGTTCGGTTGTGAGAAGATGGGCGCTGTCGCTTTCGAGGCGCGATGTCGAGATGTAAGGCGGATTGCAGACGACCAGGTCGACCGCGCCTTCGAGCCCCTCACCCTCGAGCGCGGCGAAAAGATCGCCCTGCCGGATGGCTACGCGCCCTTGAAGGGCGAGACGCTCGACGTTGCGGCGCGCAAGCGCCACCGTGCTGTCCGTCAGATCCGCGCCCCAGACACGCGCGGAAGGAATGTTGGCCGCGATGCCGAGCGCAAGGTTGCCTGAGCCGCAGCACATGTCGATGACCGTCGCCTGCCCGGCGTGATCGCGAAGGATGGCCGCGGCGCGACGCCCGAGGAGCTCGGTTTCCTCCCTTGGCACCAGGACGTCCGGCGCCAGCTCGAGCTCGACGTCCATGAACCGAACGAGGCGAACCGAGGGGTCGCCTGCCCGATTGCCGCGTAATTGATCGTGGCCCTGCTGCACGAGCGCTCCTTGGGTTTGGGGATGGAAAATCAGATCGCCGCGGACCCTAACGCATCCAGGTAAACGGAAGCTAAAATGCAATTGATGCGAGTATGTTAACCGCGCAATCATTTCTGCGTGGTAGGGTCCGCGCGATCGATGCCGGTGACCGGGCGGACCACGCGTCCGCCCGATTGCCGCGCACGACGTCAGGCAGTCGTCAAAGGCAGATCGCAATGGCTTCGGAATGCGCAACGGAACCGGGCAGGTACAAGCCATTTCTGCCGATGCTCGTGTCCTATATTGCCTCTGGCGGCAGTCTCGTCATTGGGTCAGCGGCGCAGCTTCTGACCTTCGCGATTCTCGCGCGCTGGCTCGGCGTCCATGAATTCAGCGTCTTCGTTGCGGTGACAGCGGTCGCCAACATTGCCGTTCACTTATGCGGGCTCGGCGCCATGGAATGCCTCGTGCGCCGGGTCGCGCGCGATCGCGCCATTTATCCGCAGATGCTTGGCCACAACGTCATTCTGACGGCGGCAAGCGGCGTGGCGCTGGTCCTGATCGGGGCCGCCGTGCTGCCGTTCTTTCTCAAGCTTTCCGCCGATCCGCTGACGAACTTCGCGGTGATCACGCTGATGCTCGTGACCAATGTCGTGCTGGTTCGCGTCATCGTGCTGGTGGAACAGATCTTTCTCGCCCATTCCGACTTCGCTTCGGCGAACGTCGTCGTGGTCGGTTTCGCGGTCGCACGGACAGCCGCGGCGGCGCTCGCCTGCATTGCCTTCGGCGTCGCCACGGTCGCGTCCTGGGCCGTCTGGCAGTTCATATGCCACGTCCTGGTGGCCTTGGCCTGCATGTGGGCGATCAGGGGGCTCGGTAGGCCAAGCTATTGCATCGTGCGTGAGGAATTGGCGCAGGGCCTCTATTTCAGCATCCCGTTCATCCTGCGCGCCGTGCGCCAGAACGCTGACCTGCTCGTCCTCAGTCTCGTCGCGACCGCCGAGATCGTTTCGAGCTACAGCGTTGCGCGCCGGATGCTGGAGAGCAGCTACCTGTCCGTCGAGGCGCTGCATCGCCTCATCTACCCCGGTTCGGCAAGAATTTCCGCGGCTGGGCTGCATCACGCGCTGGAGCGGGTGCGAAAGGTGCTGATCGCCGCCACCGGCATCAGCGTCGCGGCGGCCGTGGTGGTTTTTGTGCTGGCGCCGATCCTGCCCTATCTGTTCGGCAAGGATTACATTTCTCTCGTCGCATTTGTCAGGAACCTTTGCTGGGTCATCGTACCTATGGCCATCTGGTCTGTGGCGGTGGAAGCGCTCGGCGCTTCGGGTTACCACGCCGCCCGCGCAACAGTGATGGGACTTGGCAGTGTCGCGGGGGCGGCGCTCGCCGCCTGGGCGAGCTGGTATGCCCCGCCTGCCGGTACATTCGTTTCGTTCTATGTGATCGAGATCGCGATGGTTGTCGCCACATGGAGTGTGTTCCTGCATTTCGTTCGGCGCGACAGGGCGCAGGCCGGTCGGCCGGAACTTGCCGCAAGGATGGTGCATGAAGGCTGACCTGCGGGACGCTCAATCGGCGCCGGCCGGCGAAACCGACCTGTGCCGACCGGCCGGCATAAGGGCCATGGAGCGCGGCGACGTCCCCACAATCGGCAAGCTGTTCAACAAGATTTTCCGCAAGACCGACTGTGACGCCGGAGACGATCTCCGGCGGTACCTGGAGACAGTCTTCTTCGGCAGTCCCCATTGCACTCCGGAATGTGGGAGCGTCGTTCACGAGAATGGCGCAGGGGACATCGACAGCGCGATCCTTGCGGTTCCCATCGAGTTCATGGTTCACGGCCGCCCGACCATCGCCCGGCTTCTCTGCGCCTTCATGGCGGACGGCAAGGCCGGGGCAGCGGGTGCCGCGCGTCTTGCCCGCATGATGCGCGCGGCGCGACAGGACATGTGCTTTTCGGACAATTCGTCTCCGGTGAGCGCCGATCACTGGGTTGCCGGCGGCGGTGTCGTCATGCCCATCCAGAGTCTCGAATGGCGACGCTCGTTTCGGCCGTTCACCGCGGGCGCCTTCCTTGCGGGCCGCCGCGTTCCGCTGCTGCGGTTGCGTGCCGTCATCGGCGCGCTTGCATTGGCGGATCGCGTGCTGCGTTGGCGGAGGCCGTCGACGAAACCCACTCCGGTGCCGGGATTTGAGACGCGGCTGGCAAGCCTCGAGGAGTTCCGCCAGTGCGCGGGACCGATGCTTAAGCGCTTTTCGGTTCGCCCCACCTGGTCGCGATCCGAATTCGATTGGCTCGCCGGCGTTGCCTCCTTGAACAGGAGCCTCGGGGCGCTGCACTGCAGGAAGGTGATTTGTGAAAGCGGACGGACCGTTGGCGCATTCCTCTTCTTCGGCAAAGAGAACGGGATTGCCAATGTGCTGAATGTGCTTTGCGAGGAGGGACGCGAATTCGACGTCACCGGCGAAATGTTCGCCTCGCTCGATAGCGAAGGTTATGCCGCCGCCGTGGGCATGGCGCAGCCCTTCCTGATGAATGCCATATTGCGCCAGCGATGGCTGTCCTTCCGCCACCGGGGGTATTTCTGCATGGTCACGCGCCACGCCGACCTCATGGAGGCGGCCTCGCGCAATGACATCTATATCGGCGGCCTCGCCTCGGAGAGCTGGAGCAGGCTGATTACGGATTTCTAAAGCCAGATGAGAAAGTGCTGGCGGTTTTCCGACCGCACTCCGCCCCTGGTTCTTTGCGGCCGGCGAATGGTTACCGACGGCCAGCCGCACTTAACGGAATATTCACCGTGCTGGCTTAGTTCTTAACAATGGATGCGGGGTACGCAGGACGCTCTTTGTTGGCTTCAAGGGCATGCGTGGGGAAAAACGGATGTATCGGCGGAGCGAGCCCGAGGAGCAAGGATTACGCCTGCAGACACGCTATCGGCGGCTTCGCTCCGGCGAAGGCTCGCTGCTCGATCTCGTCCCCACTGCGGAAGAGGAAGAGGCGATCCTTCCCGAAGATCGCGGGATTTCGCTCCGAGCCGTGGATTTTCCGCCGGCCCCACCGGCTCCGCCGGCCCGGGAGCCGGTACAGCCGACCGTTGGTGAATGGCTCCCTCGTCTTCAGCTCATCGGCGAGATCGGCATCGATGACGTGATCCTATGGCTGCGCCACGGGGTGCGGTGGATTGCCATTGCCGTCGTCCTTTGCGTTGCCGCCGCTCTTGCCTACGCGCTGATGGCGTCGCCGCGATACACTGTCTATGCCGACATCGTCGTCGATCCATCCAATCTCAACGTTGTCAGCGACGACGTCTTCACCAGCAACCCGCAGCGCGACGCGCAACTGCTGGAGGTCGAAAGCAAGCTCAGGATTCTCACGTCGCGCAACGTTCTGGCGCGCGTCATCGACAAGCTGCAGCTGACGCAGGATGTCGAGTTCGTCAAACCGTCCCCGCTGGATTTTCTGAAGAACCTGCTCCTGTCGGATCAGGAGGAAGCCGCCGACAAGCACCTGGCGGCGCTGCGCGCTCTCACGGAGCGGGTCGAGGCGCGGCGGGAAGAGCGTTCCTTCGTCGTCGTCATGAAGGTCTGGAGCGAAGAACCGGAAAAGGCCGTCGCCCTGTCGGATGCGATCGTAGATGCCTTTGAAACAGAACTTTTCCAGTCGGCCGCGGAAAGCGCCGGCCGTGTCGCCCGGAACCTGAACGCCCGTCTCGACGAGCTCCGCCGCAACGTGACCGAGGCCGAAAAGAAGGTCGAGGACTTCCGCCGCGCGAGCGGACTGCAGTCGAGCAACGGCGAGCTCGTCAGCAACCAGCTTTCCAGCGAGCTCAATACCCAGGTCCTGGCCGCCCAGCAGGGCTTCATCCTGGCCGAGACGCGTTACAAGCAGATGAGTGCAGCCATCGCCGAGAAGCAGACGGCAAGCGCTTCGGTCTTCGAATCCGCCAACATGACGAACCTGCGGCAACAGTATAATGCGCTCCAGCAACAGATCGGCTCGATGCGGCTGATCTACGGCGAGAGGCACCCGCGCCTCGTTTCCACGCGCTCCGAACGGACGACGCTGGAAGCCGCCATGGACGAGGAAGCCCGGCGCATCCTGGAGCGCGCGAAGGCCGATTTCGACAGGGAACAAACGGCGCTCGGCGCGCTGCGCGACAAGGCACGCGCCGAGAAATCGAATGTCTTCACCGACAACGAGGCCCAGGTCCAGCTGCGCGATCTGGAGCGCGACGCACGGGCAAAGGCGGCGATCTATGAAACGCACCTCGCTCGCGCCCAGCAGATCACCGAGCGTCAGCAGATCGACGCGACCAATGTCCGCGTCATCTCGCGCGCGGTGCCTCCGAACTCCCGAACCTGGCCGCCCCGGACATTCATCCTCCTGATTGCCGGCGGTGTAGCGGGGCTCCTCATCGGTGTGGCAGCCGCGCTGATCCTTGGCCTGTGGAAGTATGTTCGCGGCCCACGGCCAATGGCCGCATAAAGGGAGCCGCAGGCATGAGCAGTGCCACCTACAGCGAGGATCGGTCCACACAGACCCTGATGGCGCCTGCCGGAACCTTTCTGTTCATGGCGATGTTCCTGTTCCTGTGGATCTCGATCGACCCCTTTGTCGACCTGACGGGCGAGGCGATCCTGGACCCTTCGGCCGGCAATTCCAGTCGGCTGAATCAGATCATTTCCCTGGCTCTCTTCGCCGGCACGCTTTGTTACGGTGTGCTTCATCCGATGCGGAATATCATCCTGCAGCCGCGCCTCCTCTTGGCTGTGCTGTTCACGTGGTTTCTTCTCGTCTCGGTCATTTCCGCGCATCCGATCCTCGGCATCAAGGGCGTCGTTCTCAGCGCGATGATGGCGGTGAATGCCAGTGTCTATCTGTTGATGCCGGACTCGGAACGACATTTCGCCAAGATGCTCGGGATAGGCACACTCTTCATGCTGGCGGTTGCCTATTACGGCATCCTTTTCAAGCCGTCGCTTGCCATACACCAGGCCTCGGAACTGCGTGAACCGATGAACGCCGGATTGTGGCGGGGCCATTTTCCGCACAAGAACAGCGCCGCCGCCGCGATGGTGCTTGGCGCCTTCTTCGGTTTCTTCGTCATGAATACCTGGTCGCGCCTCGCCGGCATGGCGATCGTTGCGCTGTCCTGCGTCTTTCTCGTCCACACCGGTGGAAAGACCTCGACGGCGATGCTCCCCGCGATATTGATCCTCGCATGGATTTTCGAGCATGCGCGTTTCCTGCGCATCCCGATCGCCGTCGGCGGTGTTGGGCTTTTCAATCTCTTCGCCGTCGGGTCGGCCGTCTTCATCCCGCTCGGAGAATTCATTAGCCGGCTTGGCATCGACGCGACATTTACAAACCGCGCCGATATCTGGCGTTTCGCCTTCTCGGCGCTGGCGGAGCATCCGTTGCTTGGCTATGGCTTCCGGGCGTTCTGGCAGACGGAAGAATTGGTCTACAGCGGCGGGTCGGTGGAGACGTGGGCCGTGGCTGCGGCCAATGGGCACAATTCCTACCTGGATGTCGCATTGATGACCGGATTTCCGGGGCTGATCCTGACCTTGATCTGGGTCATTCTGCTGCCGCTGCGCGACATCTCCCGGATCGCTCCGGACTGCGAGCACGCCCACCTCACGCGGCTCTTCCTTCGCATCTGGCTTTACACGATTTTCCATGCCGGCCTCGAGACGCTGTTCTTCGAGGGCGGAAATCTGATCTGGTTCACGTTCATGTTCGCGCTCTACGGTCTGCATCTCCAGTCCTCCGCGGTGTTGAAGGTCGATCGGCAACCGGTGAAAAGGAGCACGATGGCGCATGCCTGAGGTCGCACGGAAGATCGACGGGCTCGTCGACCGGTTGGCAAACCGGCTGATCTGGCGCTTCGGCAGGGAACGACGCCGGCTGGAAACGGCAGCGCCGCTCGTCTCCTTCACCTTTGACGACGTTCCCGACAGTGCGCTCGACCACGGGGCAGCTATTCTGGAGCGACACGGCGTCCGCGGCACCTTTTACATTGCCGGCGGGCTTGCCGGTCAGGTGGAACCGGACCGAACGCTGATCTCGCCGGCCGGCTGTGGCGAGCTAGTGGCTCGTGGGCACGAAATCGGCTGCCACACTTTCTCGCATCGCAGGATGCGGGACATGTCCACTGCCGCCCTCGGCCTCGATCTCGATCGCAATGCTGCCTATCTCGAGGGCGTGGGCGTGGCCACCGCCCCGGCAAATTTCGCTTTTCCGTACAATGCAGCCTGGCCTCTGGCGCGTCAGGAGCTTCGTAGGCGTTATCGCACCTGCCGGGCGGGCGGCGAGGCCATCAATCGCGGACTGGTGGATCCGTTGATGCTCAAGGCCGTCGAGATCCGCCAGCCAGAGCAGCACGCGCGTGTGCTGACACGCTGGATAGACGACGTCGTCGAGCGTCCGGGCTGGCTCGTCTTCTTCACGCATGACATAGCGCCATCTCCGACACCCTACGGCTGCACCCCGGAAACCTTCGATCATCTGGTCCGCTATGCGGTCGGCAAGGGATGTCAGGTGCTTCCGGTCGATCAGGTGCTCAACCGGATCAAGTGGTGAGGTGCGCACGTGGCGGGCTTTGCAGATTCCGGGAAAAAGTTGCTGGCGATCAACAACTACTTCTATCGCCGCGGTGGCGCGGAGACGGTCTTTTTCGACCACATGACCATGTTCGGAGAGATCGGCTGGGATGTGGTGCCGTTCGCCATGCAGCACGATCGCAACGAAGCTTCCCCGTGGTCGGATTATTTCGTATCGGAAATCGAATACGGCCGGCAGACGGGTCTGCTGCGAAAAGTCTCTCAGGCCGCGAGCGTCATTTATTCCCTTGAGGCGCAGCGCAACATCGGCCGGCTCATCGAGCGGGTGCGGCCGTCGGTCGCCCACGCCCACAACGTCTATCACCATCTGTCGCCGGCAATCTTCTCGACGCTGAAATCAGCCGGCATTCCGGTGGTGATGACCGTTCACGATCTCAAGCTCGCCTGTCCGTCCTACAAGATGCTTCGTGACGGAAAAGTCTGCGAGGATTGCAGCGGCGGGCGAATTTACAACGTCCTGCGCCACCGCTGCGTCAAGGACTCCGTGTCGCTCAGCGCTGTCGTGCTCACCGAAACCATGCTGCATCGCCTGCTCGGTCTTTACCGCGAAAAGGTGGATCGCTTCGTGGTGCCGAGTCGGTTCTACCTGGAGAAGCTCGCCGAGTGGAACTGGCCGCGTGAGAAGATGATCCATATTCCGAATTTCGTCGACGTCGAGGAGTATCGTGACGACTGGCAGGAGGGAAACTACTTCGTCTTTGCCGGCCGGCTTGCTCCGGAAAAGGGACTCGCGACGCTGATCCGGGCCGTCGCCCTTTCGAAGCAGCGGCTGATCATCGCCGGTACCGGGCCGGAGGAAGCAGCCCTTCGGCAACTCGCGGCCGAACTCGGCGCGGACGTGAGTTTCGCCGGCTATCTTTCGGGGCACGACCTGCATCGCCTGATCGGCCAGTCCCTGGCGCTCGTGCTTCCTTCAGAATGGTACGAGAACGCTCCGGTCAGCATTCTCGAGACCTATGCGCTCGGACGCCCGGTTATCGGTGCGGCGATCGGTGGCATCCCGGAGATGGTGAAGGAAGGCGAGACCGGCCTGCTGGCGGCGGCCGGCGACGGCGAAGATCTCGCGAGGGTCTTGAATGCCATGGCCGATCTTGCACCGGCCGTTCGCGCACAAATGGGCGCTGCGGGCCGCGCCTGGATCGCCGGCGAGTTCTCTGCGGCAGCGTATCGCGCCAGGACGCTCGACCTCTACGCAGCACTTGGGGTCAGCTAGAGCAATTCCAGGAAAAGTGTGTAACGGTTTTCCGTCCGGAATTGTGTAGTTTCAAAGAGTTAAACCGGAGACGGAATCTGCGATTGCGCCACCGGCGGGCGCTGGCGGGAGAGCGCCCGCCCATGCGGTGCAACCGTTTGATTTTTGTGCATTTCCTTCGAAGTTTAAGGAATTTCTTACGGAGACAGTAGGCGCTCGGGGTGCATAAGCCGTCGAGGGAAACCCCTGGGGCTGACAACCATGAGCAGAGAGTCCGAAGTCTCGAGAAACCGGATGGTGCAGTCGAGCGCCTTTCCGCGCACACACAGCATGCCCGCCGGTCTTCCGGAGGAACTCGCAAGCATTCCGCGGCCCGCGGCCGGCCGGCGTGGCCGGCGGCGCGTGGTGATGCTCGGCTTGCGCGGCATCCCCAGCGTCCAGGGCGGCGTCGAGAAGCACGTCGAGATGCTCGCGGGCAAGCTTGTGGAGCATGGCTGGGACGCAGACGTCATCGGACGCCGCCACTACCTGCAGAAGCCGTCGTCGTTCTCCTGGAACGGGATTCGCGTCTTTCCGCTCTGGGCACCGCGACTGATGGCATTGGAAGCCTTCGCACACACCTTCGTAGGTGTCTGTTTCGCGGCTTTGCGCCGACCCGATATCCTGCACATCCACGCTATTGGACCGGCGCTCCTGGTGCCTCTGGCGAGGCTTCTTGGCATGAAGGTGGTCGTCACTCACCACGGCTACGACTACGACCGGCAGAAATGGGGCGGCTTCGCCAAGCGCATGTTGCGTCTCGGGGAGTTCATGGGCATGCGCCTCTCTCACGGCCGCATCGCGATCTCGAAGGAGATCGTTCACGCCATGGGCGAGCGCCACAGGGCGGCCGTGACCTTTGTCCCGAACGGGGTCGCCGTTTCCCCCTTCCGCGGCGACACCGGCATCCTCGCCGAGTTTGGATTGGAGCCGCGCCGCTATATTCTGCTGGCTGCGCGGCTTGTCCCGGAGAAGCGCCAGACGGACCTGATCCAGGCATTCGCGAGGCTCAGCAACGCCGAATTCAAGCTTGTGCTCGCCGGCGACGGGGAATTCGAGACGCCTTACGTTCAGCAGGTGCGGGCAATGGCCGCAAATATCACGGGCGTCGTTCTGGCAGGCTTTCAGACCGGCGACCGGCTGGCGGAGCTCTTCGCCAACGCGGCCCTCTTCGTACTGCCTTCCAGCCACGAGGGCATGCCGATCGCGCTCCTGGAGGCAATGGCCCATGGCCTGCCGGTGCTGGCGAGCGACATCGTCGCCAACCGCGAGTTGGACCTTCCTTCCGACGACTATTTTCCACTGGGCGATATCGACGCGCTTGCAGCCGCGATCAGCAGCAAGATTGCCAATCCTCCGAGCGAGGAGCAGGTCCTTTCGAAGATCAGGCATGCCGAGTTGACCTACAGCTGGACGGGGGTCGCCGCAAAGACGCTTGCGGTATACGGGGCACTGCTGTCGAAATAAGCCGGGTCCTCCCGCGGCGCTGCTGCAGCGTTTTGCACCATGCACGTTATCCTCGGTACCGCTCTGGGGAAGACAGGTCACGACGATTTGGATTGAAGCATGAACGTCAGACGCATCGCATCGCTGCTCGCTTGGCTCTTGTTCGGCGTGATCGCCTATTCGACGCTGTCTCCGATCGGCATGCGCCCCCATATCGGCACATGGGTGCATGTCGAACGGTTTGGCGCTTTCGGCCTCCTCGGCCTCCTGTTCATGATCGGCTATCCGGGACGTTTGCCGTTTGTAATTGCGATCGTGCTTGCAACGGCGGTCGGGTTCGAATTGCTGCAGATGCTGTCCATGGATCGTCACGCCCGCTGGGAAGATCTTGCGGTCAAGCTCGCAGGCGGCGGTTGTGGCGCGGCGGCGGCGTGGTTCATGGTGCGGCAGTGGCCGCGCTTGCTGCACCGCGCGCCGTGAATAAACCAAACCTCAAGTTATCCCGGCTAGAAACGATTGCCGGACTGCTCCCTGCATGTTTCCTTAAATCGTCGCCGATTTGAGGATAAAAACATGCAGCAATTCAAAGTGCTACAGCGTCCTTTGCGCGTCTGATAAGACGCGCGGCGCTGTAGGCCGTCACGACACCCTGCCGACATCTGGGGGCTCTTTTGACAATATCCGTCATCATAAAAACCTTGAATGAAGAGAAGCGGATTGCCGCGACGATCGAGAGCGTCGTCGCGGCATTGGCGGACAAAGAGGCCGAAATCATCATTGCCGACAGCGGGTCGTCCGATCGGACCGTGGATATCGCATCACAATATCCGGTCACCGTCGCGCAGATCGTCCCGCCGGCGCTTCCGAGCTGTGGCATCGGGCCGCAACTCGGTTTCCAGTATTCCCGCCACGCCTTCGTCTGCCTGATGGACGGCGACATGCTGCTGGATGCCGAATTTCTCGACGCGGCGATCGTTTTCCTCGCGGAAAATCCCTCGGTTGGCGGTGTTACCGGCCACGTGGAGGAGATGCTCGTTTCCAACCTGGAATTCGCCCGGCGCGTCAAACGCAACGCGCCTGAGAACCGCATCGGCCCGATCGACCGCATGAACGGGGGCGGACTCTATCGGCGCGCCGCGATTGAGGATGTCGGCTATCTTTCGGACCGGAATCTTCACGGCTACGAGGAGTTCGAGCTCGGTGTGCGGCTCAGAAGCGCCGGATGGGGGCTCCATCGTCTCGACCGTCGCTTCGTCCAGCATTTCGGCCACACCGTCAATTCCTACCGGCTGCTCGTCCGCCGCTGGAAGAGCAAATATCTTTACGGCATCGGCGAGTTGCTACGCGCTTCCTTCGGCAAGCCCTATTTTCTGCAGGTGCTACGGGAACTACCTGAACTGAAATTATGGGCCTTCGTCTATCTCTGGTGGGCGCTCTCGCTCGGCCTGATCCTGTTCCTGCCCGACAAGGGTATGGCGATTGCCTCGGTCTCAGCCATATTTGCAGCCGTTGTCCTGCTGGTCAGCCTCAAGAAGCGCGGCCTCGGAATGGGCCTTTATACGGTCGTTGCCTGGTTCTTCCATGCCGCCGCTCTGGCCGTCGGATTGTTCCGGCCACGCCTGAAACCGGGCGCGCCAATCGAGAGCAGAATCCTCGGCAAACCCGCATGAACGGCCGCGCACTGCTCGCCGCAGCGGTGGTTTTTTTTGCCGGTCCGCCTGCCCACGCCTCCGACCAATGGCTGCCGGTCCGGGAAATCTCACTAGAGGTCCGTGCGGGCAGCCCGCTCGACTTCTCGTCCGTTTTGCCGAACGACACTATCGATGCAGGCCACCGGCTGATTGCCGGCCCGAAGGGGCAACTGTCCTTCGCTGAGGCTCCGGAAAAGCCGGTCAGGATGCTCTGCGCCTCGCTCGCCTGGAGCCCGGCTTCCGGCGGCTTCCCGGACCATGACGGCGCTGACCGCTATGCCCGGCAACTGGCGCTGCATGGCTATAACATCGCGCGGCTGCACTTCACCGATGCGAGCCTGATGTTCGGCCGGCATGAGGATTTCGACTTCGATCCGGAGACGCTCGACCGCATCCACTACCTGCTTGCCGCGCTCAAGCGCAACGGCATCCACTGGATCGTCGACGGCCTGTCGTCGCCGCGCGGCGCCTACGGTGGCTACGATGATCGCTGGGATGCAAATGGAAATCTGAAGCTCCTGCTTCATTTCGATGAGGAAGCCTTCGCCCACTGGAAGAGGTCGCAGGAGAAATTTCTGGGCCGGGTCAATCCCTATACGGGTGTCGCGCCAATCCATGACGATGCTCTGGCGCTGGTGATCCTTGCCAACGAGAACGGCATCGAGTTCGACGGCGTCGTGCATGATCGCCCGACCAAGCCGCCGTACGACCCGGCGCTCGCTACCCCATTCAACCACTGGCTTGTGAAACGCTACACCTCGACCGAGACGCTCGCGAAAGCCTGGGGCGATCTTGAGGACGATGAACGGCTTGAGACAGCTTCCGTGAAATTGCCGGCCGATAGATACGCCGATAGTCCCCGCATGCGCGATCTCCAGGCCTTCATCGTGGACGTCGAGCGATCATCGGCGGCGCGGATGAGCAAGGTCCTGCGGGATCTCGGATATAGGGGGCTGATCAGCACCTACAACAATTGGCCCACGGTGCAGACGGGCTTGAGCAGGCGCGACCTCGAGGCCGTGACGATGAATACCTATCACGACTGGGTCGGTGGCTATTCTCCAGGCAGCGCGCTCCTGCAGACAAGCGCGATTGCCGACAGTGCCAACTATATGCGCATGATCGCCGCTGCGCGCTGGCTCGGAAAACCCTTCATCGTCAGCGAATACGATCATCTCTTCTGGAACCGCTACCGCTACGAAGCGGGCCTCGTGATGCCGGCTTACGCGGCGCTGCAGGGCTGGGACGTGCTCTGCAGGCATGCTCATGGGCCGATCGCGCTCGCCTACGGCGAGCCCTATCCTCACAAGAAGGCGATGCTTCCCTATGCGATCGCGCTCGATCCGGTCGCCCGGGCGGGTGAAACGCTTGCGGCGCTCGTCTACCGGCGGGGAGATGTGGCGACCTCGGCGATAACGATCCCCTTCGCGGTTCGCGGCGAGGAAGATCTTGGCGAGGACATGCAGGCGCGCGAGCCGGATCAATCGACCGATCTGGCCCTGGTCGGCCGCGTAGGGCTGAAGCGCTCAGATCCAGCGCGGCTCGACATCGGCGTCGTCCAACCGCGGACCCAGGTCAGTGCTGATATCCTCGCCGAGTTCCGTGACATCGGCATCCTCCCGCCCGGCAATGCCACAGATGTCGAAAGGGGGCTCTATGAAAGCAGCACGGGAGAGATCGTGCTGCAGCGCGCCACCGGGCAGCTGCGCGTCTCGACCGCTTCGACAGAAGCGGCCGCATTTTCCTCCCTTCGTGAGCCGATCGATCTCGGTATTCTGCGGATAGAACGGGCTGACGGGAATGGGCTCGTCGCGCTGTCGGCGCTCGATACGCCCGCGACCCTTCCCGACAGCCGCCGTTTTCTGCTGGTCTTTGCGACCGATGCCCAGAACACCGGCATGGTCTTTCGTGACAGCGAAGAAAAGGTCATCGAGGATTTCGGCAGATTGCCGGTTCTGATCCGAAAAGGTGAGGTTGACTTGGCGTTGTCGCGAACGGCAGCGAAATGGAAGCTGTCACCGGTCGGCCTCGACGGTACCGTTCATCCGCCGGTTGAAAGCGGAACGGGCCCGATCTCGTTCCGGCTTTCGAATGACGCGCCCGACGGGCCGACCACCTACTTCCTCCTGGAACTCGAAGGCTGATTTGCGATCGACGTCGCTATGGCGCGAAAATGCTATATTTCTCCTTGCACCTCTAGTGGCTAGAGGTCTTAGCCTGCTTCCGATTTCGCTAGGAGAAGGCATGTGAGCAACTTTCGGGAAAGCAGATACCGCGTCGAAGGTATGGATTGTGCGTCCTGTGCATCGAAAATCGATACCGCCGTGCGGCGCATTTCCGGCGTGGAGGACGTCAGGGTGTCGGTCACCGCGGGTACGATGACGGTTCGCCACCTGGACGGGCGCGAAATCGGCCCGGACATTTTGCGCAGGGTCGGCGGCCTCGGCTACCGGCTATCGCCGTTGGCGGGCATGAGCGTCGGCGAAGCGCCCGGTGCCGGCGGCTGTGGTTGTTGCGACCACGCGCATGGGCACGACCACGCTTCGTCGACGGATGAGCCGACCCGTACCAGCCCGATGCGGCTGGAGACGACTGGAAGTCACGGCCATGATCATGGATCTGCCGCCGGCCCCTGGTGGAGGACGGCCAAGGGACGGCTTGTCGTTGCGTGTGGCCTCGCGCTCGCGGTCGCCTATGGCGCCGGCAAGTTTCTGCCCGCGACGGGGCCCTGGATTTTCACGCTCGCCATGCTTGTCGGCCTCGTGCCGATCGCAAGACGCGCGCTGATGGCAGCACTTGCCGGCACGCCCTTCTCGATCGAGATGCTGATGAGCGTTGCCGCTCTCGGAGCCGTTTTCATCGGCGCCACGGAGGAAGCGGCCATGGTCGTCTTTCTGTTTTTGATCGGTGAACTCCTGGAGGGCGTCGCGGCGAGCAGGGCGCGGGCGAGCATACAGTCGCTGACGGCGCTCGTGCCGAAATCGGCGCTCATCGAGATCGATGGCCGGACAAGCGAGGTTCCGGCCGAGAGCCTGCCGGTGGGGGCGACGATCCTGGTCCGGCCGGGAGACAGAATTTCCGCGGACGGCGCGATCCTTTCGGGCGAAAGCATGGTCGACGAAGCGCCGGTCACCGGGGAAAGCGCGCCCGTTCGCAAGGAAGCTGGCGACGACGTGTTCGCCGGGACGGTCAATGGCGACGGTGCACTGCGTGTGCGCGTCACTGCCGCGTCCGCCGACAACACCATTGCACGCGTCATCCGGCTGGTCGAGGAAGCGCAGGAGATGAAGGCGCCGACTGAGCGTTTCATCGATCGCTTCTCCCGCTACTACACGCCGGTAGTCGTCATCGTCGCCGCTTTGGTTGCTTTGATGCCGCCGCTCCTCTGGGGTGCGGCCTGGGGCGAATGGATCTACAAGGGGCTTGCGATCCTGCTCATCGGCTGCCCCTGCGCGCTGGTGATCTCCACGCCGGCGGCAATCGCCGCGAGCCTCTCGGCGGGCGCTCGCCGCGGCCTGCTATTGAAGGGCGGCGCGGTACTTGAGAGTATCGGCCGGGTTACCGCTGCCGCCTTCGACAAGACCGGTACGCTTACCGAAGGGAAGCCGAAGGTCGCCGATGTCGTAGGCTTCGACCTGACGGAAGCGGATGTTCTTCTGTATGCGGCAGCACTCGAACACGGTTCCAGCCATCCGCTTGCGCTGGCTATCCGCACCCGCGCCGCTGCGGACGGGCTGCAGCTTCCCCCGGTCGCACGCGCCAGGGCGATCGGCGGCAAGGGTATCGAGGGCTCAGTCGACGGGGTCGAGCTTTTTCTCGGCTCGGTGGAGGCGGTCGACGAGCGCGTGCCACTCTCCGCGACTGAGAAGCAGCGGATCGCGAGCCTCCACGACCAGGGAAAAACCGCTTCCGTTCTGGTTGTCGATGGCCGGGCAGCGGGGGCGCTGGCGATGCGCGACGAGCCGCGCGCCGATGCGGCAAAAGGCGTGAAAGCGCTGAGCGACGCCGGTATCCGCGTAGTGATGCTGACGGGCGACAACCGCCGCACAGCGGAGGCGATCGGGCGCCCCATGGGAATCGAGATCCATGCCGGCCTCCTGCCGGAGGATAAGCAGAACATCGTTCGTCAGCTGAAAGCCGAGGGACTTCAGGTTGCCAAGATCGGTGACGGTATCAATGACGCGCCGGCGCTGGCGGCAGCCGATGTCGGCATTGCCATGGGCGGTGGAACGGATGTTGCCCTTGAAACGGCCGACGCCGCCTCATTGCATGCGCGTGTCTCCGACATCGCCGCCATGGTCAGGCTTTCGCGGGCGACGATGCGCAATATTTACCAGAACATCGGCATGGCGCTGGGCCTGAAAGCGGTCTTCCTCGTCACGACCATCGCCGGCGTCACGGGCCTCTGGCCCGCGATCCTGGCGGATACCGGCGCGACCGTTCTGGTGACCATGAATGCCTTGCGGCTGTTGCGGCCGCCCGCCTGAATGTGAAGCCCGCCTGGATATGAAGAATGAGCCGTCGCCGTTTTGCGGCGACAATCACGTGATAGGGCTGTGTATATTCACGCTGGACTCTCACCAGCGATCCGGTGAGAGTATAAGGAGATCACGATTGAGGGCTTTCGCGCCCGAAAATCGATGATAAACTTATACCAAATGGTAAAAAAATTGCCGGCACGGTTTGGGAAGAGAACCGAAGCAGGGCAAGATTGGGGATCGCAGGGCCAATATGGACAATATTGCCATCGAATTGCGTGGGATCGATAAGAGTTTCGGCCCCGTCCACGCCAACAAGAATATCAATCTCAAGGTTCGCAAAGGCACGATCCACGGCATTATCGGAGAGAACGGCGCCGGCAAGTCGACCTTGATGTCGATCCTCTATGGCTTCTATCAGGCCGATAGCGGTGAGATCGTCGTGGATGGGCGGCCGGTTTCGATCCGCGACCCGAATACGGCGATCTCCGTCGGCATCGGCATGGTGCACCAGCATTTCATGCTGGTCGAGAACTTCACTGTGCTTGAAAACGTCATGCTCGGTGCCGAGGACAGTCAGATCCTCAACAAGGGCATCGCCAAGGCGCGGCAAGAGCTGAAGCGGCTGGAGAAGGAATATGCGCTCGAGGTCAATCCGGACGCGCCGATCGAGGAACTGCCGGTTGGTCTCCAGCAGCGCGTGGAGATCCTGAAGGCGCTCTACCGCAAGGCCGATATCCTGATCCTCGACGAACCGACCGGCGTGTTGACGCCGGCCGAGGCCGATCATCTCTTCCGCATCCTCGGTCAGCTCAAGGCCCAGGGAAAGACGATCATCCTGATCACGCACAAGCTCCGCGAGATCATGGCGATCACCGACGAGGTCTCGGTGATGCGTCGCGGCGAAATGGTCGCAACCCGCATGACAGGTGAGACTTCGGTCGAAGAACTCGCGGAACTTATGGTTGGCCGTCGCGTGCTGCTACGCGTCGAGAAGGGCGAGGGCACGCCCGGCGACGTGAAACTTTCGGTTCAGGGCCTGACGGTCAAGGACAGCCGCGGCGTCACCATGGTCGATGACGTCTCCTTCGAGGTGCGGGCCGGCGAGATCGTCGGCATTGCCGGTGTCGCCGGCAATGGCCAGTCGGAGCTGCTCGAAGCGATCGCCGGCATCCGCAAGGCGACCTCCGGAACGGTGCTGCTCAACGGCGAGTCCGTCGATGTGACGGGCCATAGGGATCCCGCCGCGCTCAGGGTTCGCGGATTGGCGCATGTGCCGGAGGATCGCCATCATGTCGGGCTTGTCCTGAAGTTCGAGGAGAGCGAGAACGCCATCCTCGGCTACCACAACGACCCGCGCTACCTGAACGGCGTCTTCCTGAACATCGATGCGATCCGCAAGGATGCCGAGGAGAAGATCGCCAAATATGACATCCGTCCGCCGAACGCGCGGCTGAAGACGGCCAATTTCTCCGGCGGTAATCAGCAGAAGATCGTGCTTGCGCGCGAAATGGAGCGCGGACCGGACGTGCTGATCATCGGCCAGCCGACCCGCGGCGTCGACGTCGGCGCCATCGAATTCATCCACAAGCGGATCATCGAGATGCGCGATCAGGGCAAGGCCGTCCTGCTCGTCTCCGTCGAACTCGATGAGATCCGCGCGCTCTCCGACCGCATTCTCGTCATGTTTGCCGGACGTGTCGTCGGCGAGCGCAGCCCCGAGGCGACCGAGGGCGAGCTCGGCCTCCTGATGGCCGGCGTCGAGGGCCGCAAGGAGGCCGCAGAATGAGCACCCCTTATGCAAAGCTTCCGGGCTGGGTCGAATACGGTCTGGTCCCGCTGGTCAATCTTGCCGTTGCCTTCATCGTCGCCGGACTTGTCGTCCTGCTCGTCGGTGAAAATCCGTTCGAGGCCGCCTATCACCTGATCAACGGCGCCTTCGGCCGCGGCGAATATATCGGCTTCACGCTCTACTATGCGACGACCTTCATCTTCACCGGTCTTGCCGTCGCCGTTGCGTTCCACTGCGGGCTCTTCAATATCGGCGGCGAAGGGCAGGCCTATGTCGGCGGCATCGGGGTGGCGCTCGCCTGCCTCTGGCTGGACCAGACGATGCCCTGGTACGTGGTCTTCCCGGTCGCGATCATCGGTTCGGCCTTCTTCGGTGCGCTCTGGGCGTTCCTGCCCGGCTGGCTGCAGGCAAAACGCGGCAGCCATATCGTTATCACCACCATCATGTTCAACTTCATTGCCTCGAGCCTGATGGTCTACCTGTTGACGCGCGTGCTGAAACCGCTCGGGTCGATGGCGCCGCAGACACGCACTTTCGCCGAGGGCGGCCAACTGCCGAAACTCGACTGGCTGCTCTCCATTTTCGGACTGAACATCGGTACGGCACCGTTCAACATTTCCTTCCTGCTGGCGCTGGCCGCAGCTTTTGCCGTCTGGGTGCTGATCTGGCGCACGAAGTTCGGCTACGAGATGCGGACCATGGGCCACAGCCCGTCCGCGGCGCGTTATGCCGGCATTCGTGAAAGTCGGATCACCGTCATCGCCATGATGATCTCGGGCGGGCTCGCCGGCATGATGGCGCTGAACCCGATCATGGGCGAACAGTTCCGCATGCAGCTCGATTTCGTCCAGGGGGCGGGCTTCGTCGGTATCGCCGTCGCGCTGATGGGTCGCTCTCACCCGGGCGGCATCATTCCGGCGGCGGTCCTCTTCGGCGTGCTCTATCAGGGCGGGGCGGAAATCGCCTTCGAAATGCCGTCGATTTCGCGCGACATGATCGTCATCATCCAGGGCCTCGTCATCCTCTTTGCCGGTGCGCTCGAAAACATGTTCCGCCCCGCCATCACACGTCTATTCGCGATGTGGGGCCAGCGCGCCGCCGCTGTCGTGCAGACCAAGGGAGCCTGAAGTCATGGATTTCTTCCACGTCCTCGTCGTGCTCCTGGAATCGACGATCCGGGTCTCGGTGCCGCTGGTCTTTGCGGCGCTCGCCGGGCTCTTCACCGAGCGGGCCGGCGTGTTCGATATCGGTCTCGAAGGCAAGATGCTCGGTGCAGCCTTCGCTGCGGGCGCCGCCGCCGCCGTGACTCAATCGGTCTGGGTCGGCCTACTCGCCGCGATCCTCATCTCCGTGCTCCTGTCGCTCGTCCACGGCTATGCCTCGATCACCCAGCGCGGCAACCAGATCGTCTCGGGTGTCGCGATCAATTTCATTGTCTTTGGCGCCACCGTGATCCTTGGCGAGGCCTGGTTCCGCCAGGGCGGCCGCACGCCGGCGCTTGCCGAAGGCGCAAGGTTCCAGATCATCAATTTCCCCGGGGCGGATGCGATCCGCGAGGTGCCGATCCTCGGGCCGATCTATGCGGATCTGCTTTCCGGTCATTTCCTGCTCACTTACCTTGCCTTCGCCATGGTGCCGATAAGCTGGTGGATCCTCTATCGCACCCGTTTCGGCCTGAGGCTGCGCGCTGTGGGCGAGAACCCGGGAGCGGTCGATACGGCTGGCATCTCCGTGATCTGGCTGCGCTACCGCGCGGTCATCTGCTGCGGCATTCTCTGCGGCTTCGCCGGCGCCTACCTGTCGCTGGCGATGACAGCCGGTTTCGTCAAGGGCATGACGGCGGGCAAGGGCTACATCGCACTTGCCGCCCTCATCTTCGCCAAGTGGCGGCCTAAGAACGTCATGCTCGCCTGCCTGCTCTTCGGTTTCCTCGATGCCCTTGCCATCCGTTTGCAAGGCACGCCGCTGCCGCTCGTCGGCCAGGTTCCGGTGCAGTTGATGCAAGCGCTGCCTTACATTCTGACGGTCATTCTGCTTGCCGGCTTTATCGGCAAGGCAATACCGCCCAAGGCGGGCGGCGTACCTTACGTAAAGGAGCGCTAAGATGGAGAACGATCTGTTCGTTGCGGCGCGTGAAGCTATGTCGAAGGCGCATGCGCCCTATTCCAAGTTCCCGGTCGGTGCCGCCATCCGCGCGGAGGACGGCAAGATCTACACCGGCGCGAATATCGAGAACCTGTCCTTCCCGGAAGGCTGGTGCGCCGAGACGACGGCGATCAGCCACATGGTCATGGCCGGTCAGCGCAAGATCATGGAGGTTGCCGTCGTCGCCGAGAAGCTTGCCCTTTGTCCGCCCTGCGGCGGCTGCCGGCAGCGGTTGGCGGAATTCTCCGGCGCAAGCACGCGGATCTATCTCTGCGACGAGACGGGTGTGAAGAAAACGCTGGCGCTCTCCGATCTCCTTCCGCACAGCTTCGAAACAGAGATCCTCGGATGAACGACGCGGCGGAGTTCCTGAAGACAAGGCTGGGAGGGTTTGCGCCGCGCTATGGGATTGTGCTCGGCTCCGGACTCGGCTCGCTGGTCGAGGCCGTGGAGGAACCGGTTCGCGTCCCCTTTGCGGAGATCCCGGGCTTCCCGTTGAGCAGCGTCTCCGGCCATGCCGGCGAATTGGTGGCGGGCGAGCTTGGTGGCGTGCCCGTGGCGATGCTCTCCGGTCGGGTGCATTATTACGAGCGGGGCGACGCCAATGCGATGCGCGTGCCGATCGAGGCGCTGAAGCGGCTCGGCATCGAAAGTCTCATCCTGACCAACTCGGCAGGGTCGCTGCGGGAGGATATGCCGCCGGGCTCGGTGATGCGCATCGCCGACCATATCGGCTTTTCCGGTTTCAACCCGCTGATCGGCGTCGAGAGCGACGATCGCTTCGTCGGCATGACGAACGCCTATGACGCGGAGCTTGCCGAACGGATGCAAAAGGCTGCGGCCCGGCTTGGCATTCCGCTCCAGAGCGGCGTCTACATGTGGTTTTCCGGTCCTAGTTTCGAGACGCCGGCCGAAATCAGGATGGCGCGCATTCTCGGGGCGGACGCCGTCGGCATGTCCACCGTTCCCGAAGTCATCCTGGCGCGCTTTTTCGGCTTGCGGGTTGCCGCCGCCTCCGTCGTCACCAATTTCGGTGCGGGCATGACCGGCGCGGAACTGAGCCACCATGAGACGAAGGATATGGCGCCGGTCGGCGGCAAGCGGCTGGCTGCGATCCTCAAAGAGATGATTGCGAGCGAAGCCTCAGCGGCGGCCTGACTATGCTCCCACAGGAAGTGATCCGACGGAAGAGGAACGGCGACCAGCTTGAAGCGGCCGAGATCGCCGGCTTCGTCAAAGGCATCGCCGATGGCTCCATTTCGGAAGGCCAGGTCGCCGCCTTCGCCATGGCCGTGTGGTTTTCCGGCATGAGCCGGGACGAATGCGTGGCCCTGACGCTGGCCATGCGCGATTCCGGTGACACGCTCGACTGGAGCGCTCTCGGTCGGGCGATCGTCGACAAGCATTCGACCGGCGGCGTCGGCGACAATGTCTCGCTGATGCTGGCGCCGATCGTTGCCGCCTGTGGTGCCGCGGTGCCGATGATATCCGGCAGAGGCCTCGGTCACACCGGCGGCACGCTGGACAAGCTCGAATCGATTCCGGGTTACAACATCCAGCCCGCCGCGGCCCTTTTTCGAAACGTGGTCGACGAGGTCGGTTGTGCGATCATCGGCCAGACGGCAAACCTCGCGCCGGCAGACAAGCGCCTCTACGCCGTCCGTGACGTGACGGCGACGGTCGATTCGGTGCCGCTGATCACCGCTTCCATTCTCTCGAAGAAACTTGCCGCGGGACTCCAGTCGCTCGTGCTCGACGTCAAGCTCGGCAACGGCTCTTTCCTGACCGATGCCGACGAGACGGAGATCCTCGCGCGCTCGCTCGTCGATGTTGCGAACGGTGCTGGTGTCCGCACGTCCGCCTTGATTACAGACATGAACGAGCCGCTCGCGGACGCGGCCGGAAATGCGCTCGAGATCGACAACTGCCTTGCTTATCTGCGCGGTGAGAAGAAAGGCACGCGCCTTGACGCGGTGGTCATGGCCTTTGCAGCGGAAATGCTCGTCGCCGCCGGTCCGGCGGCCGATCGAAAGCAAGGGGAAACGATGGCGCGCCACGCGCTTGAAAGCGGCGCCGCAATGGAGCGCTTCGGCCGCATGGTCCATCTGCTCGGTGGGCCGGCGGACTTTGTCGACCGGCCGCAGACCTATTTGAGAAAGGCACCGGTCGTGGTGGCCGTGGAAGCGAGCCGAGACGGCTATCTCGGAGCCTGCGAGACGCGCGAACTGGGCATGGCCGTTATTGCGCTTGGCGGCGGGCGGACCCGTCCCGACGACCGGATCGACCACAGCGTCGGCCTCTCGGGCCTGCGCCCGCTTGGAACGAAAGTAGCGAAGGGCGAGCCGATCGCATTCGTTCATGCGGCTGATCGGGAGACGGCCGAAGCCGTACGCAACGCAGTTGCGGCGCTTTACACGATCGCGGACCAAAAGCCGGATCCGCGCCCGATCGTTGTCGCCCGCATCACCTGACGAGATGCAGCGCTCCATTCTCGACGCGGTAGGACGATAGCCGGCTCAGGAAGCTCATGCCGACGAGCATGCCGGAAAGCGCCTTGTCGGGAAGGACCATGGCATCGACATCCTTGAGCGTGATGCCGCCGATCTCGACGCGATCCAGACGGACATAGGCAGCCTCGACAATGCCGTTGGCTGTCTGCGCCCGCGCACTGAAAGCGAGGCTGCCGACGGAAACGCCGAAGCGACGGGCGGCCGAAGTGTTGATCGCAATCGTGCTTGCCCCGGTGTCGACAAGCCCCCTTTCCGCGCGCCCGTTGATGCGAAACGTGCCGAAGAAATGGCCGGCGGGATCGGCTTCAAGAACGACGCCCTTGCCGCTCGCATATTTGGCGGCGGCAATGGGCGCGGTGCGCGGAGCGTCTTGCGCCGCCTGGTCCCGTCGTTCGAGATAGGTGGACGCAAGGTCGGGAACGACCAATGCAACAAGGGCGAGGCCGCCGGCAAAGGCAAGTAGACGTGTAATCATTGCTGAGGTCCCGGCCGTTGACCGTGCGGTAGGCGTCGCAAGCGACCGCACGCGCTCCGCCCATCTGAACAGACGATCGCTAACGGGACGCAAAAAAGCCGCCGGGAAAACCGGCGGCCGCACACCTGTCTTATGATGTGGTTAAGAAAAACTATTTTGTCCCGTACATGCGGTCGCCCGCATCCCCCAAGCCGGGCACGATATAGCCCTTTTCATTGAGGTGGCTGTCGATCGCCGCCGTGAAGATCGCCACATCCGGATGGGCGGACTGAAAGTTGCGGATACCTTCCGGCGCCGCGAGCAGGCAGAGGAAGCGGATGTTCTTCGCGCCTCGTTCCTTCAGCTTGTCGATGGCGGCAATCGAGGAATTGCCGGTGGCGAGCATCGGGTCGACGACGATGACGAGACGCTCCGCCAGGCTGTCCGGCGCCTTGAAATAATATTCGACCGGCTGCAGCGTCTCGTGGTCGCGATAGACGCCGATATGCGAGACGCGCGCCGAAGGCACGAGTTCAAGCATGCCTTCGAGCAGCCCGTTGCCCGCGCGCAGGATCGATGCGAAGACGAGCTTCTTGCCTTCGAGAATGGGTGCGTCGATCTCCATCAACGGCGTTTCGATGCGCTCCATGGTGAGTTCGAGGTCGCGTGTCACCTCGTAGCAGAGCAGCGTCGAGATTTCCCTAAGCAGCCTGCGAAAGCCTGCCGTCGACGTTTCCTTCTTGCGCATGATGGTCAGCTTGTGCTGCACAAGCGGATGATCGATCACTGTGACGCCGTCCATGGCTCTTCCCTCAAAAATTTTTGGACATGGGCCTCTTTTCCATGGAAAGAGCCGACCCTGCAAGGGTGTTGCAGGCTCTTCCCGGCCTTCCCCGATTGGAACCGTCAGAGAGTGGCGAGCAGCCTCTGTCTTGTCGCCTCGTCGACGAAGGCGGCCTCGATCGCCGTCCTCGTCATCCCGTTTATCTCGCTGTCCTCGAAACCCATGACCGTCGATGCGATGTCGTATTCCTGCGCCAGCGACGTGTGGAAGAACGGCGGATCGTCGGAGTTGAGCGTGACGCGCACACCGGCAGTGTACAACGCCTTGAGAGGATGCGATGCAAAGTCTGGAAAGACCTTGAGCGAAATGTTGGAGCCGGGGCAGACTTCAAGAACGACGCCTTCGTCGGCCAGCCGCTTTACAAGATCTTCGTCCTCGATCGCCCGCACACCATGGCTGATCCGGGCTGGCCGCACGTGATCCAATGCATCGCGCACGCTGAAAGCGCCGGAAAGTTCGCCCGCGTGGATCGTGAGCCCGAGGTCTGCATCGCGGACGATATCGAAGGCGCGCGCAAATTCGGCAACGCTGTGCATTCTTTCCTCGCCCGCGAGGTTGAAGCCGGTGACGAGCGGATGCCGCAGCCTGGCCGCATATTCCGCGGTCCTGATCACAGCCTCCGGCCCCAAGTGGCGAATGCCGGTGATCAGCATGCGCGATTCGATGCCCGTCTTTGCCCTTGCCGCATCCATGCCGGCGGCAAGACCTTCGATGTAGGCGTCGGCGCCGAGGCCGACCGTGTTGCCGTGGTCCGGCGAAACGATGATCTCGCTGTAGATCGTGCCCGCTTCGGCGAGCTCGGTCAGATAGGCCTCGGCGAGAAGCGCGTAGTCGCCTTCTGTCCGGAACAGCGACGCGACGGCATCGTAGCACCTGACGAAACTGGTGAAATCGTCCCAGACATAGGCCTTGTCACGGATGATCGCGCTGGTGTCGACCCCGTATTTCCTGGCTTGCCTCAGCGCGAGTTCCGGCGGCGTCGCGCCCTCGATATGGCAATGCAGTTCGGCTTTCTTCAGATGGAGGGTCAAATGAGGCTTCTCCCATGCGGGCCTGGCGCGATGCCAAGGTGCCTGGCAACGGTCTCGCCGATATGCGCGAATGTGTTTGCAACACCGAAGGAGCGGCTGCGCAACGAGGGACCGAACATCAGCACCGGCACGCGTTCGCGCGTGTGGTCGGTTCCCCGCCAGGTCGGATCGCAACCATGATCGGCGGTCAGGATGACAATATCGCCGGGCTTGAGGCGACGGTCGAGGTCCGGCAGGCGCGCATCGAAGGCTTCGAGCGCGGCGGCGTAACCCGGCACGTCGCGGCGATGACCATAGAGCATGTCGAAATCCACGAAGTTGGTGAAGACGAGATCGCCGTCTTCGGCCTCCTCGATCGCCGCGAGGCTTGCATCGAAAAGCGCCATGTTTCCATTGGCTTTGGTCAGCTTCGTCACGCCCTGATGCGCGAAGATATCGCCGATCTTGCCGACGGCGTGGACCTTGCGTCCGGCCTCTTTCAGGCGGTCGAGAACCGTCGGTTCCGGCGGCAGCACCGAATAGTCGCGGCGATTGCCGGTGCGCGTGAAATTCTGCGGACTGTCGCCGACGAACGGCCGGGCGATGACGCGGCCGATATTGTAGTCGTCGACAAGGCGGCGGACCACCTGACATAGCTCCAGCAACCGATCGAGCCCGAAGCTCTGTTCATGCGCGGCGATCTGGAAGACGGAATCGGACGAGGTGTAACAGATCGGTTTTCCGCTCCGCCGATGCTCCTCGCCGAACCGGGCGATGATCTCGGTGCCGGAGGCATGGCAGTTGCCGAGTATGCCGGGAATATTGCCCTCGCGGCAGATCGCCTCGACGAGTTCGGCGGGAAAGGCGTCTCCCTCCGAAGGGAAATAACCCCAGTCGAACATCACCGGCGTGCCGGCGATTTCCCAATGGCCGGATGGCGTGTCCTTGCCGCGCGAGGTTTCGCTGGCGGCGCCATAGACGCCGTATACCCGCTCCGGCAGCGGCATGCCGGCGGGCAGGCGCCCGGTTGCGAGTTTCGCGGAATGCATCAGCCCGAGCGCGGACATATTCGGCAGTTGCAGCGGCCCTTCGCGCAGGCCCGCGCGATCACCGGCGCCGGCAGCGCAAAATTCGGCGATGTGGCCTAGCGTGTCAGCTCCGAGGTCGCCGAAAGCGTCCGCATCCGGCGCACCGCCGATGCCGAAGGAATCGAGTACGAAAAGGAATGCACGCGCCATGAGACACCCGGTTATCCGGAGCGCGTCACGAAGAACCGCGATCCGGTGCTGCTTGCCCGCGCGGGAGTGACCCGCGCAATCCGGGAGGAATAGCGCGAGGAAGCGCGCATTGCAATTGACGCCGCCAAGCGGCCGTCAGCAGTCCGTGCATTTGATCGTGTCGCCAAAGCGTTGGCGATAATAGGACGTCTTGGAGAGCGGGATTGTGCCTCCGGCCTCCGGCCCAAAAAGCGTAAGCTGGTGATTGACGATCAGTTCCGTGCGAATCACGAATGCGTTCACCGCATCCAGGTCCGCAGGAACGGTCGTGACCGAATTGACCGCGTAAGGCACCGTCGCGCTCTCGCTCGCGTCCGACCAGCCGCGGGACCAGACAACTTTGCCTTCCGTCGTTCCGGTAACCTCGATGCCGGTAATTTTCAGGTCGTAGTCGGAACTGTCGTAGGGCACGAGAATATTCTTTGCGACGTTCTTCATGTCGTCCAGGAAAGCCTTGTCGACATCCTGCTCCTGGGAAACGATGTCGCTCACCGCGCTCGACGCGCGCGCAACCTTACGTGCAACGGAGAATCCGAGCGAAAGCTCGAATGCTCCGATATAGGCGGCGATCAGGAGCGGGGCGACGATGGCGAATTCCACGGCGCCGACGCCGCGCCGGTCGATCATCAGGCGGTGGAGCGGGTTCAGAGCGCGCCGAGCAAGCGAGAATCCAGGAAAGCGTCCCATGACGGCCTCAATAGTCTTCGTTGAGGAACGTTGCTGTTGCGACCATCAGATAATCACGCGGCATACTGTCGCCGGCGGGCCGCAACTTGGTGACGAGGGGGCGGACGAGGTCGGTCATTACTTCCCAGCGGTAGTAAGCACGCACCATGGTGAAATCCCGAGGGCCTCCAGGGGCAAACAGAAAGCCGCTGGTGTCGAGATCGGAGCCTGATCTTGGCACCGCATCCGGAAAATTGCTCAGGTCAGCGATGTTACGGACATCGAGGTAGAGCTTTGCCGGCTGCGCCACCTCCGTCGCTGAGCACGTCATCATGATGGCGATCTCATCGCAGAAGGCCTGGCGGAACTGTGCCTGGGTCATGTCAGTCGGTTTGCCCTGGTTGAACGTGATTTCGCCGGTGCGGATTTTCCGCGCCAGCGTATCCGTCGCGTTGGCGAGCAGTTGTTCGCCGGCAAAGGCGACGAAGGTTTCGATCGATGCGAAGATGATCACGCAGAAGGGGAGAGCCAGGAGCGCGAACTCCATCGCCGTCGCACCCCCACGATCGCCAAGCAGACGACCAAATAGGCCGCGCGGCGCGCGGTTCCGCAAAGATGATGCCTTTCGCTCAGTCGCCATTGCGCCGTTCCGTCATGCAACGTCCGATCGGCGAAAATTAAAGCGGGAGTGTTGAAATTTCGTTTGCGACGATCGGAAGAATTTTAGCGATCTTGAATTCTTGTGGTCGCGCTAGTTTGTGCGTGCCGCCGATCCTTGACGCTCGGCGTGCCGCTCGCAGTTTGGCGTGCAGGAAAGGACCGTGCGCGAAGTCTGCTTGTAGACACGCACGGTATTGCCTTCGTCGATCGAAACCAGGATGCGTTCGTCGACGATCGCGTTTCCGTCCTGGTCGAGGATCACGAGATTGGTTGTGCCGAAGTTGCGCCCCGTCAGCACGATCGTCTTCGAGTCCGCGACCGTCGCATCGGCGACTTCCGAATTGCCGATGATCACCTTGCTCACCGGGCGGTCGAGCTTCAGCACGCGCGCGTGATCCATATAAACGCGCATCATCTGTTCCTGAGCGTGCGTGGCGACCGGCGCGAACACGGCGACGAGCGCGGCGCCGAATGTGAGCGTGGCGATCCACTTGTGCGGGAGGAGCGTGTCCATGGTGCTTCCTGACGAGATATCTGGCGCATCTTCGCCTCTTTTGGTGAATGAAACGTTACGCCGGTGCGCGGCAATTTAAGGCATCCCGTTCTTGCACATTTACCCCGGAAAGCGGGATGGCCGCTTAACTTCACGGTAACCGGTTTCCTTAAGCCGATGGCAATTCGCGCCCTGTAGCGTCCTGTCATCCGATCAACGGCAAACAGTTGGCGGAAGTGCTGAACAACAAACACGTGAAGTAGGAGAATCACCATGAAGACGATTTTCGCACGCCTGCTGAAGGACGAGTCCGGTGCAACCGCCATCGAATACGGCCTGATCGCAGCCTTGATCTCCGTAGCATTGATCACCGGCGCTACCTCGCTTGGGACCAGCCTGAACAGCCAGTTTCAGAACCTGAGCACGTTCCTCAGCGTCGACGCAGCCCCGTAACAAGCGCTCCGTTCGATAGTTGCAGTAGACCGCCTTCGAAGAAGGCGGTCTTTACCATTGGAGATCGCGGCGGAAGGTTACGCGGTCGAGCCGGACGAAATACATAGGATCAGAACGTCTGACCGAGGGAAGCGGATGATTGAAGCAGCGATCTTTGTGATCTTTCCGCTTTGCCTCGCCTTTGCTGCGTTCTCGGATCTGTTCACAATGGCAATTCCGAACCGCATCTCCGTGATCTTGCTGGGAACTTTCGTCGCTGTTGCCCTTGCCTCGGAGCTCGCTATTGGCGAGATCGGCCTTCATATCTCCGCAGCGGCCCTGGTCTTTGCTGTCTGTTTCTGTCTTTTTGCCGCAAACGTCATGGGCGGTGGGGATGCGAAGCTCCTTAGCGCCAGTGCCATCTGGTTTGGCTTGAATGCGTCGCTCGCCGGGTTTCTTCTCTATGTCTCCGTAGCCGGCGGGCTGCTGACGCTCCTGGTGCTGTTCCTGCGTAGGCAGGAGGACAGAATCCTCGCCGCCGGCATCCCGGTGCCGCGCTTGCTTCTGACTGCCAAGAAGATCCCGTACGGCATAGCTATTGCGCTTGGTGGTTTTGCGGCCTATCCCTCGTCACCGCTAATGCAGGCCACCTTGGCGCAGCTTCCATGAAATCCCGCCTGCCGCTCGCGAAATCGATCCGCGCAAGCATTCGTTAACCACGTCCGTATCCGGCTCGTTAACCATAATTACACCAATTCCTGATCAATCTGGCCAAGGGCATTTCTTGGGGCTTGGGGAAGATCATGAAACCGGTGCGCATCATCATTCTGGCGGTGGCCGTGATTTCGGCTGCCATGGCCGGGCTGCTCGCGATGAAGCTGACCCGTGGCCCCGTGCAGCAGACGGCTGAACCGGTTATCGAGCAGGCGCCGACGGTCAACGTGCTGGTCGCCAGCAAGAGCCTGCCGGTCGGTTCGCGGCTCGGAGCCGATTCGATCCATTGGATGGCCTGGCCGAAAGACGGTATCGTCGAAGGACTGATTACCGAGGAAAATCGGCCGGGCGCGGTCGACGACCTATCGGGCGCCGTCGTGCGCCTGCCGATCTTTACCGGTGAGCCGGTCCGCCAGGAAAAAATCGCCGATTCTTCGAGCCGCATCATGTCGTCGCTGTTGCCCGCCGGAAAGCGGGCCGTTGCAACGGAAATCACCGTCGCAACGGGGGCGGGCGGCTTCATCCTGCCGAACGACCGCGTCGACGTCATCATGGTGCGCAAGTCCGACAGCGACATCTACCTGACCGAAACCGTGCTGAGCAACGTCCGGGTGCTGGCGATCGATCAGCAGGTCGAAGAGAAGGACGACGGTTCGAAATCGGTTGTCGGTACCACCGCGACGCTCGAACTGACGCCGGATCAATCCAAGGTCATGACGGTTGCGCAGCAGATGGCCGAGCGCATTTCGCTGGCGCTTCGCAGCGTCGCCGATGCGCAGGAGGCCGATACCAACGCTGCCGACTATCTCTTGAGCGGCGACGGTCAACCGAGCATTCAAGTCATCAAGTCGGGCTCCATCGTCAAGAACGATGCTGCCGCAGTCCAGAACGAGAAATGATGATCGAATGGGGCGCAAGGTGAAGCGGAACGGAAACATATTTCGAACGTCGGTCGCAGCGGGCCTGTCGTTCTGCCTGACGTTCTCGGGCATGGCGCTGCCGGTCGTGCCTCCGGCTGAGGCGGCCGCATCGTCGGTCGTCAGAATCGCGGAAAGCGGCCCGGGCGCCAAGAAAACGATCAATCTCGGTCTCAACAAGGCCGTCGTCGTCGATCTCCCGACGGATGCCCACGATATCCTGGTGGCCGATCCGTCGCTTGCCGATGCGGTCACCCGCACCTCCCGGCGCATCTATTTGTTCGGCAAGGCCGTTGGCCAGACGAATATTTTCGTCTTTGGGCCGAATGGCGAGGAAATCGTCAGTCTTGAGGTTGCGGTCGAGCGCGATGTCGCAGGTCTCGAAGGGAACCTGCGGCGCTTCATTCCGGATGCCGACATCAATGTCGAAATCATCTCGGACAACGTCGTCCTGACCGGCACCGTCCGCACGCCGCTCGATTCTACCCGGGCCGTCGACCTTGCCCGGGCATTTCTGAAAGGCGGTGAAGCGACGACCCGCAACATCACCGCCCAGGGCAACAACGGCGACGCGGATATATTCGCGGAGGACCGCCAAACCTCGCAGATCGTCAATTTGCTGACGATCGAAGGTGACGACCAGGTGACATTGAAGGTTACGGTTGCCGAGGTCAGCAGGCAGGTGTTGAAGCAGCTCGGCTTCAACGGTCGTGTATCCGACGGCGAAAGCGGTATTAGTTTCCGCAATCCTGCCAATCTCGGTGACGCGATCAGTGTGGGGGCGAATGCTCTCATCAAGGGATCGATCGGCGGCACGACCATTTCGAGCTATATCAACGCCATGGAACAGGCGGGTGTCATGCGCACGCTCGCCGAGCCGAGCCTGACCGCGATCTCTGGCCAAGAAGCAAAGTTCTACGTAGGGGGCGAGTTTCGACTTGCGGGTGTGCAGGACGTTGGCAGGGACGAAGATACCGGCGACACCACAGTCAGCCGTGACGTGACCGATGTCGAATACGGCATCCGGCTGAACTTCAAGCCGGTTGTTCTGGGTCCCGGTCGCATAAGCCTCCAGATACAGACAGACGTTTCGGAGCCGACCTACGAGGGCTCGGTCGTAACCGGCAACGGCACGGTCAATATCCCCGGCAATACCTTCCTCGGAATTCGTCGGCGCGAGGCCGAGACGAGCGTCGAACTCCCGTCCGGCGGCTCGATCGTCATAGCCGGTCTGGTGCAGGACAATATCCGCCAGGCGATGTCGGGTCTGCCCGGCGCTGCGAAAATCCCGATCCTCGGTACGCTGTTCCGCAGCAAGGATTTCCAGCGCAACGAGACGGAACTCGTCATCATCGCGACGCCCTATCTGGTACGCCCGGTTGCCCGTGCAGCGCTATCGCGTCCGGACGACAACTTCAATCCGGCCAACGATCTCGAAAGCTTCTTCCTTGGTCGCGTCAACCGGATCTACGGACGGCCGGAGGCACCGGCACCGGTCGGTCGCTATCACGGCAATGTCGGCTTCATCTACAAATAGGTCGGGTCATGAACAAGCGAACCACAACGCAGAACAGTCCTGAAAGGCAGACCCGGATGTTCCTCGACCGAAGCCGTCTTCCCGCCCGCTCGACGGGTCGCATGCTCGCGCTCGCCCTCGTTGCCGGGCTGCTTGCAAGCTGCGGCACCAAGGACAAGCTGGCGACCGGCGCGATCCCGGACGACTATCGCACCCGGCACCCGATCGTCATCGCCGAGGCCGAGCGGACGATCGACATTCCCGTCGCGTCCGGCGACACGCGGCTCTCCCAGGGCACGCGCGACGTCGTCCGTGGGTTTGCCGCGGAATACCGCCAAGCGTCGACCGGCGTCATCCAGATCATGCTGCCGCGCGGATCGGTCAACAGCCATGCCGCCCACCTCGTCCGCAAGGATATCCGCCGCCAGTTGGCGGCGGTTGGGGTGCCGGCGAAGAGAGTGCTCGAAACCGGCTATGAGGCGGGTGCAACCGGCGACGCGGCCCCCATTCGCCTGAGCTATGTAGCGATTGCCGCACAGACCGCACCCTGCGGCGAGTGGCCGGAGGATGTGACGCTCAATACCCTTGAAAACCGCAACTACTACAATTTCGGTTGCGCCAGCCAGTCCAATCTCGCCGCCCAGATCGCCAATCCGACGGATCTCATCGGTCCGCGCCAGATGTCGCCGATCGACGCCGAACAGCGTGGCGAAGTGATCAACACCTGGCGCGGTACGGACACGGACAACGGCGGCACGACAATCATCTTCAATTGATCGGCCCGAGGAAAAACGATGAGCGCCATTGAATACAGCATCGACAGCGGCGGAGCAGCGGACTTTTCCGTCGACGCCGCGCGCCCGGGCGACCTCGATCAGTTGAGACCGCTGCCGCGCATTTCGATCCATGCGTTCTGCGAGAGCGACGCCGTGCAGCGGCTCATGGAGCGTTGCGGTCAGGATCGTCGCATGGCGAAGGTCAGCCTCAGGATCACCGGCGGCAGTATCGCCGCCGCCGCCAACATGTTCGCCAGCGTATCGACGCCAAACCTGATCATCCTGGAAACCGGCACCGAACCGCGCTCGTTGCTCGCCGAACTCGCGCCCTTGGCGGAAGTTTGCGATCCGAGCACCAAGGTGATCATCATCGGCCGCCACAACGACATTGCGCTCTACCGCGATCTGATCCGCCACGGCATTTCCGAATACATGGTCGCCCCGGTATCGATGGCCGATGTCCTGACGGCCGTTTCGGCGATCTTCGTCGACCCCGAGGCTGAGCCTTTGGGGCGCAGCCTTGCTTTCATCGGTGCGAAGGGCGGCTGCGGCTCGTCGATCATCGCCCACAATTGCGCCTGGGGCATCTCCAATCTGTTTTCGACAGAGACCATTCTCGCGGATCTCGACCTGCCTTACGGAACGGCGAACATCGATTTCGACCAGGATCCGCCGCAGGGCATTTCGGAAGCGGTCTTTGCGCCGGACCGGCTGGACGAGGTCTTCCTCGACCGTCTGCTGACGAAATGTTCCGAGCATCTGTCGTTGCTCGCCGCACCTTCGATGCTCGATCGCGCCTATGATTTCGAGGCAGGTGCCTTTCATCCGATCCTCGAAATTCTGCAGCGCAGCGCGCCCGTCTCGGTCCTTGACGTACCGCATATATGGTCCGATTGGACGCGCTCGGTTCTGGCCGAGGCCGACGAAGTGGTCGTCACGGCCGTGCCCGATCTCGCCAGCCTCAGAAACACCAAGAACCTCTTCGACGCGCTGAAGAAAATTCGCCCGAACGACAGGGCGCCGCACCTCATCCTGAACCAGGTGGGTATGCCGAAGCGGCCGGAAATCGCACCGAACGAGTTCTGCGAGTCGCTCGAGCTGGAGGCCGCGGCCATTATTGCCTTCGATGCGGTCCTCTTCGGCAACGCCTCCAACAGCGGACGCATGATCGCGGAAATCGACAAGAAGTCTCCGGTTGCCGAGACCTTCTCGCAGGTCGCGCATCTCCTGACTGGACGCGCGACGATCAAGAAGGCACGCAAGGGGGGACTAGGCAAGGTGCTTGCCCGGCTCCGCGGGCGATAGGCAATGAAGCAATCGGATTGAAGTGATGTTTGGCAAACGCGGAAATGAAGGTTTTGGCAAGGCTGGCGTGACGAGCCCTGTGGTTCCGCCGCCCATGCCGGCCGCACAGCCGATTGCTGCAGAGCGACCGGTGGCAGCCGTTCTCGCCGAACCCGTTGTCGCCCCGGCCCGCCCGCAGCCGGCGGCTCCGCCGGCACGCCGGCGCGCGGCCAGGGACGAGGACTATTACGACACCAAATCGCAGGTCTTTTCTGCGCTGATCGACACGATCGATCTCTCGCAGCTCTCAAAGCTCGACACCGAAAGCGCGCGCGAAGAAATTCGCGATATCGTCAACGATATCATCACAATCAAGAATTTCGCGATGTCGATCGCCGAGCAGGAGGAACTGCTCGACGACATCTGCAACGACGTGCTCGGATATGGCCCGCTGGAGCCGCTGCTTGCGCGCGACGACATCGCCGACATCATGGTCAACGGCGCCGGCCAGACCTTCATCGAAGTCGGCGGCAAGGTGCAGGAATCGGAAGTCCGCTTTCGCGACAACGCACAACTGCTGTCTATCTGCCAGCGTATCGTGAGCCAAGTGGGCCGCCGCGTCGACGAATCGAGCCCGATCTGCGACGCGCGCCTGCCCGATGGATCGCGCGTCAACGTCATCGCCCCGCCTCTGGCGATCGATGGCACGGCGCTCACGATCCGCAAGTTCAAGAAAGACAAGCTGACGCTGGAACAGTTAGTGCGTTTCGGATCGATCACGCCGGAGGGCGCCGTTCTCCTGCAGATTATTGGCCGCGTGCGCTGCAACATCGTCATTTCCGGCGGCACCGGCTCGGGCAAGACAACGCTGCTCAATTGTCTCACGCGCTATATTGATACCGACGAGCGGGTCATCACCTGCGAGGATTCGGCCGAACTGCAGCTGCAGCAGCCGCATGTCGTGCGCCTCGAAACCCGTCCGCCGAACATCGAGGGCGAGGGCGAGATCACCATGCGGGATCTCATCAAGAACTGCCTGCGCATGCGCCCCGAACGCATCATCGTCGGCGAAGTGCGCGGCCCGGAGGTATTCGACCTGTTACAGGCGATGAACACCGGTCACGACGGTTCGATGGGCACGATCCATGCCAACACGCCGCGCGAGTGCCTGAGCCGCATGGAATCGATGATTGCCATGGGCGGTTATACGCTGCCGGCCAAGACGGTTCGGGAAATCATCGCGGGCTCGATCGACGTCATCATCCAGGCTTCGCGCCTGCGCGACGGGTCCCGCCGGATCACCCACATCACCGAAGTGGTCGGCATGGAAGGCGACGTGGTCATCACGCAGGACCTGATGCGCTACGAGATCGACGGCGAGGACGCCAATGGCCGGATCATTGGCCGCCACGTTTCGACCGGCATCGGCCGGCCGCATTTCTGGGACCGCGCACGTTATTTCAACGAGGACAAGCGGCTCGCCGCGACGCTCGACGCGATGGAAAAGAACTAGAGCGGGACGAGCCGAGGACGTGAACGGCTCTCCGCCCGCTGACGTAAGGAAACAGGTTCGACGATGTTCGGCATAGACACTAGCGTTCTGGCATTGGCTGGCCTTGTCGCGGTTGCGGCGGCGGCGCTCGCCTACGGTGTGCTCTTCTCGCGCATCGAAAACGAGAAGAAGGCTGAAGGCCGCTTCCGTCGGGTCAGTGCCGCCGAGACGGACCGCACCAAGATCAAGGCGGCGCGCGATCGCGTCAACGAGATGTCGAAACGGCGCAAATCCGTCCAGGATTCGCTGAAGGAGCTCGAAAAGAAGCAGCAGGAAAAGTCGGCAAAGGCCGCTCCGTCGATGAAGATGCGGTTGGCGCAGGCCAACCTCTCCATGTCGGTGACGCAGTTCTATTTGTTCAGCGCTTTCTTTGGCCTGTTTGCCTTTCTGCTGACAGTCATCGCCAGTGGCAAACTCCTGATTGCCGTCGGCGTCGCGCTGATCGCCGCTGCCGGCTTGCCGCGCTGGATCGTTGGCTTCATGATCAAGCGGCGGTGCAAGCAGTTCCTCGACGAATTTCCGAACGCGCTCGATGTCATGGTTCGCTCGATCAAGTCCGGTCTGCCGCTGAACGACGCGCTGCGGCTGATCGCCAGCGACGGGCAGGAGCCGGTCAAGACGGAATTTCGTCGCGTCGTCGAATCCCAGCAGGTCGGCCTCACCGTGCCGGAAGCCTGCGCCCGCATGATGCAAAGCATTCCCCTGCCGGAAGTGAACTTCTTCGCGATTGTGATCGGGATTCAGGCACAGGCGGGCGGCAACCTTTCGGAGGCGCTCGGCAACCTCTCCAAGGTCCTGCGCGAGCGCAAGAAGATGAAAGCGAAGGTCAGTGCCCTGTCCATGGAAGCCAAGGCGTCCGCCTGCATTATCGGCGCGCTCCCCTTTATCGTTGCGACGCTCGTTTATCTCACGTCGCCCGAATACATGATGATCCTCTTCACCGATCCGCGCGGCCACCTCATCATGGGTGCTTCCGGCGTCTGGATGAGCATCGGCATCTTCGTGATGCGAAACATGATCAATTTCGACATTTGAGGATGCTTCGGTGGACGCCTGGGTAAAAACACTGACCGATCCGAACATCATCATCGCGGTCCTCGTCTCGATGGCGGTCCTTGCGACATTCTATTCTCTCGCCGTCCCCTTCTTCGAAAAGGGCGATCTGACGAAGCGGATGAAATCGGTGGCGACCGAACGCGAGCAGATACGCGCCCGCGAACGCGCGCGTATGAACGCCGAGACCGCCAGTGGCAAAGGGAGCCTTCGAGCACAGAACAACACGTCCGTGCGGCAGATCGTCGAACGGCTGAACCTGAAGCAGGCGCTGGTGGACGACAACACGGTCAATCGCCTGAAGACCGCAGGCTATCGGTCGCAGAACGCGCTCAATACCTTTCTCTTTGCCCGCTTCTGCCTGCCTTTCCTGTTCCTGATCATTGCGGTCGTCTACATCTTCGTGCTGGAGAATTTTGCCGACAAACCGCTTATGCTCAGGCTGCTCTTCGCCGTGGGCTTTGCTTATCTCGGTTTCTATGCGCCGAATATCTTCATCGCCAATGCTGTCTCCAAGCGCCAGCATTCGATCCGCCGTGCCTGGCCCGACGCGCTGGACCTTCTGCTGATCTGCGTTGAATCAGGCGTCTCCATGGAGCTTGCCATGCGTCGCGTTGCCGACGAGATCGCGGCGCAATCGCCGCCGCTCGCCGAGGAACTGGTGCTGACGACGGCCGAGCTTTCGTTCCTTCCGGACCGGCGCGTCGCGCTTGAAAATCTTGGCTTGCGCACCGGCATCGAGGATGTGAAGTCGGTGACTCAGGCGCTGATCCAGGCCGACCGTTACGGCACCCCCGTGGCGCAGGCCCTGCGCGTGCTGGCGCAGGAAAGCCGTGACCAGCGCATGAATGCGGCGGAAAAAAAGGCGGCGGCACTGCCGCCGAAGCTCACCGTCCCGATGATCCTTTTCTTCCTGCCGGTTCTCGTGGCCGTCATCCTTGGCCCGGCCGGCATCCAGGTCGCGGACAAATTTTAGACGCGTAATAAAACTGCCCAATTGTTCGAGTCTGCGCGGCGCGCACGCCGGCCCCTCACCCTAGCCCTCTCCCCGCAGGCGGGGAGAGGGGATTTGAGGGCGCGCCGCGAGTCTCCTTCGCCCGCTTGCGGGGAGAAGGTGGCCAGCAGGCCGGATGAGGGGCGAGTCCTGTGTCTTGGCCGTGGAGCGTCCGCGGCAAAGGTAAAAATGCCTTGGCCTAATTGGTATTTCCGTCGTCGGCCCTGGCGAGCTGCTTCCAGGCGCCTTGCTGTGAGAGCATGGACCTGAGGTAGGCGACGTTCGCCTCGGCCTGCTCTGCCGTCAATTCCTGACGGGCGATCGCTTCGGCTTCCTGGAAACGTCCCTGGAGGCCGACGGCGAGGGCGAGATTCTGCCGCACGCTGCTGTCGGCGCCGGGCTGGTCGGCGGCCGATTTGAGATAGGTTTCGGCGGTCCTGAGATCCTTCGTCAACAGATAGGACATGCCGAGATTGGAGAGCACGGAGGGGTCGTTCGGGCGAAGGTCAAGGGCCTCGCGGTATCTGAGGCGCGCCTCCGACGACCGGCCAAGCTGATCGAGCACGGCGCCCTCTGCGGATTTAAGCTTCCAATCCGGACGGTCCGGTGTTTGTGCCCGGCTGATCGTCGCCAACGCCTGTTCGAGCTGGCCGGCTGCCGCCTGCGCCTTGCCGTAGGCGCCGAGCACCTCGCGATCCGAAGGATGGTTGATCGCCACCTGCTGCATGACGGCAAGTGCTTGTTCGTTGCGGCCGGTCATGCGCAGCAGGTTTGCGTAGTTGAGACCCGCCTCGCGATCCTTCGGGTTGCGCTCGTAGGCTTGTCCTATGCTTTCCGCCGCCTGTGACAACTCGGTTGCGTTCATCGATTGCACGGGTTTCGAGAGCGTCGGGATCGAGCCGGTGGTGAGTTCCTTCTTCTGCTGCCCGGCGCAGCCGGCGAGCGACAGCGCGATAAGCGCGACGGCGGTACCCTGAAAGAGACGAGGGAGTAAGGACGAACAAGTGGCTTCAGCGGTCATGAGTGGTGCCCCCAGCATGCGTTCGCACCGGAACTCCCAACATCAGCGGCGCAACTTTCACTCCAGCAATAATCTGTTAACCCTAACGGAGCGTTAATCACGCAATCTGTTTCTGTCAGTCGAGGATTTCCATGGCTCCCTATCAGTTCATCGAGCGGCCGTCGCCGTTCAACACCAGTACCGGCAAGACGCTGCCGATCTTCGCGGTGACGCCGGCGCATATCGAAACGGGGAGCATCGATCCGATCGCGCTCGACTGGGCGAAGAAGGCAGGGTTCAAGGCGGAATCCGGTGCCGTTCTTCTCATTCCGTCATCCGACGGCCATCTCGGCGGCGCGCTGTTCGGCCTCGGCGCCAATCCGTCGGAAGCACCGTTCCTGACCGGCAAGCTTGCCCGCGCACTGCCTGCCGGCAAGTGGCATATCGAAACGGCCCCGTTGACCGCCAACCGGCTGGCGCTCGGCTACGGCCTCGGTTCCTATCGTTTCGAGCGCTACAAGTCCGCCAAGGCGGAGGCACCGACACTGCTCATCCCCGCCGACGCGGATGCGACCGACATCAAGAGGCAGCTTGCCGGCGTCTTTCTGGCGCGCGACCTCATCAACACGCCGACCAACGACATGGGGCCGGAGGCGTTGGAAGCGGCCTTCCGGGCGCTTGCCGGCCACTACAAGGCCGATGTCTCGGTGATATCGGGAGAGGCGCTGCTGACGCAGAATTTCCCGCTGGTCCATACGGTCGGCCGCGCCAGCGCCGAGGCGCCGCGGCTTCTCGAGATGCGTTGGGGCAAGAAGGGTCACCGACGGGTGACGCTGGTCGGCAAGGGCGTCTGCTTCGATACCGGGGGGCTCGACATCAAGCCGGCCGCCTCGATGCTGCTCATGAAGAAGGACATGGGCGGCGCTGCCAACGTTATGGGCCTCGCGCTGATGATCATGGACGCCAAGCTGAAGGTCGATCTGCGCGTCATCGTTCCGGTTGTCGAGAACTCGATCTCGTCGAACGCCTTCCGTCCGGGCGACATCTACCGGAGCCGCAAAGGCCTGACGGTGCAGATCGATAATACTGACGCCGAGGGCCGGCTGATTCTCGCCGACGCGCTCGCCTATGCCGACGAGGAGCAGACTGACCTCATCATCGACATGGCGACGCTGACGGGCGCTGCGCGCGTGGCGCTCGGTCCCGATCTGCCGCCGTTCTTCACCGACGACGGCGCGCTTGCCCATGATCTTGCCGAAGCGAGCCTCAGCGTTGATGATCCGATGTGGCGGATGCCGCTCCATATGGGCTACGACAAGGATGTTTCCGCGCGGATCGCCGATGTCACCAACGCGCCCGCAGGCGGCATGGGTGGCGCGATCACGGCGGCGCTCTTCCTCAAACGCTTCGTCACCAATGCGAAGAGCTGGGTGCATTTCGACATTTTCGGCTGGGCACAGGCCGAGCGCCCGCATTCCCCCATCGGTGGCGAAGCACAGGCGATCCGGGCCCTCTATCATCATATCGGTCGCATCGCGTCGTAGCCATTCACGCGTTTTTTGCGCGCCCCTCATCCCGCAGCCGCAACAATAGCGGATTCGGCAAATGAGAAATTACAGAGGGGTAGGCTGCGCGCACTCAGCCACACTGCACCGGCTGTGCGGAGGGGATATCGACGGTGCCGCGAGTCCCTTCTCCCCATCAAAATGGGGAGAAGGTGCCGGCAGGCGGATGAGGGCCACCACAATGATGTGGCAAAAGAAACGCTTGCGTAACGATCGCCTGCTATCCGTACAGGCATTCGTTGCGCAGGAGTCTTCATTGCCGGTCGAGCTTACGCCTTCCCAAGCTTTGGGGCTTTGGCATTCGGTGACGCTTGAACAGGTCCGGGTCGACAGTCGCGATCTGACCCTGCGCCAGATGGCGATCCTCTTGCAGATCTATCTGGTTCCGCCACCGCACACGGTCAGGGGCCTTGCCGCGACGCTCGGTGTGACGAAGCCGGTCATCACGCGCGCGCTCGATACCATGGGTGCACTCGGCCTCGTCGACCGGGTGCGCGACGAGAGGGATCGGCGCAACGTCGTCATCAAACGCACCGTCGAAGGTGCACTTTATCTTGAAAAGTTCGGCGATCTGATCATCAATCAGGGTCGAAAACTGCCCTTGTGAGTCTGCCCATGTCGCAATTGCCTGATCGCCGTCTCAATGCCTATCGCGATGATCTCGCGGAGGAGCGCCTGCGCGGCGTTGTCGAAGCGCGGCGCTATGTCGAAGGCGCGCCTGCAACGGTTTCCGTTTCCGTGACCCCGCTACGGGCAAGGCCCGATCTCGACTGTGGGACAGACACCGAATTGCTTTACGGGGAGACCGCGCGTGTGCTGGACATTGCGGGCGGCTGGGCATGGGTGAAGGCCGATCTCGACGGCTATGTCGGCTATGTGCCTGAGGCAGTGCTGCGTTCTCCGAATGCTTCGGCAACCGACATCGTCGCGGTGCCGCGAACACTCGTCTATCGCGGTGCCGATCTGCGCTTCCCCCAGGCCTTTGCCCTTTCCATGGGCAGCCGGCTCGCTGTCGTCGGCGAAACCGAAACCCGTGGCACGCGGTACTTCCTGCTGGACGGCGGGTTGGCTGTCATCGCCAATCATTGTGTTCCCGCCGGTGAGGCGCTCGCCGGCGACTATGTCAGCGTTGCTACGCGTTTTCTCGAAACCCCCTATCTCTGGGGCGGCCGGTCCGGTTTCGGCATCGATTGCTCCGGCCTCGTGCAGCTGGCGATGCAGATGGTGGGAAGTCACGCGCCACGCGACTCCGACATGCAGGCGAGTGGGCTTGGCCGCGCTATCAGCCGCGACGAGCTCGTCCGCGGAGACCTCGTCTTCTGGAAGGGCCATGTCGCGATCATGGAGGACGAAAAGACGCTGGTTCACGCCAACGGCCATACGATGACGGTCGCACGCGAGGGACTGGAGGACGCGATCCGCCGCATCGGCTGGCTCTACGACCAGCCGACCGGATATCGCCGGCCTTGAAAGGCGTATAAATCAGTAGCCGGCTAATCTATCGACGACGTGCTCGAGCGGTAGGCCGCTTTCGAGGCGGGCTATCTGCTGCTCGACATGGGCGAAGAGCGCCTTGACGTCCGAGGACGCGGCGACATGCGGCGTCACATAGACGTTGGGCATGGTCCAGAAGCGGCTGTCCGGCGAGAGAGGCTCCTCCTCGAAGACGTCGAGCGAGGCCGCTCCCAGGATGCCGGAGTCTAGGCTTTTCAGGATGTCGGCTTCCACCTGGCTGCCGCCGCGTCCGGCATTGATGAACACGGGCGCGCCGAACGGCCCCTTGCGGCTGAGCTTCGCGAACAGGTCGGCATCGAATATGCTTTTGGTCTCCGCCGTCAGTGGCAGCAGGCCGACGAGAAAGTCCGTGCGGGCCAGGAAGGCGTCGAGATCGGCGGCGCCGTAGGTGTCCATCCCCTCGATCGTCCGCTGGGTTCGCGACCAGCCGATCACATTGAAGCCCATGACCGCGAGCTTGCGGGCGGTGTCCTGGCCGAGCACGCCCATGCCCATGATGCCGACCGTGACGTCGGCAGCCTCCGGCTGGATGAGGTCTCGCCATTCCCGCCTCTGAGCCAAGGCCTCGTAGGCGCGATGCTGGCGCAAATGCAGGAGGCACTGCATGACCACCCATTCGCTCATGCGTGTGGTCAGCGTCCGGTCGACGAAGCGCACGAGCGGCACGTCCGGCAGTCCCGGCAGCGTCAACACGTGGTCGACGCCGGCGCCGCCGGAAAACACCACCTTGAGGTCAGGCGCGCGCGAAAAGAGATCGGGAGCCGATTTCCAGACCACCGCATAGTCGATGCCGGAAAGGTCTCGGTCCCTTTGTGCCGGATCTGCGCGATTGATCACCTCGCGATCGGGAAACGCGCCATTGAGGGCGGCCTCAACCTCTTCCGGAATGAATTTCAGGTCGACGATGACGGGACTCTTGGCGGGCATTCTCGGAACTCTATTGACGGATGGCGGAGAGGTTGACGGCTTCGAGATTGAAGGCGGCAGCCATCAATGCCCTTGTATAGTCCTCGCCCGGCGCTTCGAAGATTCGCGCGGCGGGCCCCTGTTCGACCACCTTGCCGAGCCGCATGACGATCATCTCGTTGGCAAGCGCGCGCACGACCTTGAGATCGTGGCTGATGAACAGATAGGCGAGATTGTGCTTGCGCTGGAGATCGCGGAGCAGGTCGACCACCTGCGCCTGCACGCTCATGTCGAGCGCCGAGGTCGGCTCGTCGAGCATGACGAATTGCGGCTTCAGCACCATGGCGCGGGCAATTGCGATGCGCTGTCGCTGGCCGCCGGAAAATTCGTGCGGATAGCGCCAGCGGGTTGCCGGATCGAGCCCGACCTCCTGAAGGGCGGCGGCGACGCGCGCGTCACGTTCTTCGCCGGAAAGGGCACTTTCGTGGATCTTCAGCCCTTCGCCGATGATGTCGGCGATCGACATGCGCGGGCTGAGCGAACCATAGGGATCCTGGAAGACCACCTGCATCCGGTTTCTGAGCGGCCGCATTTCGCGGAAGCTGTAGGCGTCGATGTCCTTGCCGACAAAGGCGATGCGCCCCTTGGACGAGATGAGGCGTGTCAGCGCGAGACCCAGCGTCGTCTTGCCCGAGCCGGACTCGCCGACAACGCCGAGCGTCTGGCCGGCGCGGAGCGTCAGGTCGATGCCATCCACCGCTTTGACGTGATCGACGACACGGCGCATGAAGCCCGCCTTGATCGGGAACCAGACCTTCACGTCCTTGGCCTCGATGACGATCGGCTTCGAGGCATCGGAAGGCGGGGGCTCGCCCTTGGGCTCGGAGGCGAGGAGATGCCGGGTATAGGCGTGCTGCGGGTTGGCGAAGATTTCGGCCGTCGGGCCCGTTTCGACGATCTTGCCCTTGGTCATGACGCAGACCCGGTCGGCGATCTTGCGGACGATGCCGAGGTCATGGGTGATGAAGAGCATGGACATGCCGTGCTCGTCCTTGAGCGACTTCAGAAGCTCCAGGATCTGTGCCTGCACGGTGACGTCGAGCGCCGTCGTCGGCTCGTCGGCGATCAAGAGTTCCGGCCGGTTGGCGAGCGCCATGGCGATCATCACGCGCTGCCGCTGGCCGCCGGAAAGCTCGTGCGGATAGGCACCGAGTCGCTTCTCCGGCTCTCGGATGCCTACCTGGTTCAGGAGTTCGAGCGTTTTCGCCCGCGCGGCGGCGCCCTCGATGCCCTGGTGGAGATCGAGGATCTCGCCGATCTGCTGCTCGATTGTGTGCAGCGGGTTCAGCGACGTCATCGGTTCCTGGAAGATCATCGTGATGTCGTTGCCGCGGACATGCCTGAGTTCCGCGTCGGTTGCCTTCAGGAGATCCTTGCCGTTGAAGAAGATCTCGCCGCTCGGGTGGCTTGCGGCCGGGTAGGGCAGCAGCTTCAGGATCGAATTTGCCGACACCGACTTGCCCGAGCCGGATTCGCCGACGAGCGCCACGGTCTCGCCGCGCTTGATGTCGAAGGAAATGTGGTCGACCGCGACCGACGTCTCGCCGCCCTGATGAAAGGCGACGGAAAGATCGCGAACGGAAAGAAGGGGCTCTGTCATCGTCGCGCTCACCGGAACGTCTTTCTTGGGTCGAAGGCGTCGCGTGTCGCTTCGCCGACGAAGATCAAGAGCGAAAGCATGACCGACATGGCTGAGAAGGCCGTCAGCCCCAGCCACGGCGCCTGCAGGTTGGATTTGCCCTGGGCGATCATCTCGCCGAGCGAGGGCGAACCCGGCGGCATGCCGAAGCCGAGAAAGTCGAGCGAGGTCAGCGTGGTGATCGAGCCGGAGAGAATGAACGGCAGGAAGGTGAGCGTGGCGACCATCGCGTTCGGCAGCAGGTGGCGGTACATGATCGTACCATTGCCGACGCCGAGCGCGCGGGCGGCGTTCACATATTCGAAGTTGCGGGCTCTCAGGAACTCCGCCCGGACCACGCCGACAAAACCGACCCAGGAGAAAAGCAGCATGATGCCGAGCAGGATGAAGAAACCGGGCGGCAGGATGGCGGCGATGATCAGCAGGATATAGAGCACCGGCATCGACGACCAGATTTCGATGAAGCGCTGCAGGAGCAGGTCGGTCCAGCCGCCGAAATAGCCCTGCACTGCCCCGGCCGAAACACCGATCACGGCAGACGCGATCGTGAGCGCGAGGCCGAAGAGGACCGAGATGCGGAAGCCGTAGATCATCCGCGCCATCACGTCGCGCGCCTGATCGTCGGTGCCGAGCCAGTTTAGGTTGCCGAGCGTGCAGCCCGGATCGGCGGCACCTTGCGGGTAGGCCGAGCAGCGCTCCTCCTTGCTCATCAGCCAGAACGGTGCCGTCGGTGCCGAATGGGGAATGTTCGAGTTGACCGTCTGGTAGGAATAGCGGATCGGCGGCCAGATCATCCAGCCGTTGGCCTCGATCTCGTCTCGGATGAAATCGGAGCGATAGTCCGTTTCGGCAAGAAATCCGCCGAACCTTTCCTCGGGATAGTTCACGAGAACCGGGAAGAGAATCTCGCCCTTGTACGAGGCCACGAGCGGCCTGTCATTGGCGATGAACTCCGCGAACAGGCTGAGGCCGAAGAGCACGAGAAAGATCCAGAGCGACCAGTAGCCGCGGCGGTTGGCCTTGAAATTCTGCCAGCGCCGCTGGCCGATCGGCGTCAACCAGCCTTTGGCGGGAGTCGTCCCCTGACCGGGAAGCGTCGTAACCGTACTCATCACACGTCCCTCCGCTCGAAGTCGATGCGCGGGTCGACCCAGGTGTAAATCAGGTCGGAGATCAGACTGACGAAGAGGCCCATCAGCGAGAAGATGTAGAGCGTCGCGAAGACGATCGGATAGTCGCGTTTGACGACGGCGTCGTAGCCGAGCCGGCCGAGCCCATCGAGGGAGAAGATGTATTCGATCAACAACGAACCGGTGAAGAAGGCGGAGATGAAGGCGCCGGGAAAGCCTGCGATGATGATCAGCATGGCATTGCGGAAGACGTGGCCGTAGAGCACCTGCCGCTCTGCCAACCCCTTCGCACGCGCCGTCGTCACGTACTGCTTCTTGATTTCGTCGATGAAGGAGTTCTTGGTGAGCAGCGTCGTCGTCGCAAACGCGGAAAGCAAAAGCGTGATCAGCGGCAACGTCATGTGCCAGAAGTAGTCGAGGATCTTCTGCCACCAGGGCAGCTCATAGAAATTGTCCGAGACGAGACCGCGCAGAGGGAACCAGTCGAAGAAGGATCCGCCCGCGAAGACCACGATCAAGAGGATGCCGAACAGAAAGCCCGGTACGGCGTAGCCGATGATGATGATGCCGGACGTCCAGACATCGAAGGTGGAACCGTCGGTCACGGCCTTCCGGATGCCAAGTGGGATCGAAATGGCGTAGGAGAAGATGAGGATCCAGACGCCAAGCGAGATGGAGACCGGCATCTTGTCGACGATCAGGTCGACGACCGATGTGTTGCGAAAGAAGCTCTCGCCGAAATCGAAGCGGGCATAGTTCCACATCATCGTCAGGAAGCGTTCGAGTGGCGGCTTGTCGAAGCCGAACTGCTTCTCGAGCTTTGCGATGAACTCGGGATCGAGACCTTGCGCTCCGCGATATCGGCCGCCCTCGTCGCCGCCGCTCTGAAGCAGATCGCCACCGCCGCCGGTGAGCCGGTCCGACCCGGCCGCGTTCGTCAACTCCGAAATCACCTGCTCCACCGGACCGCCCGGCGCAAACTGCACGACGGCGAAGGAGATTGCCATGATCCCGATGATCGTCGGGATCATCAAGAGCAGCCGACGCAGGATATAGGCACCCATCAGGCGAACCTCGGCATCTTCTTGCCGCCGATCCCGTCGATCCGCGGTGCTTCGGGTTGCCGTCTATTTCGTCTCAATACCTGATACTCCTTGCCGTGCGTTGCGAGCCCGGCCACTGCCGTATTTAAGTGATTCGCTTTTTACATTTGGAATCGAGAGCCAACTCGAGCGCAAGGGTCTCATTGCTCGGCGGCGGCGGCGGTCCACCACCAGATGTCGGGAAAGCCGATTGCGTATTTCGGCAGTTCCGCGGGTTTGCCGACCGTATCGCGATAGGCGATATTTGCCGCCTTCGGGTAATAGAGCGGCACGACGTAATGGTGAGCGAGCAGCACCCGGTCGAGGGCCTTCGTGGCGGCAACGAGCGTGTCGCGGTCCTTGGCGAAGATGACGCGATTGATCAGGGCGTCGACGCCCGGATCGGAGATGCCGGCATAATTTCTCGAACCCTCGCGTGAGGCCGATTTCGAACCCCAGAAGTCCTCCTGTTCGTTTCCGGGACTCAGGGTCTGCCCCCAGACTTCCCAGGTCATGTCGTAGTCGAAGGCCCGCTCACGGTTCGTATACTGCGAGGGGTCGACGGTGCGCACGCTCGCCTCGATGCCGATCCGCTTGAGGTTCTGGGCGTAGGGCAGCACCACCCGCTCCAGCATCGGGCTGCTCAATAGGATCTCGAAGGAAAACGGCCTGCCGGTCGCCGTGTTCACCATACGGTTGCCCTTGAGCTCGAAGCCAGCCTCCTTCAGGAGCGCGATCGCCTTGCGCAAGTTGTCGCGCGCGTTCTGTGGCGTGCCGCCGACCGGGTTCGCATAGGGCGTCGTGAAGACCTCAGCCGGAACCTTGTCCTTGACCTCGTTCAGGATTTCCAGCTCGAGACCCTCCGGCAGGCCGGTGGAGGCCAACTCCGTCAGGAAGAAATAGCTGTTCACGCGCGTGTATTGATCGAAGAAGACCGTGCGGTTCAGCTCCTCGAAATCGAGGGCATAGTTGAGGGCCTCGCGCACACGCTCGTCGTCGAACGGCCTGCGCCGCATGTTCGGCACGAGCGCCTGCATGACGCCGGTCGCCCTGAACGGCACTTGCTCGCGTTTTACGTGTCCTTCCTTGACGGCCGGAAAGTCATAACCCGTCGCCCAGCGGCGCGCCTGGGTCTCGCGCCAGAAATCGATGTCACCGGCCCGGAAGGCCTCGAACTCGACGCCGCTGTCGCCGAAGAAGGTGTAGGTGATGGAGTCGAAGTTGTTCTGACCGACATTGACGTTGAGGTTTGCACCCCAATAGTCGTGCCTTCGCTCGTAACGGATGGTCGATCCGGCGGAAAACGAGCCGATTCGATAGGGGCCCGAGCCGATCACCGGCTCCAGCGTCGTGCGATTGATATTGCGCGGCTTTCCGTCCGGGCCGGGCGCTTCCCACCAGTGCTTCGGGACGATCAGGATCTGGCCGAGGATGTGCGGCAGCTCGCGATTGTTCTTCTCGTCGAAGCGGAACGTCACTTCCTGCTCGCCGGTCTTCTCAGCTCCGACGACGTGCTTGTAATAGCTCTGGTAAAGCGGATTGAGTTCCTTGCCCTTCTCGAAGCTGAAGATCACGTCTTCCGGCGTCACGGGTTTGCCGTCCGACCACTTCGCTTCCTTCCTCAGGCGGAATGTCGCGGACGAAATGTCGTCCGGAAAGGAAACGCTTTCGGCAATCAGACCATAGGCGGTCGAAATTTCATCGTCGGCGGGCTTCATCAGCGTGTCGAAAACGAGCGCCAGGCCAACGGCCGCCTCACCCTTTTCGAGGAGCGGATTGAATGTGTCGAAGGTTCCCGTCTGTGAAAGCCTTACGTCACCGCCTTTCGGGGCGTCGGGGTTCACATAGTCGAAGCGTTCGAAGCCCGGCGGATATTTGAGCTCGCCGACGAGCGAAAGACCATGGTGCCAGGTGGGCTGTTCCTGGGCACGCGCGCCGAGCGGTAAGAGCAGAGGTATTGCCAGAAGTGCGGTCGCCAGTCTCGTCTTCACAATACCGCTAAAATCCAGCATTCAGCCTCTTCCCCTTTATGGTTCGGTAATCTTTCGAATCAGAATAGGCGAAATCAGGGCAATTGACAGGACTTGCCCAAAAACCGGCGAAATTTTTGAGTCACATCCGGGTGATCAGTTACTGCATGATTCCTTAAATCGGGATCGATTTAAGGACGAAATCATGCAGCAATTCAGGGTGCTACAGCGACCTTTGCGCGTCGGACGCGCGGCACTGTAGGCTCGGGCAAGTGCGGTGATTCGGGATAGGGCGAGCGCAGATTGCGTGGGATACCGGTGCTACGCCGATCGGGGGATTGGAATGGGACTTGAAATAGCGGCCGCCTTTCGACGCTGCGGTTCGGCAATGTTGGGCTTGATCGTGGGCGCGAGCCTTCTGGCCACCGACGCCGCGTCGGCTGACGGAACGCCTGCGAAGGAGCTCTTTGGCGCCAAGGCGTTGCCAGCGGCGATGGCTCCTTCGTCCTACGGCTTTTATGCGAAGGGTTGTCTGGCGGGCGGGGTCGCGATCCCGACGGACGGCCCGACCTGGCAGGCAATGCGCCTGTCGCGCAATCGACGCTGGGGCCACCCGCAAATGATCTCGCTGATCGAGCGCTTTTCGCACGACGCAGCCGAGAAGATCGGCTGGCCGGGCCTCCTGCTTGGCGACATATCGCAGCCACGCGGCGGCCCGATGACCTCCGGCCACGCATCGCACCAGATCGGCCTCGACGCCGATATCTGGCTGACACCGATGCCGCAGAAGACGCTGAGCTATGAGGAGCGCGAATCGAATTCCGCGACCTCGATGCTGCAGAAGAACAAGTTCCTCACAGTCGATCCGTCCATATGGACCCCCGCGCATGCACGGCTGATCATGATGGCGGCAAGCTATCCCCAGGTCGAGCGCGTCTTCGTCAATCCGGCGATCAAGAAGAAGCTCTGCGACACCTGGAAGGGTGACCGCTCGGCGCTGGGCAAGGTCCGGCCGATCTATGGCCACGACTATCATTTCCACATTCGCATCAAGTGCCCCGAAGGATCCGTCGGCTGCAAGGGCCAGGCGCGCGTGCCGGCCGGTGACGGCTGCGACAAGTCGCTCGCCTGGTGGTTCACCGACGAGCCGTGGGCGAAGCCGAAGAAGAAGCCCGGCGAGAAGCCGCCAAAGCCGAAATTCGCGAAGCTCTCGGATCTGCCGAAGGCTTGCGCCCTGGTGCTCGACGGTCCGGCGCCGGCTTCCGAACAGGAAGCGACCTACGGCACGGCCTACCGCGCTGCAACCGCCGTTCCCGCCGCCGCGACGAGCATCGAAGCCGTCATCGGTGCCGCGGCCGCTGCGCCTTTGGAAAACATTCCGGTTCCGCTGCCGCGTCCCGCGCTGCAATAGCCGTCCGGACGGAGGCGCCCTTACGAGGGCCGGCAAGATGGTGTGCGGCCCTGCTGCCTTTCCAATCGCGCGATGCTCATGTATAGGGCTTTCAAATCGATTTAAAACTGATGCTGGAGAGGCTGCATGGCGGATCGGAAATGTCTTGCGCTGATTGCCCACGATCAGAAGAAGGATGATCTTGCCGCGTTTGCAAAAGAAAACGAGGCGGTGCTGTCCAAATGGAAGATCGTCGCCACCGGCACGACCGGCGGCCGCGTTCTCGACGCGTGTCCCGGGCTCGATATCACACGGCTCAAAAGCGGACCGCTCGGCGGCGACCAGCAGATCGGCGCGATGATCGCTACTGGCGACGTGGACTTCCTCATCTTTTTCGTCGATCCGTTGACGGCCATGCCGCATGATGTCGACGTCAAGGCGCTGATGCGCCTGGCGATCGTCTACGACATCCCGATGGCGCTCAACCGCGCGACGGCGGAAGAGTTGATCGCCTTCAGGCGCGACTGATACACAGTTTCGAAGATTCCATGACCGCGATCAGGACGGACTTTGCAATGCTCAGTGCGAGTGACCACAGCTTTCCCTTTCCGATTTTGATCGGCGATATCGGTGGAACGAATGCGCGCTTCGCGTTGCTGGTCGATACCTATGCCGAACCGAAGCAGCTGCCACCGATCAAGACGGGCGATTTCGCGACGATCGAGGAGGCGATGCAGAAGAGCATCCTCGACAAGACGTCCGTTCAGCCGCGCTCGGCGATCCTGGCGGTCGCAGGCCCGATCAAGGGCGACGAAATTCCGCTGACGAATGCCGGCTGGGTGATTCGGCCGAAGGACATGCTGGCGAGCCTCGGCCTCGCCGACGTGCTGATCATCAACGACTTCGAGGCGCAGGCGCTCGCCGTCGCCACGCCCGCCGACGAGGATCTCGTCCAGATCGGCGGCGGCAGCGTCCGCCCATCGACGTCGCGCGTCGTGCTCGGCCCCGGAACGGGGCTCGGCGTCGCCGGCCTGGTTTTCGCGCAGCACACCTGGATCCCCGTGCCCGGCGAGGGCGGTCATGTCGACATCGGTCCGCGCACCGAGCGCGATTTCCGGATCTGGCCGTTCCTGGAGCCGATCGAAGGTCGCATGGCGGGCGAGCAGATCCTGTGCGGGCGCGGCATCATGAACCTTTACCGGGCGGTCTGCGCCGCCAATGGCGAGGAGCCGGTGCTTCCCGACCAGGCGGCGGTGACGACCAGCGCGCTTTCCGGCTCGGATCCGGCGGCCGTCGAGACGGTATCGCTTTTCAGCACCTATCTTGGCCGCGTCGCCGGCGACATGGCGCTGATCTTCATGGCACGCGGCGGCGTGTTCCTGGCCGGCGGCATCTCGCAGAAGATATTGCCGGCTTTGATGCGGCCGGAATTCCGTGCGGCCTTCGAGGACAAAGCGCCGCATTCCGCACTGATGCGAACGATACCGACTTTCGCCGTCGTCCATCCGATGGCCGCACTTTCCGGTCTCGCCGCCTTCGCGCGCACGCCGAGAGACTTTGGTGTTGCAATGGAGGGACGGCGCTGGAGAAGCTGACCGGCCGAATGTTCGCAAAGACTCGCCAAACCGGCATCAAAGCACTATAGAGCCCGGGCGGGCGATGCCGGTACAGGGAACGCTAGAGCGGGATGAGGAAAAGTGTGCGCGGTTTTCCGCCCGCATCCCGCTCTAACTTATTGGAATCGATCACGTTCATGATTTTAGGTCGATTCGACCTAAAATCATCGTGATCTAGAGCGAGCTCAGGGAAGACGGGCTTATTGGACGCCAAGAATAGAAAACAGCGCGCAGTCGATTCCGACACGATTACCGGGATCCTGAGGCGCGTCATTGCCGAAAACGGCCGCGACCACATCCGGGGCTATGCCTTCGCCATCGCCTGCCTGATGGTCGTGGCGGCGACGACCGGCTTCACGGCCTGGATCATGGAAACCGTGATCAACGAGGCCTTTGCCAACAGGCGTGCCGACATCGTCCTGTGGATCTGCGTTGCGATCTTCGCGGCCTTCGTCCTGCGTGGTCTGGCGACATACGGGCAGGCGGTCGCGCTCTCGAAGATCGGCAACAATATCGTCGCGCGCTACCAGCGCCGGCTTTACGCCCATCTGATGGCGCTCAGCGTCGGCTATTTCCATGACATGCGCTCGGCGCAGCTTGCCGCCAAGATCAGCCAGAATGTCAGCGGCATCCGCGACGTGCTCAACATGACGGTGACGTCGATCGCGCGCGATTTCCTGACCTTGATCGGGCTTGTCGGCGTCATGTTCAGCAAGGACTGGCTGCTCTCGCTCATCGTCTTCTTCGTCGCGCCGCCGCTGCTTCTCGGCCTGCGTTATGTCTCGAAGCGCCTGCGCCTGGCGACGCGCGAGGCCGTCGAGGTCAACAGCCGCGTGCTCGGCGCCATGCAGGAAACGATCCAGGGTATTTCCATCGTCAAGGCCTTCACGATGGAAAACGAATTGCGACGCAAGGTCGAGACGATCATCGACCGGGCGGAAAACCGGGCAAACCGGATCGCGCGGCTCAGCGAACGCACGGCACCGATGACGGAAACCTTCGCCGGCCTGGCGATATCGTCGGTGCTTGCCTATTCGGCTTTCCGCACGATCTATGGCAACGTCCCGCCGGGCGCGTTCTTCGCCTTCGTCACCGCGCTCTTGATGGCCTATGACCCGGCGCGGCGTCTCGCGCGCCTGCAGGTGTCGCTGGAGCGCGCCGCCGTCAACGCGCGCATGATCTACGAGATTCTCGATACGATGCCGCACCAGCGCGACCGTCCCGACGCGACCGAAATCAAGCTCGGCGAAGCGACCATCGAACTGCGCGACGTGCGCTTCGCCTACGGCAGCGGCGACGAGATCCTGAAGGGCGTCAGCTTCCTTGCCGAGGGCGGCAAGACGACGGCGCTGGTCGGCCCTTCGGGTGCCGGAAAATCGACCATCATCAGCCTTATCCCGCGGTTCTACGATCCGAAGTCGGGGCAGATTCTCATCGACGGGCAGGACATTGCGGGCGTGACCAAGCAGTCGCTGCGCAATGGCCTTGCCTATGTCTCGCAGCAGCCATACCTCTTCGAAGGCTCGATCCGCGACAACATTCGCTATGGCCGGCCGGAAGCCACGGATGCGGAAATCGAGGAGGCGGCACGGCTCGCCTACGCCCACGATTTCATCCTGGCGCAGCCGCAGGGCTACGATACGCCGGTCGGCGAGAACGGCGTAACGCTATCGGGCGGCCAGCGCCAGCGGCTGTCGATCGCCCGCGCACTTGTGCGCAATGCACCGATCCTCCTGCTCGACGAGGCGACCTCCGCCCTCGATACCGAATCCGAGGCTGCAGTGCAGAAGGCGCTCGATCGGGCGATGAGCGGCCGTACCGTCATCGTCATCGCTCACCGGCTTTCGACCGTCGTCAACGCCGACAAGATCATCGTCATGAAGGATGGCACGGTCGTCGAGGAGGGCACGCATGACGAGCTTGCACAGCGTCCGGACGGTCTCTACGCTCGGCTGCACAATCTGCAGGGCAGCGCCTCGGACATGACGGCGGAAGACGCAATCCTATAGAAGCCAAGGGAATTTGACGATGAGCGAAACGGATATGAAGCTCGTGGTGGTCGGCGCGGCCGGCCGGATGGGCCAGACACTGATCCGGATCGTTCATGGCATGGCCGGCGTGTGTCTCCACGCCGCGGTGGAGCGGCCGGGTTCGCCCTTCCTTGGCCGTGACGCCGGCGAACTCGCCGGGCTCGGGCCGATCGATGTCGCCATCACCGACAAGCCGCTCGAGGCCTTTGTCGAGGCGGAGGGCGTTCTCGATTTCACGTCCCCGGCGGGCACGGTCGAATTCGCCGGGCTGGCGGCGCAGGCCCGCATCGTCCACGTCATCGGCACCACCGGCTGCTCGGCTGACGACGAGGCAAAGATCCGCGCAGCGGCGCGGCACGCGCGCGTCATCAAGTCGGGCAATATGAGCCTCGGCGTCAATCTTCTCGGCGTTTTGACGCAGCAGGCGGCGCGCGCGCTCAAGGCGGCGGACTGGGACATCGAAATTCTGGAGATGCATCACAAGCACAAGGTCGATGCCCCGTCGGGCACGGCGCTCCTGCTCGGAGAGGCGGCGGCAAAGGGCCGCGGCATCGAGCTCGCGGATCATTCCGTGCGGGTTCGGGACGGCCACACCGGAGCACGGCCGGAAGGGGCGATCGGTTTTGCGACGCTGCGCGGCGGCTCCGTCGTCGGTGAACATTCCGTCATTCTCGCCGGCGAGGGCGAGCAGGTCACTCTCTCCCACAGCGCCACGGATCGCTCGATCTTCGCGCGCGGCGCGGTCACCGCGGCCCTTTGGGGGCGCAGCCAGAAGCCCGGCTTCTATTCCATGCTCGACGTTCTCGGGCTCAACTGACATTCAAATCTTTCAAGAGGAAATGAAATGAGCGGCACCCTCGTCCTCGTTCGGCATGGCCAGAGCGATTGGAACCTGAAGAACCTGTTCACCGGCTGGCGTGACCCGGACCTGACCGAGCTCGGCGTCGAGGAAGCAAAAGCCGGCGGCAAGGCGCTCGCCGAGTACGGCATCAAGTTCGACATCGCCTTCACCTCTTCGCTTGTCCGCGCTCAGCGCACCTGCCAGTTCGTGCTTGACGCCGTCGACCAGTCCTCGCTTGAAACCATTCGCGACCAGGCGCTGAACGAGCGCGATTACGGCGATCTTTCCGGCCTCAACAAGGACGACGCGCGTGCCAAATGGGGCGAGGAGCAGGTGCATATCTGGCGCCGCTCCTATGATGTCCCGCCGCCCGGCGGCGAGAGCCTGCGTGACACCGGCGCACGCGTCTGGCCCTATTATCTCACCGACATCCTGCCGCGTGTGCTTTCGGGCCAGAAGGTTCTGATCGCCGCCCACGGCAACTCGCTGCGTTCGCTCGTGATGGTGCTCGACAAGCTGACAAAGGAACAGATCCTCAAGCTCAACCTCGCGACCGGGGTGCCGATGGTCTACAAGCTGAAAGCGGATTCCACCGTCGCTTCGAAGGAAGTGCTGGGCGACATGTCCGGCGCGCATTGATTCGTGCCGTCGGCTGCATAAGGTTTGCCCCTCACGCTACAGCGCCGCGCGTCTTATCAGACGCGCAAAGGACGCTGCAGCAGTTGGAATTGCGGCATGTTTTTGTCCTCAAATCGGGTACGATTTAAGGAAACATGCAGTAGTCCTCTCCCCGCGCGCGGGGAGAGGGGATTGAGACGAGGTCGCGAGTCTCCTTCGCCCCGCTTGCGGGGAGAAGGAGGCCGGCAGGCCGGATGAGGGGCGACCCTGACGTAATCGACTCAAGGCCTCACGCCCTGCCCGCTTCCCAGCCGAGGATCGCGCGCTTGCGCGTCAGGCCCCAGTGGTAGCCGGTGAGATCGCCGCTCTTGCCGAGCGCACGGTGGCAGGGCACGACGAAGGAGATCGGGTTGCGTCCGACGGCCGCGCCGACGGCGCGCGAAGCGGTCGGCTGGCCGATCTCGTCGGCGATCTTCGAATAGGTGGTCGCCTTTCCGAGCGGGATGTTGAGCAGTGCCTGCCACACCCGGATCTGGAAATCCGAGCCGATCAGGAAGATTTGCAGCGGCTCCTCCGCACACCAGCGCTCCGGATTGAAGATGCGGGCGGCATAGCGCGCCGTCGCCGCACTATCCTCGACATAGCTCGCCTTCGGCCACCGGCGGGCCATATCGTCGAAGCTCGACACTTCCTCGCCGGAATCGGCAAAGGCAAGTCCGGCAAGGCCGCGCTCGGTGACCATGACGAGCGCGGTCCCGAAGGGCGAGGGATGGAAGCCGTAGCGAATGGTAAGCCCTTCGCCGCGCGCCTTCCATTCGCCGGGTGACATCGCCTCATGCGTGACGAACAGGTCGTGCAGGCGGCTGGGGCCGGACAGGCCTACCTCGATGCTGGTCTCCAGCAACGGCATGTCTTCCTGCCGCAGCAGCCGCTTGGCGTGGTCGAGCGTCACGGCCTGGAGAAAGGCCTTGGGCGAAAGCCCTGCCCAGCGGGTGAAGGTCTTCTGCAACTGGGTCGGCGACTGGCCAAGGCGGCTGGCGACGGTTTCAAGCGACGGCTGGTCGCGGTAATCCTCCGTCAGCATCTCGATCACGCGGCTGACCGTATCGTAATCGGTGCCTTCGGGAGTGATGTCGGTCGGAATGGATGTAACAACGTTCATGATCGCCTCCTGTCAGCCTACAGGTAGTCATGTGGCGGGCAGATAACCACCCGATTCTTGTGGGCATGTCAGAAACGTGTGTAGCGTTTTTCCGTCCGCAACTGCGTTGTTTCAAACGTCAGCGCCGGCGGGCGGTCGCGAGCGCGCGGGCAAAGGCGAGCGCGAAGGTTTCGCGGTCGTCGCGATTGAGGAAGGAGCCGATATCGGTCTGGCGGCCGCCACCGATGATCCACATCGAAACGATGCCAATCTCCTGGTGCCGCCTGATGCTGAACCGTGCCCAGAAGGGATTGAAGCGATGCTCGATCATTCGCCCCGATGGCGTGAATTTCTTAACGGAAACGTCGGTCCGCGAGATGCTGACCTCTTCCCGGGCGCGTGCGGAACGATAGTTTAGCCAGAAGGCGCCGAAAAGCAGGACGAAATCTAGGCCGAAAAAGAAGACGATCGGCCATGCGCCGATGACCAGGAAAACGAATACGTGCACGAGGCTCATCGCGCCTGCGATCATAAGGAGGACTTTGAACCCCTTGAGACCGAGCGAACGGTAGGGCGTGAGCTCGGCCGCGAAGATCGGCTGGTCGTTGATGGAGGTCTCGGCGTTGCCTTCGGTCATGACCAATGACTATAGATGCCGCATGAAAAACGTGAAGCTGAAAACGCCGAAGCAACCGTCAAAATCGAACGCAACGACAGCCCGCTTGGCCCGGGCGCGGCAACGCAGTGCCTACGGCGCTGCCGAGATCGAGGAGATCTTCCGTCGCTTCTCCGTGCAGCGCCCCGAGCCGAGGGGCGAACTCGAACACGTCAACCCGTTCACGCTGGTGGTGGCGGTCGCGCTTTCGGCCCAGGCAACCGACGCCGGCGTCAACAAGGCGACGCGGGCGCTCTTTGCCGTCGCCGATACGCCGCAAAAGATGCTGGCGTTGGGTGAGGAGAAGCTTCGGGACTATATCAAGACGATCGGACTTTACCGCAACAAGGCGAAAAACGTCATCGCGCTCTCGGAAAAACTGATCGCCGATTTCGGCGGTGAGGTACCCCGCACGCGGGAAGAACTGGTGACCCTGCCGGGCGTCGGGCGCAAGACCGCCAATGTCGTCTTGTCCATGGCTTTCGGCCAGCCGACGATCGCCGTCGACACCCATATCTTCCGCATCGCCAATCGCATTCTTCTCGCGCCGGGCAGGACGCCGGACGAAGTGGAGGCTCATCTGCTGCGCGTCATCCCGGAGGCCTATCTTTACCACGCCCACCATTGGCTGATCCTGCACGGCCGCTACGTTTGCAAGGCGCGCCGACCGGAATGCGAGCGCTGTGTCATCGCAGACCTCTGCAAGTCACCGGAAAAAACTTGCGATATACCGGCCCCATTGATCGAGCTGCCGCCGCAGGTCGTGCCCGTCGCCGGTTGACGGCATTTTCGTGTTGCGTCTTCCAAATGGGCGGAAAACCGGTATTAACGGAGACCGGTCACTTCAGGAAACCGGACGGAGTTCATGACAAAATACGATGTGCTGACGATCGGCAACGCGATCGTCGATATCATTGCGCGCTGCGATGACAGCTTTCTTGTGGAGAACGGTATCATCAAGGGCGCGATGAACCTCATCGACACGGATCGGGCCGAGTTGCTCTATTCGCGGATGGGCCCGGCGGTTGAGGCCTCCGGCGGCAGCGCCGGCAACACCGCAGCCGGTGTCGCTAGCCTTGGCGGGCGGGCGGCCTATTTCGGCAAGATCGCCAGTGATCAGCTCGGTGATATTTTTACGCACGATATCCGCGCGCAGGGCGTCTATTTCCAGACGAAGCCGCTCGAAAGTCTGCCGCCGACCGCGCGCTCGATGATCTTTGTGACGGAAGACGGCGAACGGTCCATGAACACCTATCTCGGCGCCTGCGTTGAGCTCGGCCCCGAAGACGTCGAGGAAGATGTGGTCGCGCAAGCCAAGGTTACCTATTTCGAGGGCTATTTGTGGGACCCGCCGCGCGCCAAGGATGCGATCCGCGAGGCGGCTCGAATTGCCCATGCCAACGGCCGCGAAATGGCCATGACGCTCTCGGACAGTTTCTGTGTCCATCGCTATCGCGACGAGTTCCTCGATCTGATGCGCTCCGGCACCGTGGACATCGTTTTTGCCAACAGGCAGGAAGCCCTGGCGCTTTACGAGACGGAGGATTTCGACGCGGCGCTGACGGCGCTCGCGAAGGACTGCAAGCTTGCAGCGGTCACGCTGAGCGAAGAGGGCTCCGTCGTCGTTCGTGGCGACGAGTGCGTGCGCGTCTGGGCGAAGGCGGTCGAGCAGGTTGTCGACACGACGGGTGCTGGCGACCTTTATGCGGCCGGGTTCCTCCACGGCTACACGCAGGGGCGTTCGCTCGAGATTTGCAGCAAGCTTGGCAATCTCGCAGCCGGTATCGTCATCGGCCAGATCGGCCCGCGTCCGATGATATCGCTTGCCGCCGCCGCCAAGGAAGCGGGCCTCGTCTGAATTGCCCGCCTATCTGGGCGCGTCGGAAAGGACGCGCGGGGCGCAGTGGGCGCGTAACAGCGACGCCGGGCGGACCCTACTTGAAGGCTTCGCCCGGATAGGCGCCCCAGATCTCGCCTTGCGCGATCCAGCCTTCGACGCCTTGCGTTTCGGCGTGGCACCAATCGCCATTGCATTCGCCGATCTGCAGCACAACGCCCGGTTCCATCCGCGCCACGATCGGCGCCGTGCTTTGAGGATCGCGCCGGAGGTTGACGAAAATGCCTTCGCCCTTGCCGCGCATCCACGGGGCGGCAAGCGCAGTCCGGTCGCCGGAAAGCAGCGCCTGGTTCACCCAGCCCTCCGTCCCGTCCGCGTCGCGGATACGGCGCCAGTTGTCATATTCCTGGATGATTTCCACCGGCACGCCCGATTTGAGGTAGCGGAAGGCGACCGCGTAGTCGAGGCTTGGACCAATTCGTAGGTTGACGCTCTTCGATTTCAGGCTGACGAAACGCGGCAGCGGCAGGCCGCTCGCGCCTTTCGCCGCCTGGGCAAAGGCGCCGGAGGTCATCACGGCCATCCCGATGAAGGCGGCTACCAACACGGTCGAGAAGCTGGAAACGACATCACGCATGACGAAGCTCATTTTTCGATAGCGGCGAAGCCTTGAAGGCGCACTTTGATCTGGCCCGTCGGCATGGGGTGCAAATCCGGTGTCAGGCAGTGACTTTCGTTTGTCTTCGCCACCGGGTCTGGTAGAAATTGCGACTACAGGGAGAAACTATCGCCCAACTTGGTTAAGGACCCGTGAACGAGGGCCGCGCACAGCGATGACAAGCAAGAAGAAACCAACGGTCTACATCACCCGGAAATTGCCGGATGTCGTCGAAACCCGCATGCGCGAACTCTTCGACGCGGAGCTGAATGTAGACGACACGCCGCGCAGCCAGCCGGAGCTGGTTGCCGCGGTCAAGCGGGTCGATGTGCTCGTGCCGACGGTGACGGACAGAATCGACGCCGCTCTGATCGAGCAGGCGGGACCGCAGTTGAGGTTGATTGCCGCCTTCTCGAACGGCGTCGACAACATCGACGTGGACGCGGCCGCGCGAAGAGGCATTACCGTCACCAACACCCCGAATGTGCTCACCGAAGACACGGCAGACATGACCATGGCGCTCATCCTCGCGGTGCCGCGGCGGCTCGCCGAGGGTGCGCAGATCCTGACCGATCGCAAGGGGGAATGGGCGGGCTGGTCGCCGACCTGGATGCTTGGCCGCCGTATCGCCGGCAAACGCATCGGTATCGTCGGCATGGGCCGGATCGGCACCGCCGTCGCCCGCCGCGCCAAGGCCTTCGGACTTTCGATCCACTACCACAACCGCCACCGGGTCAAGCCCGAGACAGAGGAAATACTCGAGGCGACCTATTGGGACAGCCTCGACCAGATGCTTGCGCGCGTCGATATCGTCTCGGTGAACTGCCCCTCGACGCCCGCGACGTTCCATTTGCTGTCGGCGCGCCGCCTCGCGCTGATGCGGCCGGACAGCTACATCGTCAACACGGCGCGCGGCGGCATCATCGACGAGACGGCGCTGATCAAGTGCCTGAGGGAAGGCAAGATTGCCGGGGCTGGGCTCGACGTTTTCGAGAACGAGCCGGCGGTCAGCCCCAAGCTCGTCAAGCTCGCCGGCGAAGGCAAGGTGGTGCTCCTGCCACACATGAGCTCCGCGACTCTCGAAGGCCGTATCGACATGGGTGAAAAGGTGGTGATCAACATCCGCACCTTCTTCGACGGCCACCGTCCGCCGGATCGCGTGTTGCCGGGGCGGGATTAGAAAGCGGTTTTGCCCCTCATCCGCCTGCCGGCACCTTCTCCCCGCAGGCGGGGAGAAGGTGTATGCCGCGGCGCCTGAGTCCCCTCTCCCCGCGTGCGGGGAGAGGGTTAGGGTGAGGGGCAAAGGTGGCCGCAGCTGGACGCTGCTTGGCAGCACTAAACGACTTTCCGCATGTCGATCGAGGTCGGCCGCGTGAAGCCGGAATGAGCGGTGTGGCCGGTCTCGACGAAACCCCAGGCAGCGAACGTCGCGTGGTTCTCGGAAAGCTCGATGCGCGTCTGCAGCCGCAGGGCGGGAAGTTTGAGTTCGCGCGCCGTTTCTTCGGCCGCGGCGAGGAGCAGACGCCCCGCGCCCTTGCGCTGTGACGGGGGCGCGACAGCGAGCTTGCCGATGTAAAGGCAATCCGGTTCCGGCCTGCAGAACACGCAGCCGACGAGATGGCGCTCGGCGAGGGCGACAAAGGCAATCTCGTCTTCTGCCTTTCGACGGAGTGCTTCCGGAGTCAGCGCATGCGCAGAAGAAGGCGGATCGATCCGTGCATCCATATAGGCAAAGGATGCAAGGATCAGTGCCAGCAGTTCTTCAAAGCGATCGAAGCGACCGTCGATGCGGATCACTCTCATGGTGCCCTCAAGCCGCGCCACGCCGATACCGGATCGTGCTGAACTGCGCCGCGAGCGCATCGTAGAGCAACAGCCGGCCGACGAGCGGCTCGCCGATCCCGGTGATGAGTTTGATCGCCTCCATCGCCTGCAGCGTGCCGATGACGCCGGTCAAGGCGCCCAGCACGCCGGCCTCGGCGCAGGAGGGAACCACGCCCGGCGGGGGAGGGGCGGGAAAGAGGTCGCGATAAGACGGGTTTGGATGGCCCTCGGCGTCGGTTTCGTAGGGTTTCAGCACGGTGACGGACCCGTCGAAGCGGCCGACGGCCCCGGTGACCAGCGGAACTTGCACCGCGTCGGCCGTGTCTGCCGCCAGATAACGCGTGTCGAAATTGTCCGAACCATCGATGACGAGGTGGTAGTGGCGAAAGATCTCCTCGGCGTTTCCGGCCTCGAGCCGCGTGTGATGCATCGTGGCCGTCACGTGGGGATTGAGCGCATTGATCGCCAGCACGGCGCTTTCGACCTTGGGCCGGCCGATATCCGCGGTTGCGTGAATGACCTGCCGCTGCAGGTTCGACAGCGACACGACATCGTCGTCGATGACGCCGAGCGTTCCGACGCCGGCAGCGGCAAGGTACTGCAGCACGGGCGCGCCGAGGCCGCCCGCGCCGATGACGAGCACGCGCGCCGCCTTTAGCTTCTGCTGCCCCGCACCACCCACCTCCGGCAAGACGATGTGGCGCGCGTAACGGGCGATTTCCGCGGTGTCGAGCTTTGCGTCGATCGTCATTCGGAGCCCCTTTCGACAGACCATGATGGTTTTGATGGAAGATCGCTGGCGCGCCCTCGCATCCATTCCAAAGTGAATCTCACCCGGAAACATGCCCGTTGGCAACGGTGAGAAAGCGGCCGCGTTCGCCAAGCGCCGCAAACATGGTCCGATCGGTTCCGGTCATGAAGGCCTGACCGCCAAGGCGGTCGACAAGGTCGAAGAGCGCCGCCCGCCGCCCTTCGTCGAGATGGGCAGCGATTTCGTCGAGCAGCAACACCGGCGCATGGCCTGTCATGTCGCCGACAAGCCGAGCATGGGCGAGCACAAGGCCGACCAGCAGCGCCTTCTGCTCACCGGTCGAGCATCGTTCGGCTTCCATGTTCTTTTCGCGGTGGCGAATGAGGAGATCGCTGCGATGCGGACCATCCAGCGTGCGGCCGGCCGCGGCGTCGCGGCCGCGGCCTTCCAGCAGCATCGCCAGGTACCGCTCTTCGAGATCGTAGGCCGGCAGGCCGTGGAGATCGTCGAGAAAGCCCGAGAGCGCCAGCGTCGCGGAAGGAAATGTGCCCTCGGTTTGGCTTCGCTCGACAAGCGCTGTCAAGAGGCCCAGCATTTCGAGGCGCGCCAGCGCCATGGACACTCCGAGCCCGGCCATTTCGCGCTCGATCGCCGAAAGCCAGGCGGGGTCCGGCCGAAACTCCGTCAGCAACCGGTTGCGGCTTCGCATCGCGCGTTCGAACTCACTGGCGCGCCGCCCGTGCCCGGGGTCGAGCGAGAGCACCAGGCGGTCGAGAAACCGCCTGCGATCGGTGGACGGGCCGGTGAAGAGACCATCCATCGCCGGCGTCAGCCAGAGCACGCGCAGATGGTCGGTCAACTCGTCCACGGTCTTCGCGGGCGTACCGTTGAGCCGCAGGCGGCGCGCTTGGCCATCCTCGGTGCCGGCGGTGCCCGTGCCGATTTCCACAGGCCCTTCCATGCCATCGACTGCTGCAAAGACCGAGAATCCGTCGGTCGCTCCAACCCGCGCAACGTCGGCATAGGCCGCACGGCGCAGGCCACGGCCGGGCGAGAGAAACGAAACCGCTTCCATAAGGTTCGTCTTGCCCGCGCCATTCTCGCCGGTCAGCACGACATGGCGCGCGTCAAGGTCGAGCGCCAGCGTCGCGTAGTTGCGAAAGTCAGTCAGTTTCAGGCGGTTGAGGAAGACCTTGTGCGGCATCTCGGGTCCGGATTCGACGTTTCTGTCAGGTAGGCCGAAAGCGAGGCCAAGGCAAGGCGAAAGGGCATCTGCCCCCACCCGCCAGCCGCGCCCCGCGCGCGAAGAGGGCAAGCGGCAAAAGGCGGCGTCCACCCGCATCGCTGTTCCTCGGGCGCGAAATCGCCGGGGAAGCTTCGGTTTTTGTCCACTTGAGAGCTTTCCCTGGGCGAGTCGGTGCAATATGACAGTTTTGTGACAATCGACAGATGGATCTGCAATGCTTGGCCTGTTTCGCAAGCTTCTTCCCCGCGAGGATCGATTCTTTGATCTCTTTGCACAACACTCGCGCACAGTCATGGGAGCGGCGGAAGCGCTGAATGCCTTGCTTGCCGGGGGACCGGACATCGATCGCCATTGCGATCGCATCATCGCGCTCGAGCACGAGGCCGACGAGATCACCCGCGAAGTCCTGCTCGCGGTGCGCCGGAGCTTCATCACACCCTTCGACCGTGGTGACATCAAGGATCTCATCCAGTCGATGGATGACGCGATCGACATGATGCACAAGACGGTGAAAACGATCCGGCTCTACGAGCAGAAAAGCTTCGATCCCGGCATGCAGGAAATGGGTGCCGCGGTGGTGCAGGCGGCCCATCTCGTTGCCGAGGCCATACCCCTGCTCAACCGGATCGGTGCGAATGCCCAGCGCCTCAGCACCATTGCCGAGGAGGTGACCCGCGTCGAGGGTCGTTCCGACGAGCTGCACGACCAGGGGCTCAAGGACCTGTTCCAGCGCCATGGCGCCACCAATCCCATGGCTTACATCATCGGCAGCGAAATCTACGGCGAGCTGGAGAAAGTCGTCGATCGCTTCGAGGATGTGGCGAACGAAATCAGCGGCATCGTGATCGAGAACGTCTGATGGATGTGACGCTCGCTTTCCCGCTGCTCGTGGGGCTCATCGCCGTCGCCCTGTTCTTCGATTTCCTCAACGGATTGCACGACGCGGCCAACTCGATCGCGACCATTGTCTCGACCCGCGTCTTGAGGCCGCAGTATGCGGTCCTGTGGGCGGCCTTCTTCAACTTCATCGCCTTCCTGTTCTTCGGGCTGCACGTGGCTGAGACGCTCGGGACCGGCATCATCGACCCGGGTATCGTCACGCCGCAGGTGATCTTTGCGGCGTTGACGGGTGCGATCGTCTGGAACATCGTCACCTGGCTGTTCGGGATTCCTTCGAGTTCCTCCCATGCGCTCGTCGGCGGCCTGGTTGGCGCGGGCCTCGCCAGGACCGGCTTCAGCGCGATCGTCTGGCACGGTCTCCTGAAGACGGCCGGGGCGATCGTCATGTCGCCTGCCATCGGCTTTTTTCTGGCGCTATTCCTCGTGCTGATCGTGTCCTGGCTCTTTGTTCGCCAGACGCCGTTTGCGGTCGACAGTACGTTCCGGGTTCTGCAGTTCGTTTCCGCCTCGTTCTATTCGCTTGGGCACGGCGGCAACGACGCACAGAAGACCATGGGCATTATCGCCGTGCTGCTCTTTTCCCAAGGCTATCTCGGGTCGGAATTCTACGTGCCCTTCTGGGTGGTGATCACCTGCCAGGCGGCGATCGCGCTTGGCACGCTGTTCGGCGGCTGGAGGATCGTCCACACCATGGGATCGAAGATCACCAAACTCAACCCGATGCAGGGTTTCTGCGCCGAAACGGGCGGCGCCATCACCCTGTTCGGTGCCACCTGGCTCGGCATTCCGGTCTCGACCACCCACACGATCACCGGTGCCATCGTCGGCGTCGGATCGGCACGGCGCGTCTCGGCCGTGCGCTGGGGGCTGGCCGGCAACATCGTTATTGCCTGGGTGATCACCATGCCGGCGGCTGCCGTGATCGCCGCCCTTTCCTACTTCGCTGCCGGCTTGTTTGGCTGATCGATTCTGGTGCATGTCTTTGTCCTTAAATCGACCTCGATTTAAGGACAAAGACATGCAGCAATTCAAAGTGCTACAGCGACCTGTGCGCATCCGATAAGACGCACGGGGCTGTAGGGATAGCGCCGGTTCAAAAGAGTTGGGGCGTTTCACTGTTTCAACGAAACGGTGAAGCGCCCCAAGAGTCTTTCGGTCGTGGACGGCGGTGCCTTGAAATTCCGCCGCTTTCGAACCGGTATCAGTCGCTGAGCGTGTCGAAGAAATCCTTCATCCGGGCGAAGAAGCCCGTCGACTCCGGATTGTTCTCCTTGGACGAGATCTGCTCGAACTCCTGCAGCAGCTCGCGCTGACGCTTGGTCAGCTTCTGCGGCGTCTCGATCTGGATCTGGATGTAGAGATCGCCGCTCTGGGTGGAGCGCAGCACCGGCATGCCCTTGCCCTTGAGGCGGAACTGCTTGCCGGCCTGCGTGCCCTCCGGCACGGTGACGCGGGACTTGGTACCGTCGAGCGTCGCCACGTCGAATTTGCCGCCGAGCGCCGCCGTCGTCATCGAGATCGGCACGCTGCAATAGAGGTCGGCACCGTCGCGCTGGTAGAATTCGTGCGGTTTGACGGAGAGGAAAATGTAGAGGTCGCCCGCCGGACCGCCGCGAAGGCCTGCCTCGCCTTCGCCGGAGAGGCGAATGCGCGTCCCGTCCTCGATGCCGGCCGGAATGTTGACCGAAAGCGTACGCTCCTCCATGACCCGGCCCTGGCCGTGGCATTTGATGCAGGGATCGGTGATCGTCTGGCCGCGGCCGCCGCAGGTCGGGCAGGTGCGCTCGATCGAGAAGAAGCCCTGCGCCGCGCGCACGCGGCCGGAGCCCTGACAGGTCGCGCAGGTCTTCGGGCTCGTGCCGGGCTTGGCGCCGCTGCCGCTGCAGACGTCGCAGGTGATCGATGTCGGCACGCGGATCTGCGCCGTCTTGCCGGAATAGGCCTCTTCGAGCGTGATTTCCATGTTGTAGCGAAGATCGGCGCCGCGCTCGCGTCCGCCTGAGGAGCGCCGCTGGCGCCCGCCGCCCATCATCTCGCCGAAGATGTCCTCGAAGATGTCGGAGAATCCGCCGGCGCCACCGCCCGCAAAGCCGTTGCCGAAGCCGCCGCCTATGCCGCCCTGCTCGAATGCAGCGTGACCGTAGCGGTCGTAGGCCGCGCGCTTCTGCGGGTCCTTCAGCGTCTCATAGGCTTCGTTGATCTCTTTGAAAGATTTTTCCGCTTCCGCGTCGCCCGGGTTCTTGTCCGGATGATATTTCATCGCCAGTTTGCGGAAGGCGCTTTTCAGCTCCTTCTCATCCGCACCTCTTGCAACGCCGAGCGTTTCGTAAAGATCACGTTTCATGCTTCAAAGATTGTCCCATTGACAAGGCGTGCCAGCGCGGGGATCGGCGGCTGCCTGATTATCTTGCCACAGGATTTAGTAAACCTTGAAGCGCGATACCATAGCCAACTCGGGGTACAGGCGGTTTTTTGTCGAAAAATGGCGCTCGCGCGGCCTGTTGCGCCGTCACCGGCATCCGATCGTCCGCGCCAAGGTGGCCGTGCGGGCATGAAAAAGCCCGGGATCGCTCCCGGGCTCCTTTGATGCAACGATCGAAAGAGGCTTATGCGGACCGCTTGCGGCCGTCTTCGTCCTTGACCTCTTCGAAGTCGGCGTCGACGACGTCATCGTCGCGGGCCGCATCCGCTGCGGCATCCGCATGGGCGGCTTCGGCCTGCTGTGCCTCATAGATCGCCTGACCGAGCTTCATGGAAACTTCCATGAGCGTATTGGTCTTGGCCTTGATGTCCTCTGCGTCCGGCTCGGAAGCTTCGGTCGCGGCCTTCAGGGCTGCGATCGCGTCGCTGATCGCCTTGCGGTCGGTTTCCGAAACCTTGTCGCCATATTCCTTCAGCGACTTCTCCGAAGAGTGGATCAGGCTTTCCGCCTGGTTCCGGGCCTCGACCGTTTCGCGGCGCTTCTTGTCGGCCTCGGCATTGGCTTCGGCGTCCTTGACCATCTTCTCGATGTCGGCATCGGAGAGACCACCGGATGCCTGGATGCGGATCTGGTGCTCCTTGCCGGTGCCCTTGTCCTTCGCGGAAACCTGCACGATGCCGTTGGCGTCGATGTCGAAGGTGACTTCGATCTGCGGTACGCCGCGCGGTGCCGGCGGGATGCCCACGAGGTCGAACTGGCCGAGCAGCTTGTTGTCGGCGGCCATTTCACGCTCGCCCTGCGAAACGCGGATCGTCACGGCGGACTGGTTGTCGTCAGCCGTCGAAAAAGTCTGCGACTTCTTGGTCGGGATCGTCGTGTTGCGCTCGATCAGGCGGGTGAAGACGCCGCCGAGCGTTTCGATGCCGAGCGACAGCGGGGTCACGTCGAGCAGCAGAACGTCCTTGACGTCGCCCTGGAGAACGCCGGCCTGGATGGCGGCACCCATGGCGACCACCTCATCCGGGTTGACGCCCTTGTGCGGCTCCTTGCCGAAGAGCTGCTTGACGGTTTCCTGGACCTTGGGCATGCGGGTCATGCCACCGACGAGAACGACTTCGTCGATCTCCGCCGCCGAAACACCGGCATCCTTCAGCGCCGCCTTGCAGGGCGCGATGGTCTTCTGGACGAGATCGTCGACCAGGCTCTCGAACTTGGCGCGCGACAGCTTCATCGTCAGGTGCTTCGGACCGGATGCATCGGCCGTGATGAACGGCAGGTTGATTTCGGTCTGCTGCGAGGACGACAGCTCGATCTTCGCCTTTTCAGCAGCTTCCTTGAGGCGCTGCAGCGCGAGCTTGTCGTTCTTGAGGTCGATGCCCTGTTCCTTCTTGAACTCGCCGGCGAGGTATTCGACGAGACGCATGTCGAAGTCTTCACCGCCGAGGAAGGTGTCGCCATTGGTCGACTTCACCTCGAAGACGCCATCGCCGATTTCCAGAACAGAGATATCGAAGGTGCCACCGCCAAGGTCGTAGACGGCGATCGTCTTGCCTTCCTTCTTGTCAAGACCGTAGGCGAGCGCGGCAGCGGTCGGCTCGTTGATGATGCGCAGCACTTCGAGGCCGGCGATCTTGCCGGCATCCTTGGTGGCCTGGCGCTGGGCGTCGTTGAAGTAGGCCGGAACGGTGATGACGGCCTTTTCGACCTTCTCACCGAGATAGGACTCGGCGGTTTCCTTCATCTTCTGAAGGATCATGGCCGAGATCTGCGACGGCGAGTAACCCTTGCCGTGCGCTTCGACCCAGGCGTCACCATTGTCGGCCTTGGTGATCTTGTAGGGGACCATCCCCTTGTCCTTCTGGGTGGTCGGATCCTGGAAGGTACGGCCGATCAGGCGCTTGATCGCAAAAAGAGTGTTTTCCGGATTGGTGACGGCCTGGCGCTTGGCCGGCTGGCCGACGAGACGTTCGCCGTCGTCGGTGAATGCCACCATCGAGGGGGTCGTGCGCGCGCCCTCAGCGTTTTCGATCACCTTCGCGTCCTTGCCGTCCATGACGGCGACGCAGGAGTTGGTCGTTCCCAGGTCAATACCAATAACTTTAGCCATGTCGTTCTCTCCTTGCAGCGGACTGTCGGAACCCGGTCAGGCATTCGTGGGACAGCCCCTAACGGGATGGTCGTTGGATTTCATTGCAGCCGAGGCTGCGTCGATGCGGCGTATATAAGGACCGGCGTTTCGGACTGCAAGGCATTCTGCGGGGGGATCAGGGGCAAAAGCAAGCGCTCTTGATGCCGGGATGAAGCGATATCGGCACGGCACCCTGGCGCCGTCAGCGATTCCTGTCGAAAGAAGTAGCCAGCGCGGCGGCTCAACCACCGGTCAACAGCTCGAAAAGCGTCGTCCGGCGGGTCGCGCCGGTCGTCTCGCCGACACCCGCGGGCGGGATCGGCCCGGCACTCTCGTCGTTGGCGGGCCGCACCTGCTCGATGGCGGCGGTACCGTCGACGCTTGCCGGCGGTTCGGGAAACTGATCGGGATTGGCGGTTGCGAAACCGTCCGGGAGACCACCGGAACCGGCGACCGCGCCGCCCTGGTCGAAGACAGGCTGCACGCCGGTCGTCCCGAACAGCGGCGATGGCGACAGGCCCTCGTGGGCGGCGGTCATGAACTCGTGCCAGGCCTTGGCGGGCAGCCCGCCACCGGTGACCTTCTTCATCGACTTGCCGTCGTCATTGCCGAACCAGACGCCGGTCGTCAGGTTCGACGTGTAGCCGACGAAAAGCGCGTCGCGGAAGGATTGCGTCGTGCCGGTCTTGCCGGCCGCCTCCCAACCCTTGATGCGGGCATTCTTGCCGGTGCCGTTGGTCAGCACGCGCACCATCATCTGGTTCATCTCGCTGACGATCGCCGGGTCGAGCACGCGCGGTGGGTTGTCGTAGGTGTTTTCGTAGAGCACCGTGCCGTCGGCGGTGGAGATACGGCGGATGACGTGCGGGGTCGCCTTGAAGCCGCCATTCATAAAGGGTGCGTAGGAGGAGGTGAGTTCGACAAGGCTCACTTCCGACGTCCCGAGCGCAATCGAGGCGTTCGCCTGCATCTCCGAATCGATCCCGAGCCGATGCGCGAGCTTGACCACGTTCTGCGGACCGACCTCCATGACGAGCTCAGCCGCGATCGTGTTCAGCGAATTGGCAAGCGCATCGGCGAGCGTGACCTCGCCGCGGTATTTCTGGTCGTAGTTTTCCGGCGTCCAGTTGCCGATCCTGACCGGCGCGTCGTTTCGGACCGACATGGGCGTGCGGCCGATCTCGAGCGCGGCCGCATAGACGAAGGGCTTGAAGGCGGACCCCGGTTGCCGCTTGGCTTTGGAGGCGCGGTCGAACTGGCTTTCGGCATAGTCGCGGCCTCCGACCAATGCCCTGATGGCGCCGGTTCCGTCGATCGACACGAGGGCGGCTTGCGAGGCGTTGAGCTTCCCGCCCTCCGCTTCGAGTGTCGCGGAAATGGCCTCCTCGGCCTTCTTCTCGAGCGCCAGATCGATCGTCGTGTCGATCACCAGGTCCTGGCTGATTTCACCGATCATGTCGGGAAGCTGGTCCATGACCATGTCGGCGACATAGTGCTCGGCGCCCGACCAGAAGCTCTTGGCCTTGGTCGGGGTCTGCGACATGGCCGTCTTGATCTCGGCGTCGGTGATGAAGCCTTCCTCGCGCATGGCGCCGAGCACCACCTGCGCGCGCTCCTCGGCGGCTTCAGGGTCGCGCGCCGGCGAAAGGCGAGAAGGCGCCTTGAGCAACCCGGCGAGAACGGCCGCCTCGCCGAGATTGACGTCGCGCGCCGATTTGTTGAAGTAGCGCCGCGATGCCGCCTCGACGCCATAGGCGTTGGAACCGAAGAACACGCGATTGAGATACATCGCGAGAATCTGGTCCTTGGAGTATTTCTGCTCGAGCCAGAAGGCGAGCAGCACCTCTTGCACCTTGCGCTCCAGCGTGCGCTCGGGCGAGAGGAACAGGTTCTTGGCGAGTTGCTGCGTCAATGTCGAGCCGCCCTGAACCATGCGGCCGGTCGTCAGATTGGTCAGCATGGCGCGGGCAAGCCCGAGCGGATCGACGCCGAAATGCGAATAGAACCGCCGATCCTCGATGGCGATCACCGCTTGCGGGATATATGGCGACATATTTTCGAGCGACAGCGCCTCGCCGCCTGTCGCGCCGCGATTGGCGATGATGTCGCCGCTGACCGAAAGGATCTTCACGTTCGGCGGCCGGTCGGGGATCGACCAGCTGGTCGCGCTTGGCATCCGCGCGCCGTAATAGAGCACCAGGCCGCCGACGCCGATCGCACCCCATATGCCAAGCACGACGCACCAGTAGGCAAGCCTGCGGACAAGGCCGAAAAAGCTGCCGCCGCCGCTGGAGCCGCGTCGGCCACCGCGCTTGCCGCCTGTCTTTTTCTTGCCGGCTCCGGACTTGCCGCGGGTGGGCCGTCGGGCGCCTCCGCTCACGCGATCGCTCGCCTCGACCCGCCAATCACCGTCATCGCTGTCGCCCGCGAAGGAAGGTTCGATCCGTTGTCCTGATTTGCCGCGTGCTGCCATGCCGGAAGGATGCGTCCCCTTGAAGTCCGACCTTCATCGCTCGAAAGCGATTCCCGGCGGCGCAATTCCTGTCGTGCGCTCGAGCTCACCCAGGTGCACGTGCCGATGCGGTGGACTCTAATTGCGGCAATTTAAGGGGGAGTTAAGAGCTGCCTCGTGAAAAAGATAGAGTGTTCAAAAACTTGCGCCCGACCGGCTGCCCGGCGCTTTCCCCCCGTCGGGGGCTGGCGCGCTCTTCCGCCCGTCTTTGCGCTTGCGCCTGCGGCCCTATCGCGAGGCGAGGAGTGACCGCCGCAATTGAGACTACTGCACCTTGGGAAGGGGCAAAGGCCATTTCGCCGCATCAGGCGAGTTTGGTCACGGAAATGTAGAGACGGGTACAGGCAGCGTGCCGCATTGCACTCAGCGCAATGCTGCAATGCAACATTGTCCCTATTAAATCAGGGGGAATGACTTATTCTCTCTCTTGTCGAAGCGCTGTACCTCCTCCCACAGCGCCAGACGCCGATCGGTCCACTCCTCCTCCCAGGACCGATCTAGTTCAGAGACCCCGAGCCACCTCCTCCCGGCTCGGGGTCTTTTTGTCTCAGCTGACTGCGGCCGAAAAAACCGTGGCTCCAGGCCCGGCGCTACTGCACGTTTCCTTAAATCGTAACCGATTTAAGGATAAAAACATGCAGCAATTCAAAGTGCTACAGCGTCCTTTGCGCGTCTGATAAGACGCGCGGCGCTGTAGGAATATCAGGCTCCTCATGAAATCCAGGGCAAACGGCTACGTCTTCGCGCTTCTTGCGATTGTCATCTTCGCGATCCAGGACGGCATCTCCAAACATCTTGGCGCCATCTATCCGCCGGTCTTCGTGTCGATGATCCGCTATTGGGCCTTTGCCGCCTTTGCCACGGTGTTGGCGGCGCGGGCGCCGGGCGGGCTCAAGGCGACGATCGTAACGAAGAAGCCGGCGCTGCAGCTGCTGCGCGGCGTGCTGCTGCCGGCGCAGATCGTGGTCGTCATCACCGCCTTCACGATCGTCGGCCTGGCGCATTCGCAGGCGATCCTGGCGGCCACGCCGCTCTTCGTTGCGCTCCTGTCCATGCCGCTCCTTGGCGAGCGGGTCGGCTGGCGGCGCTGGGCGGCGATTTCGGCGGGTCTCGTCGGCGTGCTCCTGATCCTGAAGCCTGAGCAGGGGACCTTCGACACGAGCTTTCTACTGCCGCTGTCGGCAGCAGTGATGTTTTCCATCTACATTATCGCAACGCGCCTGGTCAGCCGTGGCGGCGATTCGGCGATGACCAGCTTCTTCTACACCGGCAGCGTCGGCGCAGTTGCAATCAGCCTGGTCGGACCGTTCTTCTGGACTGCGCTGTCGCCGACCGATTGGGGCTGGATGCTGCTGCTCTGCATCACCGGAACCTCCAGCCACTATTTCCTGATCCGCGCCTATGACATGCTCGATGCCGTCGCCGTCCAGCCGCTCACCTACCTGCAACTCGTCTTCGCTTCGATCATGGGCGTCACCATCTTCGGCGAGACGTTGACGGCAAACATGGTTCTAGGCTCCATCCTCGTGGTCGCGGCCGGCATTTTCACGGTCTGGCGTGAGCATGTCGTGGCGAGGCGCAAGGCCGGACTGCCGCCGAAGTGATCTCGCATCGGCTTCCGCACTCGACCATCGCGGGCAGCGAAACCTGTCTTGCCTTCTGGCTGCCACTTGCCGGGTCTTGAATAGGCGTCCGGTCAAGGAGAAGGCGATGAAGGTTTGTTTGACGGCAGCGGTTGCATTTGCGGCCGTTGCGCTGGTGAAGGCCGAAGCCCCGGCCGAGGAGACGCTCCCCTACTTCGACGATCGCTCCGACGGCGCTGCGCTCGTGCGTTCGCTCTACAATGCCATCAACCGCAAGGAATATGCTCGCGCCTATGGCTATTTCGCCGAGACGCAGCCGGTCGGCGGTTTCGCGGATTTCTCGCGCGGCTATGCGAATACAGTTTCGGTCGAGGTCAGGATTGGAAAGGTGACGACCGAGGGCGCAGCCGGCAGCGTCTATGCCGCCATTCCCGTTGCCGTGAAATCCATCGAGCAGCCTCAAAAAATTCGCTTGTTTGCCGGCTGCTACGTCGCCCGCATCATCAGTCCGACGCTGCAGGCGCCGCCCTTCACGCCCTATCAGATCGAGGCCGCCCGGCTCAAGGAGGTAGAAGGGCCGATCGAGCAGGCGATACCCGCCGTTTGCGAGGTGCCCTGACGGGCGCGCTACAGCACGCAAGGTCGATCACAGAAGAAGAAATTGCGGTTGGCTACGGAATGCCGCTGTCTCGCTGCGCCAGGAAGCGCGAGCGCTCGTAGATCAGGATGACGATGAGCGCCATGACGAACGGCACGACGAGATAGAGCAGCCGGAAGATCGCGAGTGCGGCGAGTACGTCAGCTGGATCCATCTCCGGCAGCGCCGCAATGAAAACGAGCTCGAGCACACCGAGGCCGCCGGGCGCGTGCGACAGGAGTGCTGCCGAGAAGGACGCGACGAAGATGCCGAGAATGACGATGTAGCCGGGATTACCGACCTCAGGCAGGGCGAAATAGATGATGCCGGCCGCGCCGAGGAGTTCGACGGGAGCAATCACCAGCTGCCTGAGGACGATCCACGGCCTTGGATAGTGCAACTGGAACCAGCGCGTGCGAACCGGCCGAAGGCCGATCAGGCTGCCGAGCACGTAAAGACCGATGAGTGCGAGGATGATGACACCGGTGGTCAGTGACATCTCGATCGGCAGGAATTCGGCAAAGCGCTCGATGATGTCGGGCTTCACCAATAGAACGATTGCGGACAATGTCAGCGTGCCGAGCGTGAAGGTGAAGGAGCAGAAGGCGACGAGGACGCCGACCTCGCCGGCGGTCAGACCTTTCGACCGGTAGGCGCGGTAGCGCACCACGGCCCCTGAAAACACCGACGCGCCGAGATTGTGCGAGAGCGCATAGGTCGTGAACGAGCAGACCGTGATGAACCAGATGGAGATGCCGTGGTGGCCGAGATGGTCGAGCGCGAGCTTGTCATAGGCGGCAAGCGCCGCATAGGCGAGGAGGGTCGCTCCGATGGCAAGCAGCCAGCTTCCGAGCGAGGTCGCCTGGAAACTGGCGATGAAGTCATCGACCGAAAGGCCTCGCAGTTCGTGGTAGAGCGCATTCACCGAGAACAGGATCGCCGCTAGCCCGACGGCGGGCCAAAGATAGGCTTTCAACCTTGTCATGCCGGCGCCAGGGTGTTCCCGGGGGCGAGATTGGCAGGGGACCTTGGAGGACGGCGAAGAATGCCATCCCGTTTTCGCATTCCAAAGGGACCGCGCCCGGAACGCGATGTCTCGGTCCTCGACCTAGCCAACAGCCCATTTCCCCATTCTGATCTTTTGTGAAAAGGGAAGCATCCCGCAGCCACGAGGTCAAGCAGCGATGACCGGATATCCGGACACTCATCCGCGATGACGCGAATAGGCGCCGAGGCCTTCGCGGACTTGAACGGCGCGGCCACAGCAAAACCGTGGCGGAAGGTCCACCACGGTTCGCGACCGCATGTTTGCTTAATTCGTACCCGGTTCAAGGATAAACATGCAGCATTTGAGAGTGCTACAGCGCCCTTTGCGCGCCTGATCAGACGCGTGGCGCTGTAGAGATCATCAGGCGGCCAGCGCGTCGAGGATACGAATCCACGAGCGAATACCTTTGTGGAAGGACATAAGCTCGTATTTCTCGTTCGGTGAATGAATGCGGTCGTCGGAAAGGCCGAAGCCGACGAGCAGCGATTCGATGCCGAGCATTCTCTGGAAATCGCCGACGATCGGGATCGAGCCGCCCATGCCGATGACGACTGCCGGTTTCGGCCATTCGTCGGAAAGCGCCATCTTCGCCGTGTTCAGCAAAGGCGAATCATAGGGCAGGTGGATCGCCGGAGAGCCGCCATGGGGATGGAATTCCACCGAGCAGTCCGCCGGCACCTTCGACCGTGCATAGGCGCGGAAGGCCTCGCGGATCTTGGCCGGATCCTGATGGCCGACGAGGCGGAACGACACTTTCGCCGATGCCTGCGCCGCGATCACCGTCTTGAAGCCTTCGCCCGTGTAGCCGCCGGTGATGCCGTTGACCTCGGCCGTTGGGCGCGCCCAGGTCAATTCGAGCACGGAGCGTCCCTTCTCGCCGGAGGGAATCGAGAGACCGATCTGACCGAGGAACTTCTCGGCCGTCTGACCGAGCGTGTCCCAGGCCGCCTTGATCTGGGCGGGGGTCTCCTCGACGCCATCGTAGAAGTTTTCGAGCGTGACGCGACCCGTGTCATCGTGCAGGCCGGCAAGGATGTCGGTCAGGATGTGGATGGGGTTCGCCGCCGCGCCGCCGAAATAGCCCGAATGCAGATCGCGATCCGCCGCCGTGATGACGATCTCCTCGCCGACAAGGCCGCGCAGGCCCGCGGAAATCGCCGGCGTCTCGCTGTCCCACATGCTCGTATCGCAGACGAGCGCATAGTCGGCCTTGAGTTCGGCGGCATTGGCCTGGAGGAAGGGCTTCAGCGACGGCGAGCCCGACTCTTCCTCACCCTCGAAGAGAATGGTGATCCGGCAGGGAAGGGCGTCATGGATCTCCTTGTAGGCGCGCACCGCTTCGAGGAAGGTCATCAGCTGGCCCTTGTCGTCGGACGTGCCGCGGCCGCTGATGACCTTGCGCCCTGGCTCGATCTCCTTGATCGCCGGTTCGAAGGGAGGAGCGTCCCAGAGGTTCAGCGGGTCGACAGGCTGCACGTCGTAGTGGCCGTAGAACAGCACGTGGGGAGCATTCGCCGTTGCGCCGACGTGGTGGGCGACGACCATCGGATGGCCGGGTGTCTCGCGCACCGAGGCGGTGAAGCCGAGCGCGTTCAGTTCCGTTACGAGCCACTCGGCCGCCTTGCGGCACTCTGCTTTGAAGGCCGGGTCCGTGGAAATGGACTTGATGCGGACGAGGTCGAAAAGCCGGTCGAGACTGTTCGGAAGATTGGCGTCGGCGCGCTCCAGAACAGGGGTGATGTCTGCCATCATGCGAATCCTTATGTGCGTTTCGCGCGGAACCTAGCCCATAACCCCGCAAATCGAAATCGGTTTCAGAGAAGGATTTTGGGCAGACCACGGTATTGCCGCGTCCATCTGGCTTTGAATGTCGACCGCTTTGAATGGAAATCGCCGCTGCAACGGTAAATTGTCGGCGCGAGGAATCAGGAAACGTCGCCGTTGCGGGCGGTATTGGCGAGCGCCATGCGCATGTATTCGAGCATCAGTTCCCTTTCGAAGCGGCGAAAGCCTGACAGCAGGGATTGCTCCGCCGCGAGTGCGGCTTCCTTCGCCGCCGCCTCGATCTCTCTCGCCCGTTCCGTCAGGAAGATCTGTTGCGAGCGCCGGTCGCTCGGGTGTTTGCGGCGGCTGATGAGCCCGTCGCGCTCCATGCGGGCGAGCGTGTTGGCCATGGTCGCCTGCTCTATGTCCAGCCGATCGAGGAGCTGCTTTTGCGTCAGGCCCTCCTCCGACCAGAGTTCAAGCAGAACCGGAAACTGGCCGGGCGCGAAGCCGAGCTTCTGCCCCCGCTCCTGCAGGGCGCGCGAGAAGCCTTTTGCCAGCAGACTGGCCAGGTAGGTCGCAGATTCCATACGATTGAAGGCCATAGCCTAATCGGTACGCGTGAACCGGAGCGAAGACAAGTTTCAAAGCTGGCGATGAAATTGAAATATCCCCGACTTCACAGGGATTTGAGCGGAACAATGAGGCGCGAATGCGAGCGGAAAAACGTGCGCACTTTTCCTCAGTGCGCTCTCCGGTTGGACAACAAAAAACCGTCGCGGCGCGGAGGCGGCGCCGTGACGGCTCTTTGAAAGCAGGACAAAGGCCCGGAGAGGGGGATAAGGCCTTTGTCCACATCTGGTGCGGGCGGGGGACAGGCCAATCACCAGACGACGGCATCATTTCAGTGCCGTTCGATAATAATTTGAGGAGCCAAATGTGGCTTTTCAAGGATTGTCCGACTGAATCGCACATTACAAATGCGTAACGTTTCCGTGAGCCTTCGGACGGCGTCGGCGTCCGCCCCGTCACTGGCCCAGATAGGCACTGGCGGCGAAAACCGCAATGGACGTTTGCCTCACCCCGCGCTATCCATGGCCGCATGAAAAACGGTGATCACCTCTTCCTCGTCGACGGCTCCGGCTTCATCTTCCGGGCCTTCCATGCCATCCCGCCGCTCAACCGCAAGTCCGACGGCCTTCCGGTCAATGCGGTTGCCGGCTTCTGCAACATGCTCTGGAAGCTCCTGACCGACGCGCGCGATACGTCGGTCGGCGTGGCACCGACGCATTTCGCGGTGATTTTCGACTATTCCTCGAAGACCTTCCGCAACGTGCTTTACGACCAGTACAAGGCGAATCGCACCGCGCCGCCCGAAGATCTGATCCCGCAGTTCGGGCTGATCCGGCATGCCACCCGCGCCTTCAACCTGCCTTGCATCGAGAAGGAAGGCTATGAGGCGGACGACCTGATCGCGACCTACGCCCGCCTTGCCGAAGAGGCGGGCGCCGGTGTCACGATCGTTTCCTCGGACAAGGACCTGATGCAGCTGGTGACCTCCAGGGTGTCGATGTACGACAGCATGAAGGACAAGCAGATCACGATCCCCGACGTGATCGAAAAATGGGGCGTGCCGCCGGAGAAGATGATCGATCTCCAGGCGATGACGGGCGATTCGACCGACAACGTCCCGGGGATCCCCGGCATCGGACCGAAAACCGCTGCCCAACTGCTCGAAGAATACGGCGACCTCGACACGTTGCTTGCGCGCGCTGGCGAAATCAAGCAGCAGAAGCGACGCGAGAGCATTGTCGCCAATGCCGAGCTTGCGCGCCTTTCCCGCCAACTCGTGACCTTGAAGAAGGATACTCCTCTCGACGTTCCGCTTGAGGACCTGAGACTCGAGCCGCAAAACGGCCCGAAGCTCATCGCCTTCCTGAAGACCATGGAATTCAATACGCTGACGCGCCGTGTCGCAGCGGCGACGGATACCGACGCTGAGGCCGTCGAAGCGGCGTATGTGCCGGTCGAATGGGGCATGGAAGCGCACGGGCCGGACCTCGACACCGGCGAGGCGGCCGGCCCGCCGCCTTCCACCCAATCGTCGAGCGCGGCGCCGCCGCGCGGGCAGGCAGCCAAGGCGGCCGTCTCGCTCCTCGCGAGCGGCCAGGATGCAGACGTTACCGGCGCGACGCCCCAGGGGCTCGCGCGGGCGCGCGCCGAATTCTTTGCCACCGCCCCCTTTGATCATTCCAGCTACGTCACCGTTCGCGATCTTGCCACGCTCGACCGATGGATCGCCGATGCGCGTGACGCCGGCGTGGTTGGATTCGACACGGAAACGACGTCGCTCGACGCCATGCAGGCGGATCTGGTCGGCTTCTCGCTGGCGATCGCCGACTATGCGGACAATCCCTCCGGCACGAAAATCCGTGCCGCTTACGTACCACTGATCCACAAGAGTCGCGCCGGCGATCTGCTTGGCGGCGGTCCCCTCGAAGATCAGGTCCCGGTGGGCGAGGCGCTGAGCCGGCTAAAGACCTTGCTCGAGGAGCCTTCGGTGTTGAAGGTGGGGCAGAACCTGAAGTTCGACTATCTCCTGATGAAGCGGCATGGCATCGCCGTGAAGAGCTTCGACGACACCATGTTGATGTCCTATGTCATCGATGCCGGCAACGGCGCTCACGGCATGGATTCGCTTTCCGAGCGGTGGCTCAATCACAAGCCGATCGCCTACAAGGATATCACCGGCAGCGGCCGGTCTTCGCTCACCTTCGACTTCGTCGATATCGACAGGGCGACGGCCTATGCGGCGGAAGAGGCGGACGTGACGCTGCGCCTCTGGCACGTGCTGAAGCCGCAACTTTCTTCCAAGGGGCTGACGCGCGTCTATGAGCGGCTCGAAAGACCGCTGGTCGCGGTTCTTGCCCTTATGGAGGAGCGCGGCATCACCGTCGATCGCCAAATTCTCTCGCGCCTCTCGGGAGAGCTTGCGCAGGGTGCTGCGGCGCTCGAGGACGAGATCTACCGCCTGGCCGGCGAAACTTTCACCATCGGTTCACCGAAGCAGCTTGGCGACATTCTGTTCGGCAAGATGGGGCTGCCAGGCGGCTCGAAAACCAAGACCGGTCAGTGGTCGACCTCGGCGCAAGTTCTCGAAGAGCTCGCCGCCGAAGGCCATCACCTGCCGCGCAAGATCGTCGACTGGCGCCAGCTCACCAAGCTGAAATCGACCTATACCGACGCGCTGCCGGGCTTCGTCCATCCGCGAACGCGGCGCGTACATACGTCCTATGCGCTGGCCGCGACGACCACGGGCCGCCTTTCCTCGGCCGACCCCAACCTGCAGAACATTCCGGTGCGCACCGTCGAGGGCCGCAAGATCCGCACCGCCTTCATCGCGACGCCGGGACACAAGCTGGTTTCGGCGGACTACAGCCAGATCGAGCTTCGGGTGCTCGCGCATGTGGCGGATATTCCGCAGCTCCGCCAGGCCTTCGCCGACGGCGTCGACATCCACGCGATGACCGCTTCCGAGATGTTCGGGGTTCCCGTCGACGGGATGCCGGGCGAAATCCGCCGCCGCGCCAAGGCGATCAATTTCGGCATCATCTACGGCATCTCCGCCTTCGGTCTTGCCAACCAGCTTTCGATCGAACGTTCGGAGGCGAGCGAATACATCAAGAAGTATTTCGAGCGCTTCCCCGGTATCCGCGACTACATGGAGAACACCAAGGCCTTCGCGCGTGAGCACGGATATGTCGAAACGATCTTCGGCCGTCGCGCCCACTATCCCGATATCCGCTCCTCCAATCCGTCGCATCGCGCCTTCAACGAACGCGCCTCGATCAACGCGCCAATCCAGGGCTCTGCCGCCGACATCATCCGCCGCGCCATGGTGAAGATGGAGCCGGCGCTGGGCGAGGCGAAGCTGTCCGCGCGGATGCTCCTGCAGGTCCACGACGAATTGATCTTCGAGGTCGAGGACGGCGAAATCGAGCGCACCATCCCTGTGATCGTCTCGGTGATGGAAAACGCCGCCATGCCGGCGCTCAACATGAAGGTGCCGCTGAAGGTCGATTCTCGCGCCGCGCATAACTGGGAGGAGGCGCACTGAGTATCATCATGCAGTAGAGCGGAATTCGTCCCCCAATCCTTACCCCGGGGCAAGTGGTTGGGGGGCTTGTTGGCATCTACTCTGCATTGTCGACCTTGTCGGTGGGCATGTCGGCTTTGGCAAGAATCGCGCCGCGCAAGGTTTCGGCGTGCGCTCTGATTTCTTCCGCCCGCTGCTTGTTTGCTCTGGCGGCCGCGTCCAGCCCGCTGCGCCAGGCGTCGTCCGCCATCTTCTCGCAGAGCGTCACCCTTTCCTCGATGATCCTGAGCGCAACCCTCATCGCCTCGTCCACGGCCCCCTCCTTCTCGGTAGCCAGTGTCTCGGATGTGTAGGCGTGGCCGACCTGGCAGCGAAATCTGAGAGGCGGCCAGCTCCTGATTTCGGAAAGCACACCGCCGCAGGCTGGACATGAGAGGGGTACGGCGTCTGCGATCGTGTCGATCGCCGCCGGAGTGACCGGGCGGCCGAGCGCTATTTCGACCTCCAGCCTGATATCGGGCGGTATGGAAACAGCGGGACCTGGCTCTTCGCCGGTGAGCTTGAGCAGCAGCGAGGGGAGGTCCGCGAGCGGAGCCCGATAGTCGACATCGCTGGTTTGGAGCGCTCCCATGGGCATGCCGGGTTCAACCGCGTCCGACGGATTTTGGACAACGGTCACGCCGCCGCATCGCTTGAGGTCGGCGAGGCCGGCCGCTCCGTCATTCAACATGCCGGTCAGCACGACCCCCACCGCCCTTGGCCCGTAGCTCAGGCCAACGGATCGAAAGAGCGGATCGACTGCCGGTCGAGAGAGATTCTCCCGCGGCCCGCGGCCGAGCCGAATTCTGTTGTCGAGGACGAGGAGATGATGGTCGGCCGGCGCAACATAAACCCATCCACGCTCGACATGCTCGCCATCGACCGCTGTTTTGACGGCAATCTCCGCATGCTGGTTGAAAATATCGGCGAGCAGATCTTTGCCGCGCGCGCCCACATGAATGACGACGAATACAGTGGCGGCGCAGTCGGTAGGAAGCTCGCGAAGCAGATGTTTCAATGCACCGATTGCTCCCATCGACCCGCCTATCGCGATCACGTCGCGGTGGGCCATGGTATGCTCCATTCACCTACAACGCTCCACGCGCGCATAGGTTCGATGCCGCTGTAGGGAAGATTTTCCCAATACCTCTATTGGTGGCCACCCGTTCGCGGTTATAAGTAGATCACGTCGGAACGCGCCGTTCGGTGTAGAATGGTCGCCTATCCGGCTCTGAAGGTTACCGAAAATCCCGCAAACGAGCCCACGATCGAGCACCCATCGGGGCCCCGTTGAGCGGATTGCCGGGGGAGGTGAAGCATGGGGCAGGAATCGGATCCGCCGATCGTAGGCATCGGAGCTTCGGCAGGGGGTGTCCATGCGCTTCAGACCTTCTTCGACCATTTGCCGGCCGAGACCGATGCGGCCTTCGTGGTCATTGTCCATCTCGATCCTGACGCCAGGAGCGAGCTTGCCAACATCCTGGCGTCACGCACGAAGATGCAGGTGACACAGGTCGAAGACCATGCGCGCCTTGAAAGCAACCGTGTCTACGTGATCGCGCCGAACCGGCGGCTAAATATCGCTGACGGCACGATTTCCGCACAGCCGTTCGAGGAGGCGCGGGCGCATCGAGCGCCGATCGATCTCTTTTTCCGATCGCTTGCGGAGCAGCATGGAACAGCTTTCGCCGTAATTCTCACCGGCGCAGGGGCGGACGGCGCGATCGGCGTCAAGGCCATAAAGGAGGCGGGCGGCATCGTGCTCGTCCAGGATCCGAACGAGGCGGAATATGCCTCGATGCCCCGCAATGCCATTGCCACGGAGGTCGCCGACTTCGTGCTGCCGGTCCAAGAGCTTCCCGAACGACTGGCCGAGCTTTTGGCCAATCGGGCACCGCTTCCATCCGCCGAGGGACGTTCCAGCGTTGAAGATATCCTCGCGCGGATTCTCGCGCATGTGCGCGCCAGAACCGGGCACGATTTCTCGCAGTACAAGCGAGCGACCATTCTGCGTCGCGTCGGCCGGCGGGCGCAGGTGACCAGGAAGGAGTCGATCGCGGAATATTATGCCTATCTGCGCGAGAACGTGGAGGAGGCGCAGGCTCTCTTCAGCGACTTCCTGATTTCCGTCACCACGTTCTTTCGCGATCCGGCCGCCTTCAAGTCGCTCGCCGACAATATCGTTCCGCAACTGTTCGACGGAAAGGAAGCCGGTGACAGCATCAGGGTCTGGGTTCCCGGCTGCGCCACCGGAGAGGAGACCTATACGATCGGCATCCTGCTGCTCGAGGAAGCCGCTCGTCGCGACCTTACGCCGGAAATCCAGGTGTTCGGCTCAGACCTCGATGGCGGGGCCTTGGCGATCGCACGCGAGGGCCGGTTTCCGGCGACGATCGAAGGAGATCTTTCAGAGGAGAGATTGCGCCGGTTCTTCCAGCGTGAGGGCGACCACTATCGCGTCCGCCGGGAGCTGCGCGATGTGGTCCTGTTCGCGAGCCACAGCCTGCTCCGAGATCCGCCGTTCTCCCACCTGGACATGATTTCCTGCCGCAATCTCCTGATCTATCTCGACCGGCAGCTTCAGCAGCAGGTTTGCAGCACATTTCACTACGCGCTCAATCCGGGCGGGTACCTTTTCCTCGGATCGTCGGAAAGCGCCGACCATCCGGCCGGGCTCTTCCGCACGGTCGACCGTGAGGCGCGGATTTACCGATCGATTGCGGGCGCCGGAGAGCGCCGCCCGACACTGCCGGTGCTTCTCGGTCCGCACCAGACGGCCGAAAGAGCTCCGGTCGTCGCCCGCCCGCCTTCACCCTCCGGCAGCTTCAGCGACGCCGCCTTGCACCGCCAGATGCTCGAAAAGATCGCCCCGCCGAGCATGCTGGTGGACGAGAGTCATCGGGCGATCCACCTTTCCGAAAGCGCCGGCCGCTTCCTGCAACCGTCGGGCGGGCCGATCAGCACGGATGCGACGGATCTTGTGCGCGAGGAGTTCCGCTTCGACCTCAGGGCGGCGCTGCATCGGGCCTTCGAGCGAAACGAAGCGACCTTGAGCATGCCGATCCTCGCACAAGTCGACGGGCAGCCGCATCGCGTCTACCTTCAGGTGAAGCCGGTTCTTCAGGGAAGCGACCCGACGCGGCATGCCTTGGTGCTCTTCATCGAAGGTGAGGCTATCGACAAGGGCGAAAACGCCGTTTCCGAGACAGGCGACGGGCATCCGGCTGCCAACCAGACGATCCGGCAGTTGCAGGAGGAACTGCAGCTCGCGCAGAACCGGCTGCGGGTGACGCGGGAAGAATCCGAGGCGGCCAACGAGGAACTGCGCGCCGCAAACGAAGAACTCCAGTCGATGAACGAGGAATACCGTTCGACGGCCGAGGAACTCGAGACGAGCAAGGAGGAACTGCAGTCCATCAACGAAGAGCTGCAGACGGTCAACAACGAGCTGAAGGTGAAGCTGGAAAGCGTCTCGCGCGCTCACAGCGATCTGCAGAATCTCATGGCGGCGACCGATGTCGCGACACTTTTCCTCAATCCATTGCTCCGCATCAAACGCTTCACCCCGCGTCTGACGGAGATTTTCAACGTCACCGCCAATGATGAAGGACGGCCCATCACCGACTTCACCCATCAACTTGAATATGACGCTCTCGCCGATGACGCGCGCTCTGTCCTTGAGCACCTCGCGCCCATAGAACACGAGGTCAAGGGCCGCAACGGCCGCTGGTATCTGGTGCGGATGCGCCCCTATCGCACGATAGACGACAAGATCGACGGTGTCGTGGCTACCTTCGTTGACATCACCGAACGGCGTCAGGCCGAAGAAAATGCACGGGAGAGCAAGCAGCGTCTCGATCAGGAAGCGCGACTTGTGGAGCTTTCACGGTCACCGATATTCGTCTGGGATTACGACGACGGCATCAAACAGTGGAACCGAGGCAGCGAGGAGCTCTACGGCTATTCGCGGGAAGAGGCCATCGGAAGAGAAAAGGAAAAGCTGCTGAAGACCAAGGTTCCCGGCTCCTCTTTCGAGAATTTGCTGCAGGCGCTTCTGGCAGACGGTCACTGGAGCGGCGAACTGCGCCACACGACAAAGGAAGGGCATGTCCTGACGGTGGAGAGCCAGATCGAGCTCCTGCCGGTGGGAGAGCGGCGCCTCGTTCTCGAGAGCACCCGTGACGTGACCGATCGCAAGCGGTGGGAGCAGCGCCGACAGCTGCTGGTGAACGAGCTTAGCCATCGCGTCAAGAATACGCTGGCCGTCGTGCAATCGCTCGCGCGCCAGACGATGCGCACCTCGGATTCGCAGGAGGACTTCGTCGAGCGTTTCGAAGGACGCCTCGCAGCTCTGGCAAGCGCGCATAAGCTGCTCGTCGAATCGGAATGGAGCGGCGCCGAGCTCAGCGCACTGGCGCTCAGCCAGCTTGAGGCCTACACCGGTAGCGACGGGCGCAAACTGCAACTCGAAGGCGAGCCTGTGACGCTTCCGCCGGATACAGCGACGCCTTTCGGCCTCGTTCTCCATGAACTTGCCACCAATGCCGCGAAATACGGAGCTTTCGCGACCGAAAACGGGCAGGTCAAGCTCAGTTGGAAGCGCCGGAACAATAACCGCCAACTGACCGTTAGGTGGGAGGAACACGGTGGTCCGCCGGTCGAGCCGCCAGGCGAGCAGGGTTTCGGCGGCGTGTTGATCGAAAAGAGTTTGCCCGGAGCTACGGTTCATCGTGATTTCCAGCCTGATGGGGTCGTCTGCACGATCGACATCGAGCTTCCGGAGATCCCGCAAAATGGTGCGGACCGCTGACGAGAACCAAGCTCTTTGCGGCGTCAGAATTCTGATCGCTGAGGACGAGATCTTGATCGCACTCGACATGGAGGCCGCGTTTCGCGACGCCGGCGCCGACGTCGTCGGTCCGTGTACAACGATCGCGGCCGCGCTGGATGCGGTCAGGAACGAAGCACTATCGCTTGCCGTACTCGACATCCGTCTTGGTCAAGTCACGACCGAGGAGGTCAGCGATCTGCTTGCCGAACGAGGCGTCCCCTTCCTCTTCTACAGCGGGCAAGCGTTGCCTGTGGAAATGCAACGGAAATGTAACGGCGCGCTCGTCGTCGACAAGCCGGCCGCCCAGCAGGACCTCGTTGGCGCTGCCGCCAAACTGCTGGCCGCCTAGGCCATTCCGCTCAGGCTGCGGACTCCGCGGGCTGTATCGTCCGGAAGCTGGTGAAGAGGCGTTTGAGTGCGTCGCGACCTTCGGCCGCCAGATCGAATCGACGTCCGAACAGCAGCCATTCGGTGCATAGCCCCATCATCAGCCAGCGCAACGCGCGCGCGGCGGATGCCGGCGTCCAGTTGGCTTGCAGTTGCCCCCGTTCGAGCGCACGCGCGAAGGCGAGTTCAAGCACGGCGTCGTGCCGCTCGTCGATTTCCTTCTGCCGCACCAGCACCGCAGACATGTCGCTGTCGTAGTCGCATCGCAGCATGATCGCGAGAATGCGCTGCCGCTGCTCGTCCCTGGCAAGCGTCTCCAGCCAATCGACGGTCGCGCTTTCGACGATCGCGAGCGTGTCGGAAGCCTCGGTCTCGATCTCGCGCGCGATCATGTCTTCCTGCGGCAGAGGCACGGCATCGTAGAGCGCCAGGAAGAGATCGGTCTTGTTGGCGAAGTGCCAGTAGATGGCGCCGCGCGTAACCCCGGCAGCCTTGGCCACCTCCTCAAGCGTCGTATTGGAAACACCCTTGGCGTAAAACACCCGCTCGGCGGCGTTCAGGATCTTCTGTCGTGTTGCCTCGGCGTCGGCCTTGGTTCGGCGCATGCAATTCTCCCAGATCACGTGATTTTGGGTCGGATCGACCCAAAATCTTAAACGTGATCGATTCAAAAAAGTTAGAGCGTGATGCGGGCGGAAAACCGCTCACGCTCTAGCGCGACGGCCCGCCGGATGAGGCGGGCCGTCGATCGTCGATCACTCGGCAGCGTCGGCGATCTCGGTTGCGGTATCCTCAACCGGGGCCGTTTGCGGCCCGGTCGTTGCCGCGCTCTTCCGCCCGAACATCTTCATGATGAACACGAAGAAGATCGGGACAAAGAAGATCGCCAGCACCGTTGCCGAGATCATGCCGCCCATGACGCCGGTGCCGATGGCGCGCTGGCTGCCGGAGCTTGCGCCCGTCGCGATCGCCAGCGGCAGAACGCCGAGGGTGAAGGCGAGCGAGGTCATCAGGATCGGCCGGAAGCGCAGGTGCGCCGCTTCGAGCGTTGCGTCGATTAACGACTTGCCCTGGTCACGCAGTTCCTTGGCGAACTCGATGATCAGGATGGCGTTCTTCGCCGAGAGGCCAATGATCGCGATCAGGCCGACCTTGAAGTAGACATCGTTCGGCATGTCCCGCATCGTGACCGCGAGCACGGCGCCGATGACGCCGAGCGGCACGACCATAATCACCGAGACAGGAATGGACCAGCTCTCGTAAAGCGCCGCCAGGCACAGGAAGACGAGCAGGCAGGACAGCGCGATCAGGAGCGGCGCCTGCGAGCCCGACTGAATTTCCTGCAGCGACTGACCGGTCCATTCGTAACCGAAGCCCGCCGGAAGCTGGGCCGCCAAGCGTTCCATTTCGGCAATCGCATCGCCCGAGGAATAGCCGGGAGCGGCTTCGCCGCTGATGCGGACCGCCGGATAGCCGTTATAGCCTACCGTCTGGGTCGGAGCCTTGATCCACTCGACGCTTGCAAAGGCGGAGAGCGGAACCATGCCGCCGTTCGAGTTGCGAACGTTGAGGTTCAGGAGATCCGCGGTCTGCATGCGCTTCGTCTCGTCCGCCTGCACCGTCACGCGCTGCATGCGGCCGGCATTCGGGAAGTCGTTGACATAGGACGAGCCGAGATTGGTCGAGATCGTCGAGTTGATGTCGGCAAAGGTCACGCCGAAGGTGTTGGCCTTCTCGCGATCGATATTGACGGTAACCTGCGCTGCATCGGGCATGCCCTCGAAACGGACGCCGGTCAGCACGTTGCTCTGAGAGGCAAGCCCGAGCAGCTGGTCGCGTGCCTGGGCGAGTGCTGTTTCGCCGAGCCCGCCGCGATCCTGCAGGCGGAAGGAGAAGCCGCCGGTCGTGCCGAGGCCCTGGATCGCCGGCGGCGACAGGGCGAAGCTGATCGCGTCCTTGATCTGGCTCATCGCCATCGTGGCGCGCCCGGCGATCGACTGCGCCGCATTGTTGGCGTCACGCTCGCTCCAGTCCTTGAGCGTCACGAAGGCGAGGCCCGCATTCTGCCCGGTGCCGAAGAAGGAGAAACCGTTGATCGCAACGATCGTGTCGACTGCCTTCTCCTGGCCGAAGATCTTCTCCGCCTGCTCGATGGCCTCGGTCGTACGGTTCCCGGTCGCTTCCGAAGGCAATTGCATCATGACGATGACAAAGCCCTGGTCCTCGTCCGGCAGGAAGGACGAAGGCAGCTGCAGGAAGGCCCAGCCAAGTCCCGCGAGCAGTGCCAGGTAAATGACCATGAAGCGGCCGGTGCGGTGCACCACGCCTCTGACGACGCGGGTATAGCCATGCGACGTGCGGTCGAAGCTCCGGTTGAACCAGCCGAAGAAGCCGCGCTTGGCGTGATGATGGCCCTTCGGAACCTGCTTCAGGAAGCTCGCGCAGAGCGCGGGTGTCAGCGAGAGGGCGAGCAGCGCCGAGAACAGGATCGAGACGACCATGGTCAGGCTGAACTGGCGGTAAATCACGCCGACGGCGCCCGGGAAGAAGGCCATCGGGATGAACACGGAAGCGAGCACCAGCGTGATGCCGATCACCGCGCCGGTAATCTGCTTCATCGCCTTGCGTGTGGCTTCCTTCGGCGTCAGCCCCTCTTCCGACATGATGCGCTCGACGTTCTCGACGACGATGATCGCGTCGTCGACGAGGATGCCGATCGCCAGCACCATGCCGAACATCGTCAAGACGTTGATCGAGAAGCCCATCGCCAGCATCACCGCACAGGTGCCGAGAAGGGCGACCGGTACGACGATCGTCGGGATGATCGTGTAGCGGACGTTCTGAAGGAACAGGAACATCACCAGGAAGACGAGGCCGACAGCCTCGACAAGGGTATGCAGCACCTTCTCGATCGACACCGCGACGAAGGGCGACGTGTCGTAGGGAATGGAATACTCCAGCCCCGGCGGGAAGAATTCCGCGAGTTCGTCCATGCGCGCCTTGATCGCAGCCGAGGTCGACATCGCATTGCCGCTCGGCGAGAGCTGCACGGCAATGGCCGCCGAGGGCTTGCCGTTGAGGCGCGTCGAGAAGGAATAGCTCTCCCCGCCGATTTCGAGGCGCGCGACATCGCGCAGCCGCACGGCGGAGCCGTCGGCATTGGCGCGAAGCACGATGGCGCCGAATTCCTCAGGAGTCGAAAGCTGACCCTTGATGACGACCGGAGCGGCGATCTGCTGCGTGATCGGGTTCGGCTGGGCGCCGATCGAGCCCGAAGCGATCTGGGCGTTCTGTGCCTGGATCGCCGCCGTCACGTCGGCTGCCGTCAAATTGAGGCCGAGCATCTTGTCCGGATCAAGCCAGACGCGCATCGAGCGTTCGGTCGCAAAGAGCTGTGCACGGCCGACGCCGGGCACGCGCTGGATTTCGCTGAGCACGTTGCGGCTCAGATAATCACCGAGGCCCGTCGCGTCCAACGACCCGTCAGTCGAGGTAAGCGAGATGATCAGGAGGAAGCCGGAACCGGCTTCGTCCACCTGCACGCCCTGCTGCCTGACCGAATCGGGCAGGCGCGGCTCGACGCGCTGTACGCGGTTCTGGATGTCGACCGAGGCCTGGCTGGGGTCGGTGCCGGGCGCGAAAGTCGCGCTGATTTCGGCCGAGCCGGAAGAACTCGTCGTCGATTCGAAATAAAGCAGGCCCTCGACGCCGTTCAGTTCGTCCTCGATCAGACGTGTGACGCTCTGATAGGTGTCCTGCGAGGATGCGCCGGGGTAGCTGGTGTTGATCGAGATTTGCGGCGGCGCCACGTCCGGATATTGCGAGACCGGCAGGAGCGGAATCGCAATGATGCCGGCGAGCATGATGAAGATCGCCACCACCCAGGCAAAGATCGGCCTGTCGATAAAGAAACTGGGCATGTTCAAGCTCTCACTTCACTTCAGTGGCGGGCTTTTCGCCGTCGGCTGCCGAAGCGCTGGCCTGTTCGGCCGCGGGCTTTGCATTCGGGTCCCAGTCGGAGGGCTGCACAGGCGCACCCGGGCCGACCTTCTGGAAGCCCTCGACGATCACCTTTTCGCCGGCCTTGAGACCGGAGGTCACCTGCCAGCGTTCGCTGACCGTGCGTCCAAGCGTGACGTTGCGGAATTCGACCTTGTTGTCGGCGCTTACGACGTAGACTTGGGACTGGCCGGCATTGTTGCGCTGGACAGCCTGCTGCGGCACGGTGATCGCATCCTTCTCCAATCCCTGCTGGATCTGCACGCGCACATACATGCCCGGCAGCAGATCGTTGTTGGGGTTCGGGAACTCACCGCGCAGCGTCACCTGGCCGGTGGTCGCGTCCACGGCAGCTTCGGAGAAGAGCAGCTTGCCCTTCAGCGCATAAGGCGTTCCGTCGTCGAGGATGAGCTGGACTTCGGCTTCGTTGTCGGAGCTCATCATCTGACCGTCCTTGAGCGCCTTGCGCAGGCGGATGAGGTCAGTCGCCGACTGGGTGAAGTCGGCATAGATCGGGTCGAGCTGCTGGATCGTCGCAAGGTTCTGCGTGTCGGTCGCACTGACCAGGGCGCCTTCGGTGATGAGCGCCCGGCCGATCCGGCCGCCGATCGGCGCCGTGACATTCGCATATTGCAGGTTGAGCTTCGCATCGGCGAGACCCGCCTGGGCGATGCCGACATCGGCCTCCGCCTGGGCGACCGCTGCAATCGCATCATCGAACTGCTGAATTGCCGTGAACTGCGCGTCCTTCAATCGAGACTGCCGATCGGCGGTCCGCTTGGCCTGGTCGAGCACCGCCTGCGCCCGCTTCAGCGTGGCCTCGGCACTGTCGACCTTCACCTGGAAGGGGGCCGGGTCGATCCGATAAAGCACATCGCCTTCCTTGACGATGGTGCCCTGCTCGAACACGCGCTCGACGACGATCCCGGAAACCCGCGGCCGAACCTCGGCAATGCGCGTCGCAGTGATGCGGCCCGGCAGTTCATTGGTGATCGGCAGAGCTTCCGCGGCCGTCGTGTATACGGCCACGGCCGACGGCGGGAAGGCAGCGGCGGCCTGTTGTTCTTCATTCTTCTGGCAGCCGGCGAGAAAAATCACAGTTGCCAGGGTCGCGGCCAGTGTCGGTCGTTTCATACGCATCGCAATGTCCATAATCAAAGGACCGCCCGCAGCCGTTGCACCTTGCAATTTTGCGCGGTCCGAAAGTGAGATGAAGCGGATCCGGTATCGGCGTGGGAACATACCGGGAGGCTAATATACAGACACAAATGTATGTTAAATTCTCCCGCAGTGCAACAGGATTTCGATACCGTATGAACGGGCAAAAAAAGTGAAGAGCCGCAATGCCTTAGACGCTGCGGCTCGTGACAATCACTCAGCCGTGATGCCTGTCGAAAGGCATGTGGAGACCGGCGTCCGCCCCTCATCCGGCTGCCGCCACCTTCTCCCCTCAGGACTCGTGGCGACAGCTTCGCCACGAAATTAAGGCATGAGCAGCAGCGTCTGGTGTCCCCTCGCCCCGCTTGCGGGGAGAGGGCTAGGGTGAGGGGCAATTCTCCGCGTGTGCGCCGATTATGTGGGCCCGCGGCCCGCCAGTATCACTGACCGGAATTGATTACCCGATCGTCGGCGTCGAAACGGTGCATGCCGCCGATGATCGGCGTCGCATAGACGATATCGTCCTCGGCATAGCGATGTTCGCCGAACAGTCGCACGGTGATCGTGCCGACCTCTTCCGAATCGAGATAGACGATCGTGTCGGCGCCGAGATGTTCGACGTGGATGACCTTGCCCTTCCAGTTGCCGCTCTCGCGGGAAAGCCCGATATGCTCGGGCCGGATCCCGATTGTCTTGGCTTGCGTGTCGCCGAGCCGCCCGCCCTCGATGAAATTCATCTGCGGCGAACCGATGAAGCCGGCGACGAAGACGTTGGCCGGGCGATTATAGAGTTCCATCGGCGAACCGACCTGCTCGACGCGTCCGGCATTCAGGACGACGATCTTGTCGGCGAGCGTCATGGCCTCGACCTGGTCATGGGTGACGTAGATCATCGTTGCCTTGAGGCTGCGGTGCAGCCGGGCGATCTCCAGGCGTGTATTGACGCGCAGCGCCGCATCGAGATTCGACAGCGGTTCGTCGAAGAGAAACAGTTTGGGCTCGCGAACGATCGCGCGGCCGATTGCCACGCGCTGCCGCTGCCCACCCGAAAGCTCCGCGGGACGGCGTGCTAGGTAAGGCTCCAGCGACAGCATGCCGGCCGCCTTGGCGACCTTCTCGTCGATCTCTTTCTTCGGCGCGCCCGCCTGCTTGAGGCCAAGCCCCATATTGTCCTTGACCGTCAGGTGCGGATAGAGCGCGTAGGACTGGAACACCATGGCGATGCCGCGCTTGGCCGGAGCCACATGGCCGACCTCCGCACCGTCGATCTGCACGCTGCCCGAGGTGGCGTCCTCGAGCCCGGCAATCGTGCGCAACAGCGTCGATTTTCCACAGCCGGAGGGGCCGACGAAAATGACGAACTCGCCGTCCTTGACCTCGAGGTCGATGCCTTTCAGCACTTCATGGCCGCCGAAGGCCTTGCGGATGGATTTGAGCTGCAGTGATCCCACGTGTTGCCCCTCTTGGTTAAAGCTTGACCGGCATGCCGGTGCGCACGCTTTCGTCCGCTGCGAGGCAGATCCTGAGCGACTGCACGGCGTCATCCATGTGGCGGTCGAGATTGATGTTTTCGCGAATGGCCTTGAGCACGAAGGCCTGCTCACGGTCGCAGAGTTCCTGGTGCCCCGGCTCTCCTTCCATGGTCAGGTCCTCGTCGGACTTGAGGAAGCGGCCGCCCGCTCCGGTCGCGGCGCTGTGCACGCGAATGACGGAGGTTTTGGTGTGGACGTCGATGTCGTCGGATTTGGCGTTCTGGTCCATGACGATCGAAACCGATCCGTTCGGCGAGATCACGTCCTTCACGAAGAAGGCGGTCTCGGAGATCATCGGTCCCCAGCCGGCCTCGTACCAGCCGACCGACCTGTCGTCGAAGATCACCTGCAGATGGCCGTAGTTGTACATGTCCGGCGCCACTTCGTCGGAGAGGCGCAGACCCATGCCGCGGACCTCGACCGGCCTGGCGTCGGTGATCTGGCACATGACGTCGACATAATGCACGCCGCAATCGACGATAGGGGGCGTAGTCTCCATCAGCGACTTGTGCGTTGCCCAGGTCGGCCCGCTGGACTGCTGGTTCAAGTTCATGCGGAAGACGTAAGGCCCCCCCAATTTCCGGGCCTCCGCGATCAGCCGCATCCAGGATGGATGGTGGCGCAGGATGTAGCCGATCACCAGCTTGCGGCCGTTAGCCCGTGCGCAGGCGACGACCCGCTCGGCATCGGCGACGGTCGTTGCAAGCGGTTTTTCGACAAAAACATGCGCGCCGGCTTCCATGGCCATGACGGCATAGTCCGCGTGGCTGTCGGAATAGGTGTTGATCGAGCAGAGTTCCGGTTTGAGTTCGAGGAGCGCCTCCGGAAAGGAGGGCAGGATTTCGTAGCCCGACAGTTGCTCCGGCAGGGCGACCTTCGAGCGGTTGACGAGGCCGACGATCTCGAAGCCGGGGTTGTGATGGTAGGCGAGCGCATGGCTGCGGCCCATATTGCCGAGGCCCGCGCAAAGAACGCGGAGCGGGTTGACGGGTGAACTCACTTGACTGCTCCTGCCGTGATGCCGCGGATCAGCTGCCGCGAGAAGATGACGTAGAGGATGAGGACCGGGAAGATCGCGAGCGACAGGGCGGAGAGCACTGCGTTCCAGTTGGTGACGAACTGCCCGATGAAAATCTGCGAGCCGAGCGTGACGGTCTTCGTCGTCTCCGCCGGTGCCAGGATCAGCGGAAACCAGAGATCGTTCCAGATCGGGATCATGGTGAAGACGGCGACCGTTGCCATCGCCGGCCGCACCAGCGGCAGCACCAGGCGGAAGAAGATCGCGTATTCCGAAAGCCCGTCGATACGTCCGGCATTCTTCAGGTCATCCGATACGGTGCGCATGAATTCCGAAAGGATGAAGACGGCAAGTGGCAGCCCCTGCGCCGTATAGACCAGGATCAGTGCCGTCAGCGTGTTGACGAGGCCGGTTGCGACCATGCCCTGCAGAATGGCGACGGTGCCGAGGCGGATCGGGATCATGATGCCGAGCGCCAGGTACAGGCCCATCAAGGCATTGCCGCGGAAGCGGTATTCGGAGAGCGCGAAGGCGGCCATGGCCCCGAAGAGCAGCACGAGCGCGATCGAGACGACCGTGACGATCGTGCTGTTCTGGAAATAGCCGATGAAATCGCCCTGCTTCAGCACCGTCTGGTAACCGATGAGGCTGAAGGTTTCGGGCGTCGGCAACGCCAGCGGCTCACGGAAGATCGCGTTTCGGCTCTTGAACGAGTTGACGATCGTCAGGAACACCGGAAACAGCGCGACGAGCGTGTAGGCGATCAGCGCGATATGGACGCCTGCAGTCCGACCAAGGGAGGCGCGTGCTTTCGACATAAAGGATCCTCCCTTAGAACTGGTAGCGACGCATGCGGCGCTGGACGACGAAGAGGTAGAGCGAGACGCCGGCGAGAATGATCAGGAACATGATCGCCGCGATGGTCGCGCCCATCGACCGGTCGCCGAGCTGCAGCTGGAAACCGAAGAAGGTTCGGTAGAGCAGGGTGCCGAGAATGTCGGTCGAGCCGTCCGGGCCGGCAAGTGCCCCCTGGACCGTGTAGATGAGGTCGAAGGCGTTGAAGTTGCCGACGAAGGTCAGGATCGAGACGATGCCGATCGCCGGCAGGATCAAGGGCAGCTTGATCTTCCAGAACTGGCTCCAGCCGGTGACGCCGTCGCATTCCGCCGCCTCGATCACCTCGTCGGGAATGTTGAGCAGCGCGGCGTAGATCAGCATCATCGGGATGCCGATATATTGCCAGACGGAGATCAGCGAGACCGCGATCAGCGCGGTGTCCGGCTTGCCGAGCCAGGGTGCGAACAGCCATTTCAGGCCGACGGTGTCGAGGAGGAAAGGGGCAACCCCCCAGATCGGCGACAGGATCAACTTCCAGATGAAGCCGACGATGACGAAGGATAAGAGTGTCGGCAGGAAGATGGCGGTGCGGTAGAAGGCGCTGAAGCGCAGCTTCGGGATCGACAGCATGGCGGCGAGCGCAATACCGATCGGATTCTGCACCGCCATGTGGATCAGGAAGAAGATGAAATTGTTCTTGAGCGCATTCCAGAAATCTGCGGCCCAGCGCGGGTCGCCGAAAAGCACATTGAAGTTGCCCAGGCCCACGAAGGTGTACTGGCCTTCGACCGTGTTGAAGAAGGACTGCCTCAGCGTCTCGATCAGCGGCAGGATCATCACCGCGGTATAGACGATCAGGGCCGGCAGCAGGAACACGAGGATGTGCCAGCGCCGGGGACGCTTGATCTCGCTGATGTCCGTCGTTTTGGTGTCGCTTGGGTTCATCGGCCTCTGGCCCGCTCTAAAACTGGCTGGCCATTATTGGCGCAGCTCCTATTTCGTCCGAAATGCAGCGCGCCGCATGACGCGCAAAACGTGCCGGTCCTTTGATTTAGGCCACCCGTTCGCGTTCGGCGGTTTGCCTGAACGCGGGATGTCCCGGTCATGGATCGGTTCGCCCCTTGCGCCTCTCGACTGGAGGGTGGCGCGGGTGCCCGGCTCGGCCGAGCATGACGTGCGATGCAGGCGAAGGCACCGCCATGACCATGGAAAATGCCGGCTGAGCCGAGCTCCCAGGTCCCCTCACGTCCGGCTTCGCACCGGACATCCAAACACAAATACCGCGTCGTTCACAGCGCACGACGGAAATTTCGTGCGAGAACAAGGGCGCGCGACCCGCGCGGGGACCGCGCGCCCCTTCCAAAGTTTATTTGGCCGGCTTGAACCAGCTGTCGAGGCCGTCCTGAAGCTTCTTCGCAGCGTCTTCCGGCGTCTGAGTGCCGTTGATGACGTTGGCCGATGCAACCCAGGTCTCGTTCTCGAGGTTCGGGGTTCCGCGCGACAGGATCTGGTAGGTCGAGCGGATCGTCGGCTTGCATTTTTCGCGCCAGGCGACGAATTCCTGGGCGAGCGGGTCGGCCATCTTCACCGCCGTCGAATTCAGGCTGAAGAAGCCCGGCAGCGCGTTTGCGTAGATTTCGGCGAATTCCGGCGAAGCGACCCAGGTGAGGAAGGTCTTGGCAGCTTCGGCGTTCGGGCTCTTGGCATTAAGGCCGATGCCGATGTCGTTATGGTCGGAGATGTAGCAGGTGTCTCCCGCCTTCTTCACCGGCGGCGGGAAGGCGCCCATCTTGAATTGTGCCTGGGTGTTGAAGCCGGAGATTTCCCACGAGCCGGCCGGATAGATCGCGGCGCGGCCGAGCGTGAAGAGGTTCTGGCTGTCCGGATAGGTCTGGGCTTCGAAGCCGTCACCCAGATAGTCCTTCCACTTGGCGAGCACGCGGAAAGGTTCGACCCATGCGTCGTCCGTCAGTTTCTGTTCGCCCTTGATCAGCGCCAGGCGGCCGTCCTCACCCTTCCAGTAGGTCGGGCCGATGTTCTGGTAGCCCATGGTCGCGGCTTCCCAGAGGTCCTTGGTGCCCATCGCCATCGGGATATAGTTGCCGTCGGCCTTGATCTTCTCGAGAGCGGCAAAGAACTCTTCTTCGGTCGTCGGTACCGAAAGGCCGAGCTGGTCGAACGCGTCCTTGTTGTAGATGAAGCCGTGGATGACCGAAGCCATCGGCACGCAGAAGGTCGTCTTGCCGTCGTCCGTCGTCCAGGCGGACTTCGCAACGTCGGAGAAGTTCTCCATGCCTGCCAAGCCGGTCAGGTCGGCGAGGTGCTTCTTGTTGTAAAGTTCGAGCGAAGCGTCGAAGGGGCGGCAGGTGATGAGGTCGCCGGCGGATCCGGCGTCGAGCTTGGCGTTGAGGGCGGCGTTATATTCGGTCGGGGCGGACGGCGAGAAGACGACCTTGATGCCCGGATTCTTCGCTTCGAAGGCGGGGATCAGCTTTTCCTGCCAGATGGCCAGGTCGTCGTTACGCCAGCTCTCGATCGTCAGCGTCGTGTCCTGGGCGTGGGCAAGCCCGGCCGAGCCGAGAATGCTCGACGCGAGCAGCAAGCCTTTCATTGTTGTGCGGGTCATGCATGTTCTCCCTTTTATAAGCGCCGCCACGGCGCGGTTCGGATCCCAGTTTATCGGCGCGAGACGGTTTCGATCGCCCGGCGCAAATTCTGATTGGCGTCTTTGAGTGCGGCTTCGGCGGCGGCGACATCCTCAGCTCCGGAGGCGAGCAGGATCGCGACCTTGACCGAACCAGAGGCCGCCTTGATCAGGCTGCCTGCCTCGGCGGCACTGACGCCGGTGATGTCGCAGACGATGCGCATCGCGCGCCCTTGCAGCTTGATGTTGTCGGCACGTAGATTGACCATGTGCCCGTCGAGCACATGGCCGAGATGGATGCCGACCAGCGTCGAAAACATGTTGAAGGCGACCTTCTGCGCCGTGCCTGCGCCCATGCGCGTCGATCCGGACACGACTTCCGGCGGCGTTTGCAGCAGAATGGAGACGTCAGCGTCCTTGAAAAGAGGCGCGCCGGCATTGTTGGCCATGGCGATGACCTTTGCGCCGCGCTTCTTCGCCTCGTCGGCAGCGGCGAGCGCATAGGGCGTCGAGCCGCTGGCGGAGACGGAGATGAGGCAGTCGCCGGCCGTTATTCCGGCGTTGCGCACATCGGCGCGTGCAAGATCCATGTCGTCTTCATAGCCGCCGGCGAGATCGCTGAGGCTTGCTGCACCGCCGGCGAGAAGAACGACGATCTGTTCTTGCGGAATGCCGTAGGTGCCGGGCAGCTCGAGCGCGTCCGCCATGGCCATCAGACCGGAGCTTCCCGCACCCGCATAGGCAAGCCGCCCGCCGGCGGAAAGGACTTGTACCGCAAGCGCTGCGGCCGCCGAGATCTGCTCGATCGCCGCGTCGACCGATTTCGTTGCCGCCTGTTGACCGGAGGCGAGCAGGCGAAGCGCGAGCGCCGGATGCATCACATCCAGGCCCTTCGCGTTATTGTGGCGCTCTTCGGTCTTTGCTGACGGCATTCGCTGTGTCTCCTCTCCGTGAATTAATGCCAAAAAAATACCAATTGTCTAGGAGAATTTTAATTTTTGTGGCTTGAGGCGACAAATATTGAAAATGTGTGCGGAAAAACAAGGATTTATTTCAAACATTAGTTGTCCGAAAAAATCTCGCTTGGTTATTGGTATTTTTTTGGTATCTTATCTGACGGAGGTGCCCATGACGTCTTATCTGATCGGAATCGATGGCGGCGGAACGAGTTGCCGGGCGGCCGCGGCCGCGCCGGACGGTCGGATTCTCGGCCGTGGAAAGGCTGGTGCCGCAAACATCCTCACCGATCCGGAGACGGCGCTTGCGAACATAACGGAGGCCTCGCGGGCCGCCTTCGAGAATGCCGGCATCGATCCTGCCGGGATCACGCAGGCCCGCGCGATCGTCGGCGTTGCGGGTCACAATGTCGGGGATGCCGTGCATTACGTGAAGCGGCGGCTCCCGTTCGCGGCGGCAGAGATCGAGTCCGACGGATTGATCGCGCTTCAGGGCGCGCTCGGCGAAAAGGACGGCGCGGTCGCCATTCTCGGGACGGGCACCATTTATATCGCGCGCCATGGCGAAGCCGTGAGCTATATCGGCGGCTGGGGCTTCACGATCGGCGATCACGGCAGTGGTGCGCGCATCGGTCATGCGCTGCTGCAGGAAAGCCTGCTTGCCTTCGATGGCATTCACGAGGGATCGCCGGTCACCGATTCCGTCATGGCTGAATTCAACAACGATCCGAGGGATGTCGTCGACTTCGCACGGCTGGCCAAGCCCGGCGAATTCGGACGCTATGCCCCGCGCGTCTTCGAACAGGCCGGACGTGGCGATGCCGTGGCACTGCGCCTGCTCGAAGCTGCTGCGACCACGGTCGACGAGGCGCTCGACGTGGTCGTGTCGAGAGGAAGCGAGCGGCTCTGCTTGCTCGGCGGCCTGGCGCCGCTTTATCGCCCGTGGCTTGCCGAGCGCCACCAGAAGCATTTTGTCGAAGCGGAGGCGGACGCCTTGACCGGAGCGGTGGCGCTCGCTGCTCGACGCTTCGGTTCCAGGCCGGAGGTCGGCGCATGACCCAGCAACTTGCCGCCATCCTGCCGCTGGAGGGCCTGCAGTCGGGTGGGGCCGGTCCGCTCTATCTGAAGCTCAGGCAGTCGCTCGAGGAAGCCATCCTTTCGGGCAAGCTCAACCACGGGGATGCGCTGCCGCCGGAGAGGGATCTTGCGGACTATGCCAATATCAGCCGGGTGACTGTGCGCAAGGCGGTCGATGACCTTGTGCGCGACGGCCTGCTCGTGCGCCGCCATGGCTCCGGGACCTTCGTCGTCAGACCCGTCTCGCGCGTCGAGCAGTCGCTGTCGAGGTTGACGTCCTTTACCGAGGACATGGCCAGGCGGGGCCTGAATGCGCGGGCGGAGTGGCTGGAGAGGGGACTGTTCCACCCGTCGCCTGACGAAATGATGACCCTCGGTCTTCCGGCCGATGCCCTCGTCGCGCGGTTGGGCCGCCTGCGCATCGCCGACGGCATGCCGCTGGCGATCGAGCGCGCCAGCATCTCGACCGAATTCCTGCCGGACCCGCTGGCTGTGACTTCGTCGCTCTATGCCGCCCTCGACAAGACCCGGTCCCGGCCCGTCCGGGCGGTGCAGCGCATTTCGGCCTGCAATATCAAGGATCCTGACGCGTCGATGCTCGGCGTTGCCGTCGGCGCCGCCGGCCTTTCCATCGAGCGCGTCTCCTATCTTGCATCGGGGCGCGTCGTTGAATTCACCCGCTCGCTCTACCGGGGCGATGCCTATGATTTTGTCGCGGAATTGACGCTTTCGGAGTCCTGATCCGCCCCGCCAGCAATGGCCAGCAAAAAGGAATGGATGATGCAAACCAACATGCGGCGAGAAATCGATGAAACCCCGGAGGCCGCTGCACGGTTGCTGGACAGTTCGGTCGACGCCCTGAAGGCGGCCGGTGCGGCGCTCAGGGCCAAGGATCCGGCGTTCCTCGTGACGATCGCCCGCGGCTCCTCCGATCATGCGGCGCTGTTCCTGAAATATGCGATCGAGCTCACGGCCGGCCGCCCGGTCGCTTCGCTTGGACCGTCGCTCGCTTCGATCTACGGCGCCAATCTGAAGCTCGGCGGTGCGGCGGCAATCGCGATCTCCCAGTCCGGCAAGAGTCCCGACATCGTGGCGATGGCGCAATCGGCGACACGCGCCGGTGCGGTGTCGATCGCCCTCACCAACACGGTGCCCTCGCCGATTGCCGAGGCCTGTACCCATCCTCTCGATATTCTCGCCGGCCCCGAACTCGCCGTCGCCGCGACAAAGTCCTATGTTAACTCGATCGTCGCGGGCCTTGCGGTGCTGGGCGAATGGACGGGAGATGCGGCGCTCAAGCGCGCCGTCGCCGATCTGCCGAATCAATTCGCCAAGGCCGTGAAGCTCGACTGGCAGGATTTCGCCGCCGATCTCGGGGAAGCCGAATCGCTTTACGTGCTAGGCCGCGGCCCGGCGCTGGCAATTGCGAGCGAAGCGGCGCTGAAATTCAAGGAAACGTCCGGCATGCATGCCGAAGCCTATTCCTCGGCGGAAGTGCTGCACGGTCCGGTGGCGCTGGTCGGCGCTAAATTTCCGGTGCTGGCGCTTGCCGCCCGCGACGCGGCCGAGGCCTCGGTGGTCGAAAGCGCCGACGGCATGAGCACCAAGGGCGCGGTCGTGCATGTCACTTCGGCGCGGGCCCAGAAGGCGAAACGCCTGCCCTTCGTCGAAACTGGACATCCGATCACCGATGCGCTGACGCTGATCCTGCCGTTCTACGGCTTCGTCGAATCCTGGTCGCGTTCGCGCGGCCTCGATCCGGATGCACCGGCAAGCCTCAAGAAGGTAACGGAGACACGATGACTGCGAAGAAGAAAATCACCGGCGCGCGGATCTTCGACGGCATCGACTGGCATGACGGCGCCGTCCTGGTCGTAGAGGCGGGTCGCGTGAAGGCGATCGTTCCGGCGTCGGCCGCGCCCACCGATGCCGACGCGGTCGACGCACACGGCCTGCTTCTCGTTCCCGGTTTCATCGACCTGCAGGTCAATGGCGGCGGCGGCGCGCTGCTCAACGAACAGCCGACCCTTGACGGGATCCGGCAGATCTGCACGGCGCATGCGAAATTCGGCACCACCGCGCTCCTGCCGACGCTGATCACGGACACGCGCGAAGTGCGCACCGCAGCCATCGAGGCCGGCCTCGAGGCAAAGAAGGCGGCGGTGGCCGGCTTTCTCGGCCTGCATCTGGAAGGCCCGCACCTGTCGATCGCCCGCAAGGGGGCGCATGACCCCTCGCTGATCCGCCCGATGGACGATGCCGACCTGGCGGAAATGGTCGCCTGCGCGCGCGCACTCGGCTGCCTGATGGTGACGGTTGCTCCGGAAAACGCCACACGAGAGCAGGTGCGTGCGCTTTGTGATGCCGGTGTCGTCGTCAGCCTCGGCCATACGGATGTCGGCTATGACACGGCTTGCAGCTACGCCAGGGCCGGCGCTCGGACGGTCACGCATCTCTTCAACGCGATGAGCGGTCTCGGCCACCGCGAACCCGGCGTCGTCGGCGCGGCGCTTGCCACGGGAACGCTGCATGCCGGTTTGATCGCCGATGGCTTCCATGTCGATCCGGCGTCGATGGGCATCGCGCTGCGAGGCAAGAAAGGTCCGGGACAGATTTTCCTGGTAACCGACGCGATGTCGCCGATCGGCACCGAGATGACCAGCTTCCATCTCAATGGCCGCCAAATCCTGCGCCAGGGCGGTCGCCTGACGCTTGCCGACGGGACGCTCGCGGGAGCAGACATCGACATGCTGTCATCGGTCCGCTTCGTGCACGAGAAGCTCGGCCTGCCGATCGAGGAAGCGGTCCGCATGGCCTCCGCCTATCCGGCCGACGTCATGGGCATTGCCTCCCATAAGGGCCGGCTGCTGCCCGGGACGGACGCCGATTTCGTGCTGCTGACGCCGGAACTTGGCATGAGGTCCACCTGGATCGCCGGAGAGCAGGTCTTCTCGGCTTAGAGCGTTTCATGTTTTGACGGAAGCGTAGCCGGCGTTTGCGAAGTAGTTGCTGCATTCGCCGGGTTGGATTGTCGTGACGAGAGAGCCAATGTGTCGCCAGGTGTCCTCGATTGTTCGCTTTTGTGCATGGCGCATCCAGTGCTTGATCTTGGCGAAGGCCTGTTCGATCGGATTGAGGTCGGGGGAATAGGGCGGCAGGAACCAAAGCCTTGCGCCGGCCGCTGTGACGATCTGACGGACGGCGGCAGATTTGTGGCTGCCGAGATTGTCCATGATGACAATGTCGCCAGGCTTGAGGATGGGCACGAGTTGTTGCTCGACATAGGCGCGGAAGCATTGGCCATTGATCGGCCCGTCGAAGACGCAGGGTGCGGTGAGCTGGTCGCAACGCAGTGCGCCCAGGAATGTCAGCGTGCGCCAGTGACCATGCGGGGCAAAGGCGCGCAAGCGTTTGCCCTTCGGACCCCAGCCGCGCAGCGGCGTCATGTTGGTCTTGATCCAGGTCTCGTCGATGAACACCAGCCGTCTGGGATCGAGACCAGCCTGCCATGCCTTCCAGCGCTGACGTCGGCGGGCAATGTCGGCGCGGGCCTGCTCAAGGGCGAACAGCGTTTTTTTTGAAGCGCAGCCCTTCGCGCCGGATGAACTGCCACACCGCATTGTGCGAAACAGCCACACCGCGCCGCGCCAGTTCAGCCTTCAGCCCATGCAGGGTCAGCTGCGGGTTCTGGGTGAGCCGCTCGGTGATGAACGCGCGATGTGGCTCCAGAATGCGCTTGCGATGGCCGCCCATCTTGCCCGGTGCGACAGAACCGGTCGCCCGATAGCGCCGCGACCACTTCACCACGGATGAGACCGATACGCCAAATCGCGACGCAACCGAACGGCAGTTCTCGCCTGCCAGAACTGCCGCAACAACACGCTCGCGAAGATCATTCGAAAGGGCTCGTGTCATCAGATGCTGGCCTCCGCCCAGCCAGCATCTTGAATCACAAAACCGACTTGCCGGGAATCCCATCCGATTCACTTAAGCAATGAAACGCTCTAGTGCCTCGGCTGTAGTTCCCCAACCCCTCCCCACAAGGGGGAGGGGCTTACCCGGTCGCTCCGACTCGGGTGTTCATGGCCGTTGCAGAAGCCTCGAACTTTGCAAATGGCAATCGGTTGCAGCGAGCGCTGCAGCCCCTCCCCCTTGTGGGGAGGGGTTGGGGAGGGGTACCTCGGAGTCGATTCGATCCAAAATCAGGTCTGAAAGGCTCCAAGCCGCGCCTTCAGTGCCTTGACCGTCGCCGCATCCGTCCGGCGCCGGTCTCCCGAGACGAAGCCCATCGCCACCAGCCGGGGATCTTGAGCCGGCTCACGAACGGAGCAGGAGGAATGAACCTCCGTGACGGCGAGGCTCGGCAACAGCGCATCGATCGTGTCGACGGTAATGCCGGAACCGGGCATCACGGAAATTCTGCCTGCCGCCAATTCGATGAGCCGCGCCAGACTGTCGACCGCCTCCGGCGCGCTTTTCGCGCCGCCCGAGGTCAGGATCCTTTCAAAGCCGAGATCTTCCGCGATCGCCATCGCCTCGGCGAAATCCGGAACGAGATCGAAGGCCCGATGAAGCGTCAGCCCCAATCCCGCTGCGTGGCCGGCAAGCTTGCGGAGCATCTGCGCGTCGAGCCGGCCATCGGACAGCGATGCGCCGAGGACGACGCCGGCAAGCCCTGCATCGCGGGCTGCATCGATGTCCCGGCGCATGGCATCGAGATCGGCAGGGCCGTAGACGAAATCTCCGGGACGGGGCCGGATCATCGCATAGACCGGCAGCGGCGGCGGGCCGGCGAGCGCCATCAAGCCCGGGCTTGGCGTCAAGCCGCCGACGGCCAGGGCCGAGCAGAGCTCGATACGATCCGCGCCGCCCTCGATCGCCGCCATCAAGCCGTCCGTGTCATCGACGCAGACCTCGAGCAGGATGCCGCTCATGTGACCTTTTCTCCGAAACCGAGCAGTGCAGCGCCGATCAGGCCTGGCTCCAGCCGGCATTCCCCGCGCACGACGAGCGGCCGGTCGAAGCGCCGGAGGATGCGGCCGCGCACGGCGCCGTCGATTTCGGCAAGCAGGGCTTCGGAGTTGGAGAGCCCGCCGCCGACCGGAACGATTGTCGCACCGGTTATGTTGACGACGAGCGCCAGCGGCGAACTGATGAGATCGACGAAAATGTCGATCGTGCGCGCTGCTTCGTCATTCCCGTTCTGCCAGGCGTCGATGACCTCGTGGCTGGAGAGAGACGTATCGTGCACCGTCGTGTGCAGCCTTTCGAGCCCGCGCGCCCCGCCCACGGTGTCGACGCAGCCGCGTTGCCCGCAACCGCAGTCGAAGATCGGTATGGCAATGGGCGGATGTCCCGCCTCGGACGCGAGGGCGGGCGCATGCCCCCATTCTCCGGCAAAGCCGCCATCGGCGTTGATCAGCTTGCCGTCGACCACCAGGCCGCCGCCGACCCCGGTGCCAAGGATCGCGCCGAAGACGATCCGGTGATCGCGCCCCGCGCCGATGCCGGCCTCGGCGAGCGCGAAGCAATCGGCGTCGTTGGCGATCACCACGGGCAGGTGCAAGGCGGCCTCGAGCTCGGCGGCAAGCTCCCGGCCGTCGATACAGGGAATATTGGCGCATTTGATCCGACGGGTCTGCGGATCGATGACGCCGGTGATCGAGATCGCCACGCTTTCCGGCAGGCCGCCCGCCTCGTCGAGCACCGACTCGAGCGTTGCGACGAAGCGGCGAAAGTCGCTAAGCGGCGTGGTGCGCCGCGGCAGAGGGAATATCCGCTCCGGCGAATGTGTGATCGCGCCTTTGATCGCGGATCCGCCGATATCGAAGCAGATGATCATGCGCCACCCCGGATGATCGCTTCGGCAGCAAGGGCTGCGCTAAGCAGCCGGTCGTCCTGGTGGTGCGGTGCGGAGAGCAGCAAACCGGCCGGCATGCCGGCAGCGCCTGTACCGCAGGGGATGGAGATGCCGCAGAAATCGAGGAAATTGCCGATCAGCGTGTTGCGCAGTGTCTTGGCATTCACCTTGAAGAAAAGCTCGTCGTCGGAAAGAAGCGGCGTGATCGGCGGGGCGACATGCGGCAATGTCGGATGCGCGATGAGTTCGCCAGGCGCAAGGCTCTCTACCGTTTCGTGGATCAACTGGTCACGTGCATCGAGAAGGGCGATGTAATCACTGAGGGCGATCTTCTCGCCGAGTCTCGTGCGAGTGACGACGCGCGGATCGATCCTCGCCGCTTCGGGACCGGCGAGGCGCTCGCGGTGGAGGGCATAGGCTTCCGCCGTCACCAGGGCGCCATGGCGCGCCGTCAGATCGAACACGGCGGCAAAGCTCGGGAAGGGCGCGCGCCTGACCCGGACGCCCGCCGCCTCAAGCCTTTTGATTGCTGCCTCGAAGGCCGCGACCACCTCCGGTTCGGCGTCGTCGAAGACGATCGTTTCCGGAACGACGATCGAGAGATCGCTAAGGTCGGCGCGGCGGATGACCGGCGCCGTCAGGCTGTGCATGGCGGCATCCGCCCAAACTGCATCCTGCACCGTATGGCAAAGCGGGCCGAGCGAATCGAGGCTCTCGGCGAGCGGAAACACGCCTTTCATCGCATAACGGCCGCGCGTCGCCTTGTAGCCGACGATGCCGGTCATTGCCGCGGGGATGCGCACCGAGCCGCCCGTGTCCGTGCCGATCGCAACCGGCACGAGGCCAGCGGCGACGGCTGCGGCGGAACCGGAGGACGAGCCGCCGGGGATCCGGTGCACATCCGGCGATGCCGGATTGCGCGGCGTGCCATAGTGCGGATTGATGCCGAGACCGGAAAAGGCAAATTCGCTCATGTTCGTCCGGCCGACGCTGACCATCCCGGCGGCAGCGAGTGCGCCGACGACGGCCGCGTCTGCCGCTGCGGGCGGGTTGTCCTTGAAGACGATGGAACCCGCCGTCGTCACGCTGCCGGCAAGGTCGAAAAGATCCTTCCAGGCGACAGGCAGCCCATCGAGCAGACCGAGCGCACGCCCAGCCTTGAGCCTATTTGATGCCGCCTGCGCTTCCTTGAGTGCGCGTTCGCGCGTCAGGCCAACGAAGATCGACTGGTCCGGATACGCCTCGATGCGATGAAACGTTTCTGCGGCGAGCTTGACAGGATCGAGCTTGCCCGATTGGACGAGGACGGCGAGGCTCGCGAGGGTTTTCTGGCTGGTCATTTGGTCTCCCTGGCTGGCCGCGGGTCATTTCCGGCGCAACACAGCCCTGCATCGAATTTAGGCATAGCATATCGCCCTGCGTCACGTTTGCCAGCGCCCGGGACCATGATCCGCGATTTTCGCCGGCGGCGAGACGGCGGGGCGGCGCGGCTTGCAACGCGCCGCAGACCGGTTGCTGTCGGCAACCGCTGCCTATCTTGTCGTTCGCAATCGACCTGCCTACATGGGCTTGAGCCACCTTCTGCATGTTTCCTTGAATCGCAGCCGATGTAAGGATGAAAACATGCAGCAATTCAAAGTGCTACAGCGTCCCTTGCGCGTCTGACAAGACACGCTGCGCTGTTCCGATGGAGAGCGGTCATGATCATGGATGCGGCGCGACTTGCCTTCGCCAATCTCTTCGCGGCGGAGACCCGCTCGGTGTTCTGGAAAGTGCTTGGGCTGACGCTTCTTGCGCTCATCGCCCTTTGGTTCGCCCTGCGCGAAGTGTTCGTCTGGCTCGCCCTCCCGTGGATCGACACGCTGATGCCGGGCACACCCGTCTGGGCCGGCTGGCTCACATTCATCGTCGGCATCTTCGCGAGCCTGGGTCTGGCCCTGGCGCTTGCCCTTTTGCTCGCGCCGGTCACCGCGCTCATCGCCGGCTTCTTCCTCGACGACGTCGCCGAGGTGATCGAGACGCGCGACTATCCCGATGGCGCGCCGGGCAAGCCGCTGCCACTTGTGGCGGCAATGACCGGATCGGCGAAATTCCTCGGCGTCGTCATCCTCGGCAACATCGTTGCGCTCCTGCTGCTGCTCGTGCCGGGCGTCAATCTCATCGCCTTCTTCCTCGTCAACGGCTACCTGCTCGGGCGGGAATTTTTCGAGTTCGCCGCAATGCGCTATCGTTCGCCTTCCGAGGCGCGACTCTTTCGTGTCAAACACCGCTCGACCGTGTTTCTCGCGGGGCTCGTGCTGGCGGCGTTCCTGGCCGTACCGCTGCTCAACCTGCTGACACCGCTCTTTGCTGCCGCCATGATGGTGCATCTCCACAAGATGCTTTCGGCACGCGATCCCGGCTTTTCGGCGGCTCAAAAGGTGGCAGCCGGCGCGTGATCGTGACCGCTTGACAGCGCGGTCGTCTTGGACGACGAGAACCAGACGCCGGACGCAGGAGTAATCACATGAGCGACGCCGACAATCGGATCACGCGTCTCGAAGAAATGCTGGCGCACCAGGCGAAGACCATCGAGGAGCTTTCGGACCAGCTGGCCGAGCAGTGGAAGGTGGTCGAACAGACCCGGGCGAAGCTTGACCGCCTGACGGAGCGCTTCCTGAGCCTCGAGGAACAGACGCGTGATGCGATACCGGTGACCCGCCCGCCGCATTACTGAAACGGTCGGGGGCGTGGAATGCGGGCGGAAGCCGCGTTTCATGATGCTCCGACTAGAGCGCCGGGCGTTGAAATGAACGCGAATCTAGAGCATCTTTTCTGCTTTCAGTGGTCCCCCTTGAAGCAGGTTGCTCTGGAAACGAAAAGGCCGCCTGCTTCATCGAAGCAGGCGGCCTCTTGATGTCAGGTCACCGCAATTAGTAGGGGCAGGATTCGGTGCTCATGTAGTCGTGCACCTGCACCTTGCCGGCAATGATGTCGGCCTTCACCTTTTCGACCGCATCGTGCATTTCCGGCGTGATCAGAGCCTTGTTGTTGTCGTCGAGCGCGTAGCCGACGCCGTCTTCCTTGAGGCCGAGGTTGGAAATGCCAAACTCGAACTTGTCGTTCTTGGCCGCCATGAAGGAATCATAGACGGCGACGTCGACGCGCTTCAGCATCGAGGTCAAGACCTTGCCCGGCTGCAGCATGTTCTGGTTGGAATCGACGCCGATGCCGAGCTTGCCGGCATCCGCTGCCGCCTGCAGCACGCCTACGCCGGTACCGCCGGCGGCATGGTAGACGACGTCCGCGCCCTGATCGATCTGGGATTTTGCGATTTCACCGCCCTTGACCGGATCGTTCCAGGCGTCCGGCGTCGTGCCGGTATAGGCCTCAAGCACCTTGACGTCCGCGCCGATCGACTTGGCGCCGCCGACATAGCCGCAGGCGAACTTGTGGATCAGCGGGATGTCCATGCCGCCGACGAAGCTGACGGTCTTCGACTTGGAGGCGAGGCCGGCGAGCACGCCGACGAGGTAGGAGCCTTCCTGCTCCTTGAAGACGATCGATTTGACATTCGGCTTTTCGACCACCATGTCGATGATCGCGAACTTCGTGTCCGGATATTCCGCGGCAATTTTCTCGAGCGATGCCGCCCAGTTGAAGCCGGCCATTACGATTGGGCTGTTGCCGTCGCTGGCAAAGCGGCGCAACGCCTGTTCGCGCTGCGCATCGTTGGCGATTTCGAATTCGCGGTATTCGATGCCTGATTCGGTCTTGAACTTTTCGGCGCCGTTAAAGGCCGCTTCGTTGAAGGATTTGTCGAACTTGCCGCCAAGATCGTAGATGATCGCCGGCTTGATGTCGGCGGCCAATGCCGTCGCGGACATCATGGAGAAAGCAAAGAGACCGAGAATGGTTTTTTTCATCGTGCAGCCCTGTTGTCGCTATTGATCTTATCGGGTCTGGCGGCAGTCCAACGGGGGCCTGAACGCGCAGCCCGCCCCTCTCTTGTTAAGGCTTGGGTGGGCGCATCCTTGCACGGCTTCCGCAAAAAAACACTCAAAATTTTTCAGATGGTAAAAAAGTTGCGGCGCCCGGCGCACAGCCGCCGGACGCCGGTTCCAAGAAGCAAATCGGCACGCCGTTTCCGGCAGGGCGACAAGCCTAGCGGCCGATCGGACAGCTGACGCCGGTGCCGCGAAGGCCGCAGTAACCGTCGGGGTTCTTGGCCAGATACTGCTGGTGATAGTCCTCGGCAAAATAAAGTGGTCCGGCCATGCCGATTTCGGCGGTGATCTCACCGCCGTGGTCGAAGGCATTCAGAGCCTTCTGGAAGGCGTCGCGCGCAGCCTTCGCCTCGCGGAGCTGTTCCTCGTCATAAACATAGATCGCCGAGCGGTAGGTGGTGCCGATATCGTTGCCCTGCCGCATGCCTTGGGTCGGATCGTGTTCCTCGAAGAAGGCCTTCAGCAACCTTGCGAAGGAGACCTTTGTCGGATCGTAGACGACGAGCACGACCTCCGCGTGGCCCGTGAGCCCGGTCGTGGTCTCCTGATAGGTCGGGTTCGGCGTCAGCCCGCCGGAATAGCCGGCGGCGGTCACGTGGACGCCCGGGATGTTCCAGAGCAGCCGCTCGGCGCCCCAGAAGCAGCCCATGCCGAAAAGCACCTTCTTCATCCCGTCGGGGTAGGGACCCTTCAGCGGACGTCCGGAGACGAAGTGTGTCTCTGCCGTCGGAGTCTCCTCCTCGCGCCCGCGAAGTGCGGTCTCGGCGTCGGGCAGGATCGTCTTCTTGTTGAACATGTCGATCAGAAACATCTGCGGCTCCTTTCGCGCGCGGAAAGCGTCGACGACCGGCTAGAGCAATTCCAGGAAAAGTGTGTCACGGTTTTCCGTCCGGAATTGCGTGTTTCAAAGAGTTAGATCATTTCGCTGTTTCAATGAAACAAATGAAATGATCTGGAGCGCCGCGCGTTCGGACGAACGCGCAAAGGACGCTGTGGCACTTTGAATTGCTGCATGTTTTATCCCTAAATCGGCTGCGATTTAAGGAAACAAGCAGTAGCGGCGATCAGGCGGCAAATCGCCCGGCGGCGGGGCGTTTCTTGTAGCCCGCCATCCACAGGATCAGGGCGAGCGCCAGCAACACCGCGAAAGCAGGCCGGGCAAAGAGCCATTGCAGCGCCGTCAACCAGAACGCCGGCCCGGCATCGGTGCGTTGCAGTGAGTGCACCCAGTTAAGTGCTTCCGGGCCAAGAGCGGATATGGCATCGGCGAGCGAGGTCATCGCCGGCTCTGACGCGGCAACCGACTGTATCGAGTCGACGGTCCCGGCAAGCACGGCCACCGCCAGCGCGAGAAAGCTTGCAAGCTTCAGCAGCAACCGCATCTTCGTCCTTTTGGCCGCCGTGGCACGTTGCGCGTCCGATGCGCGCTTTTCCGATCATCTACGCTGCTGCATGTCTCCTTGGATCGACCTCGATTTAAGGACAAAGACATGCCGCAGTTCAAAATGCTACAGCGGCCCTTGCGCGTCCCTAAGACGCGCGGCGCTGTAGTGCGCCAAGAAATAGGCGCCGCAAGTTGCGAGCGCAATGGCCGACTTCGCCAAGGCCATCTCACAAGATGTCAATAAACTGTCAGAAACCAGTTGATCCCGCGCAAATCATCGGTATATATCGCGCCCGTCCGCCGGTTCGTCCGGCGCACGCCGGAAGAGTTCGCTCTTCCCCATCCAGCCGGACTGACCAGCGGCTGTTTCAAGGATGGACAGGTGGCCGAGTGGTTGAAGGCGCACGCCTGGAACGCGTGTATACGTGAAAGCGTATCGAGGGTTCGAATCCCTCTCTGTCCGCCATCGATTTTTCGTAAATAACGGAAATGGCTCTGTTTTTCGGAATGACGGTTTCGCCACTTGCACCTTGGCTTGCACCTTCGGCATTTGTGGTGGCGCTATTTGCGCCGCCTAACAAGACAGCGTTACGCAGCAGGATCGGAACAACGTCAGAATGAAACCGGTGCTACAGAAGGACCGGAAAGTAAGCCGCGTTCAGGCACCCTGGAGCTATGGACGAACGGTGTCATCGGGGCGGGTGGCTCTGACATCGAGCTTGAGCGAGGACTGTCCAACGCGTTCTCAGCAGTGTTGAAACAGTTCTTTGCCATGTTCATCGAGAGCCGCAACTAAATGGCCGGGTTAACGAAGGTCTTGCATATGCAAAGCCAAATCAAAGCGCGCTCATAACTTCTGCCTTATTAATCGCGCCGGTCTTGTCGGCACACGCGCAGACGCCCGCTGATCAATCAGCGTTAGCCTACGTCTGCAACTTCAACATGACGGCAGTTGCGAACTTCGACCCGATATCAGGTGACACGCCTTACGCCATTAAGGAAGAAGGCTTCGAGTTGACGTTCGCCGCCATCGACTTTGCTGCTAACAAGGCGCAACTAATTGGCAATCAGGGAGCGGCTGACGTCTATGCCGCTCGTGCATTCGGTTCGACTTTGTTTATCGAGCAAACGCCTTCCGGCAACACAAACATGACCACGATCATCAACGCCGACACAAACGGGCGCATCCGAGCGGTCACGTCGCGTCATGTTGTTTGGCCTCACGGTGGTGCCGTTGTGTCGCAAATGAGCGGGACCTGCATCGCCAAGAGCTAAATGTGGGAGGTTGGGCTTACGCCACCTTCGGGCAGAACCGCGCCTTCCATTCGGCGAGACTTGTCTCGGGGTCGATGGGATAAGGTTTCGGCACCGGGCCGGGCGGTTCTCGCCTGATGCCCCGGCCCCCGGGGACGATAAAGCCGAGCAGCTTGGCCTTCGCCATGGTTGCCACGATGGCGACGGCGTAATTCCGGTCCGCCATCGCCGATAGCCGCGCGTCCTCCAATTCCAGCACCAGTTTCTCGACCGTGAGATCAAGCCGCTTCGCCTGCTGCGCCTGCAATTCAGCGAGGCGGAAAGCGACCTTGATATTCCCTGCTAAACGCGAGGCGGCTTCATCGGCGGTATCGCCGCGCGCCGAGTACCCGGCTTCGATATAAGCCTGCCGCTGCGACCGCCCCTCGGCAAGGTGACGGCAGAAGGCTTCCTGTCGCGGCGAGAGTGCGTCCATGCTGGCGAGGATAGCCGCATTGCCCCTCAAAGGCCATTTCCGGGCCTTGCATCGCGGGATACGTTGCGTTCGAACCGCGTGCAGTACACCCCAGCGCTTCCGCCATTTAGATGGCTCGCCCGGTTAAGCGTCCGCGGCGCGGTCAACCAACATCTGGTAGAAGACATCGGCCGCATTCTGCGGAGAGGATGCGGCGAACCAATACGGCTCTGTCGATACGACCGACTGGGGTGCATTATCGTCAGCCGGGGTCTCGTAAACGGCGCACGCCACGCCTGCTACAGTATTGAGGGCGATCTCGAATACGCCGCAAGGCCTTCCGCTTCCGACTCGTCGAAGATCTGCAACATGTAACCTTCATAGCTGCCGCGTCCGGCTCGCCGATGATCCGGCGCGTTTCGGCCTTGGCCGGGACATCGGTCCATCACAGCCATCATCCGGCCTGTCCCGCTTGGACTTTCGCCCTTTCCGGCGTCGAGCCGCCAGAACCTTCCGGCACCAGCAGCGGGGGCCGACGAAGCTCCGGATGGAAAGCGGTGGCTGGATCTGCGGGGCGATCAGCGGATTTTTGCACAGTGCGTTCGCCGTTTTGTTCGTTGTCGGCTAAGCGTAAGTAATTGGCAGCTCAGAGCAAGTTAGCCATCTCACATAACGATACGTTAACCCGTATATAGCGGGCGTTCAGTGGCCCTCTAGGCATTTTTGTTGGCAGCGGGCTGCTACCGAATGCGCAACAAGCCGCTGAACACCCAACGATCATTCAACAGTGCCGGCGCGACCTGGCAGCCTAGCAGCAAGCTATGGCGCATTGGATCCGCGTGGGCAATCGAAAGGAACGACAGATTGAAACGTCTCGGCTATCTCATAGCTACCACAGTCCTCTGCGGGCTTGTCGGTAGCGGCGGCGCTGCCGCAGAAACGATGAAATTCTCCTCCACGCACTCTGCTGTCGCAACGAAGCTGACCCGTTACACCTGTGGTCGCAGCCGCGTGCCGTCCTTCTCGCAGTCGTGCGAAAGGAGTAGTGGGGCTGCCCGCGGTGACGCCCGTACGGTCGGCAAGTCCGGGTCGGTCGGCAACTCCGATGATACGCCCAGCAAGTCAGGTACGTCTGCTGCGGCGGGCAAACCCGGCTCGTCGAGTAACGCGGGCAGTTCCATACAGGCTCCCCACACACCCAGCCGTGCAGGTGGCAGCGGCTCCGGTGGCAACGCCGGCGGCACCGGCGAGACCGGCGGCACTGGCGGCACCGGCGGCACTGACAACGCCGGCGGCACCGGCGGCACCGGCGAGACCGGCGGCACTGGCGGCACCGGCGGCACTGACAACGCCGGCGGCACCGGCGGCACTGGCAACGCCGGCGGCACCGGCGACCAAGGCAAGGACAAGCCGGGCAAGGACAAGCCCAGCAAGGACAAGCCAAGCAAGGACAAGCCGGGCAAGGACAAGCCGGGCAAGGACAAGCCCAGCAAGGACAAGCCCAGCAAGGACAAGCCCAGCAAGGACAAGCCAAGCAAGGACAAGCCGGGCAAGGACAAGCCGGGCAAGGACAAGCCGGGCAAGGACAAGCCCAGCAAGGACAAGCCCAGCAAGGACAAGCCCAGCAAGGACAAGCCAAGCAAGGACAAGCCGGGCAAGGACAAGCCAGGCAAGGAAAATGGGGGGAATGGTAACAGCAATCCGGGCGGTCAAGGTAACAATGGCCACGGCAATGACCCTGATGGCAATGACAGCAGCAACCCCGGCAGCTCGAATAACGGCGACGGCTCTGATGCCGACGGGACCGCGGATAACAGCGGCGGTCAAAGCCACGGCGGCCTTTCTGGTGGCGGCAAGAACAAGAAATAGCCAGCGCTGCTGAAGGCGGGCCGAGGGCGGCCCGCTCTTGGCGGTTTACACGGAGCGGAATCGGTAGGAAAGCTCGTGGCGAGCCTCGCTAGGGGGAAGGGCTACGGACTGCCCTCGCAAAACGCTCAACAGGCTAGATCGCTGCGACGGCTTGTTGGTGATGCGCGCGCAGGTTTAACGGCCATGTGCCACCTCACTTGCGCCAAGCTGCCAAGTGGACCATAGTCTGGTCGTGAGATTGGCGGTAGGCAGCGGTGGTTACGCTTCACGACGGCCCGATCGTTCGAAGACTGGCGGCCGTTCCGACCGCAATGGGCCTTGCTGTACGCCTCGCTGTGGCGCATCTCGAACGGTTGGGAATAAATCCCGCACCATTGCTGTCCCAGTCGGGCTTATCGGAGGCCGATCTCGCCAGCCACAAGCGCATCAGCAGCATGTCGCAGATCGAGTTTCTGGGACGGGCTTCGCGCGCCGCCAAGGACAACTGGATCGGTCTCACGCTGGCGCAGGACTTCGACCTTCGTGAAATTGGGATGTTGTACTACGCCGCAGCCTCGTCACCTTGCCTTGGCGACGCCCTACGGCGGGTTGAACGATACGTTCGCGTTGCGAACGAGGCGCTCGCCATCCAGATCGACAAGGCGTCGGTCTGCCGTCTCGGACTGACCTATGCCGGGGTTCCCCGACATTTGGACCGGCATCAGATCGAATGCCTGGCGTTTGTGCTCTTACGCCTTTGCCGTCAGGTTGTCGGCCAAAAGCTTGTACCCCTTCGAGCAAGTTTCGTTCACCACCGTTCGGGCGATGTGCGCGCGATACGGCGACAGTTCGGTTGCGACATCGAGTTCGGCGCTTGTGCCGACGAAATCCACTTTGACGCTGCGATACTGGAGCTTCCCCTTGTCGGGGATGACCCGTTCCTCAACGAGCTGATGGTGAAGATGTGCGAGAATGCCATCTCGGTCCGCACCTCGAACATTAGTCCCTTTCGCACCCTCGTCGAAAATACGATAGCCCCGCTCCTCCCCCATGCCGAGGCGCGAGCCAAGACGGTGGCGCGGCGGCTCGGACTGAGCGAGCGGACCCTCGCCCGCCGGTTGGCGGAGGAAGACATCAGCTTTGGCGAAATCCTCGACGAGCTGCGCCGCGACTTAGCCATGCGCTACCTCGAAGAGGAGAACCTGCAGGCTTCGCAAATTGCCTGGCTCTTGGGGTTCCACCAGGCGAGCTCATTCAGCCATGCATGTCGTCGCTGGACAGGAAAAAGCCCGTCGGAGTTTCGAGGCCGCCCGCTTCTCTCCGCCTAGCAAACCGACGAGAGTTTGCTTTCGCAGGTCGTGGCTAACGATCGAACCTTGTTGTCCGCTGCCAATGTTTTGGGCCTTTCTGCCAAAGGCCTCGAACTGATCCTTGCCGCCTTGCAATGGCGCGCGTTCTCCGTGATGCAGGCTCCCATCAGGCGACCTGAAGGGCCGCCGTGGTCGAGGAATGGCCGCCGACCGCGTGAAGCAATGCCACATGCGACAAACGTTATCCGCTGAAGAGCCCCCAGTGATGTCGGTGCACATATGGCGTGCGTAAACGGACGGAAAAAGGCTTCGAACCCCCAGGAGTGACCAGCGTGAACCGTGCCTACCGCAACCTGCTTCCGGACGAGCGCGCCGCCCTGCAGGCCTTCGCCGACGCCTACGGGCGCCGCTGGCGTGACGTGCTTGATAATGTCTATTGGTACAACGCCCGCATCTGGCGCGGCCCGGTCGAGGGGCAAGGAAACATCCTGCACGCAATCCGCAACGAATTCGGCCCGACTTGGCTCCACAAGGTCTGCGACATCAAGCAGAGATCGCGTGTCAGATAAAAGTGACCGAAATGGCCAACAAAATCATGTTGGCGTCAACTCGAAGAAGGCAGGGAACCATGAATTGGCTTCGTCACGGTGCTGCTCTGGCGGCAAGGCAGCCTGTGCCGATCGCCAAGCGGATCGAATGTTCGAGCGCTTGAAGGTGATGGCTGGCGATCCTTGCCGACCTTCGACAGCGAGGCCGATGCAAACGAAGCGGCTTATCTGTGGTCACAAGCGCTCGGGTTTAGCGTCGAGGCGAAGAAACGCCGCACCATTCCCGACGACAACAACGCAACAGGAAGAACATCGAAATTATGAAAATCCTTATCGCAACGGCATACGCCATCGCAGCCGCTACCATTCCGGCCAAGGCTGCGGCAACCGATCCCATCATTGCAAACGTCAAACAAAAATGCATTGCCAAATGGACGCGTGGCGAGGCCGATGACTATTCGATGATTGCTTATTGCATCAAAACAGAGCTTGAAGCACTGGCAAAGATCAATGCGATATCAACACCGACAACGGGCCAGACTTACCTCGATACAGCAACGGAAAATCCCGAGGATTGGACATATTCATGCCAATTCAAAGGACAGCCGAAAATGACGTTCACACGACCATCCGCAGTCATTCATATGGTCGAGGTCGCAGGCATTGATGGCTTATGGCGGCTGAACGTTGGAAGCCAATTCGCCATCGCTGAGATCAAGGGCCGCGAGCATATTTTCTGGACACACGGAGCATCCGTCGAGATTGACGGCAAACTTTACAAAGGCACGTGCACAACACCGAAGGTGGCTCAATGAAAAGGGCCGCAATCATCAGCGCATTCTTCGCGGCATTTGCCGGACAGGCGGCGGCGAAGGACGCTTCATTCACCTTTACCGCCAAATATCAAGGGATTGAATTCCAGATTGATCGTCTGTCGGCGGAAGAATGCGCCAAGCTGATTGCCAATCCTGTCATCGATCTCATTACCGAGGATGGCACGGCGATCATCGTGCCCGCCAACGAAACCAAGCGTTCGTGCTCCTCGCCCCTGGACAAGAAGGGAGCCGAGGAGCCGGATACGGTGCTCAAATTCATCGGCTTCCCGCCGGTCAACGTCTACGATGGCGACCGCATACAGATGGGCGACGGGCCGAAGGTCGATCTCAACATGGCTGCGCAATACTGGACGTGGGAAGACGACAAGCGCTCGTATTTCATGGTCGACAATCTGCAGGTGACCGACAAGAAAACCGGCAAATCGACCTGCTATCAGGAAGTAGAAAAGCAATTCTCCTGCGACGTTAACCCCTAAACCACGGCAAATCCCAAAATGAAGAAAATGCTTCTCGCGGCAGCAATCGCTGCCGTGACCGTCCCTGCGCATGCCGCGAACGTCAATCTCGTCGATGGCGATACCATCAAGCTCGGCGGAAAGACCATCCGCATCGTCGAGATCGATGCGCCCGAAACCTACAAGCCGCGCTGCGAACTGGAACGCAAACTCGGCTACGAAACGAAGGAGCGGCTACGGCAATTGCTCGACGCCGGAGACGTCACCTACGAGGCGACCGGCACCGACCGCTATGGCAGGACGCTGGCGCACGTCTACGCAGGCGGCGTCAATGTCGGCGAGCAATTAATGATGGAAGGCAGGGCGCTCAGATACCGGCCCGGTGCCATGGCCAAGGCCGAGCGCGTCTCCATCTGGTGCGGCGTCGATGCCAGCACGGAGGTATTCAAGGCAGCGCAGCCGCAGCAAGCCGCCGCCGCCGCCGCCGATAGCGACATGACCTACCGGAACTGCAAGGAGGCCCGCGCAGCCGGTGCCGCCGCGCTCTATGCCGGTAGCCCCGGCTATTCCTCGAAACTGGATCGCGATGGCGATGGCGTCGCTTGCGAATGAACGCATCTACTAACTGAGTGACAGCAAATGAAGAGCATCATCATCGCGGCGATTGCCGCGCTCATCACCATTACAGCACAAGCACAGACGTCGGGTTTCGGCGAAAATGACAAACTTATCTGCCGTGCTACCGATACCGAATGCATCAAGAAAGTCGAAGCGGAAGCAGCGCGCGATTTGAAGCAACGCATTTTTTACAGATTAGAGCCTTGGGAGGTCGAATGCATCCGAAGCAAATTTGGACATGACGCCGTCGCAGCAAATCCCGTCGGCGCAATGGTAACATCAAATATTTCCGAAGAAGTACGGAATAGCACTTTGATCAAGTGCCTTCAGGAAGTGGAAGATCGCCGCGCAGAAGAAAAGCGCCGTTGGTGGCACGAACAAATCGAGTTTTGGGGTATCATAGCCGGATTGTTTGTTATTGCTCCTATTGTTGGACTGATAGTTGCCGCGATGTTCCTTGGCTATCTCGTTCGCCTCTTCCGCTTTACTGCCAAAATCTGAAATCTCGACAACGCAGGCATAACCCATGAAAACGTTGATCCTTTTCACATTGATCGCGGCTGGACTTTCCGGCTGCATGACAGCCACCGAACGCGCCGCCCGCGATGACGCTGAATGTCAGAGCTACGGCGCACGGCCCGGCAGCGACGCCTATGTCAATTGCCGCGTTGCGCAAGGCAGCATACGGGCACAGCAGGCGCAAGCCAGCGCACAACGCCGCATGGCTTCACAGCAAGCCTACTGGAACACCGTCAACAGCATGAACATGGCCCGGATGCGGGTCTATTCCGCCTATTAACAACAGGAGTGATGAAGCATGAAAGCAATGGAAGACAATCGCCTGCCCCGCGCTATTGCGCTTTTGGAATATGTCGGCACGCATAGCACAACAATCACTTACGGCGAATTCGCCGACATCATAGGCGGCATGATCGCGCAAGGCGTCGGGCATTTTCTAACGAAGGAAGTTGCACCCTATTGCCGCGCCAATGGCCTGCCGCCGCTTTGGGTTCTGATCGTCAACGCCAGAACCGGGCAGAATGGTTACAAGGCCGAAGCGACGCCCGCCGACATTGCTGCCTGCTACGCCTATTTTCGCCCGCGCAAGGCGTCCTAACGGTTCCGTTTCCGTTGGTGCTGCGCAAAACGGAAAAGGCGGGGTTTCGTCGGCGAACGAGACCCCGCCGCAAATCGCCAAATCAGGAGTTAACGCCTATGGATGCTACCACCTCATCCAAACAGCCGCGCAATGGCGGCGCACTATTCTTTGCTCATGCTGCCTACATTCTGGCGGTCTTGGTATTCGCCCTTGGCGTTTGCCGCCTTGTCGTCGGCTTTGCCATCATCAACGGCAATCTTGGCGCGGATGCATTGGCGCGATACGCGCCGGGTTCGGCAACAACCGGCCAGCTTATCGACAAGAGCATTTACGGGATTGCTTTCGCAATCGCCCTGGGAACACTTGCAGAAATCGCAAAGTGCGTGCGCCGTTGATCGCCGAGATAGAAGATAATTTCGGGCAATGGTCCGACATCGACGTTGCCGCCCCCTCGCCGAAGGGAACGCTCGTGCCCGGCTGACAACTCCGGTTGCTGCCGCTTGCTGCCCTCCCTGGCCTTGACCGTTCTTCCCTCGCTTTTCCATTCGGTCGCGTGCGACGGAAAAAATCGTAAATGCTTAAGGCGACACCCCTCAAAACCATCAAAACATATCCCATGAAGTGTGCGCTCATTGTGCTCTACCGGTGATAAGGGTTTTGAAGGTTTTGAAAGGCCTTGCTTTACGTGTTTTTAATTTTTTTCGAGTTTCGGGTTCCAGACGAATTTGTTGCTTGGCCGACCGCCGGAACTACTCTCCGGCGTAACGATCCGGCGGCAGTAGCAGGCCTCGATCAGATGCTCGGTCGCTTCCTCGACCACCTCGCGGTCGGTCAATCCGGCCCATTGCTTTTGGTGAATGTCGCGGAGCGAAAACGTCTCCGGCAATTGCCGCCGTCGCTCGATGATCAGCCGCGCTCCGTCCTCGACCAGTGAGCGCCCGGAGGCATAGAGGCGGTCAGCGTGGTTCCTGAGATAGCCGGCCCAGTCGAGAGCCCGTTCGAGTGCCGGGATGCCGACCTCGAACAGCTTGTCCGGCATGGTCTCGGCAAGCTCGAAGATCAGCGCCAGACTGGCGACGGTCTGCGGCATCTTGAGCAGGTGGCTTTCCATCACCGGAGACAGTTCGCCGCCGTCGATGTCCTGATGGTGGATCATCTCCATCCAAGCCTGATACAAGTCCTGAGCATCGAGCGAGAAGCGCAGTACCAATGGCACGGTCTGGGCGGCGGAAAGCGCATGGATACGCTCGAAGACTTGGGCATAGGTCTTGCGATTGTCGGCGTTCGGATGCCGATCCACCCACTTCCAAACTGAGCGACGATCGGGCCAGACCGCGAGCTGTAGTCGCTGGATCATGCCGTCATCCCTAGCCCCGGTGACGGCGGCGTGGACAAGCGCCGCAATCCGACTCGGCTGAATGCCGCCGATGATCGAAAGCGTTGCGTGCTCGATCGGGATGGTGCCCCGGCCGATGCGGTCGTAGACGAAGGACGTATCGCCGGTCCAAGCTTCGAGATAGAAGCTCCGGTCCTCTTGGTAGCGCTCGTTCTCCATGCGGGCGATCCAGCCATGCAGTTCATCGCGGACCAAGATGAGCCCACGCGGGTTCTCGTTGAGCAGTTCGCCGAGCTTCTCGACCGTGGCGTCGTTGACGATCAGACGCGGGCAGGGAGAGCCGCTGTCGTCATCGTCTTCCACTTCGGAGAGGATGTCCCGTGCTGCCGCCTTGTCGCCCTTGCCATAGGCTTTGCTGGCCCGCTTTCCGGCATCCTTGCGCTTGAGCTTGGTGAGTTCCGCGTCGATATCGGCGGCGTGCCGCGCCTCGGTCCATTCCTCCCGGAGCTGTTTTTCGATGGCATAGAGCGGAGCGAGAGCCGCCTTGATGGCCGGTGTCTTCATCGATCCCGGTCGGCCGATCAGAGCCCCCCAAAGGTTCGGCACGACCTCCCAATCGTCGTGCTGTTTCGGAGCGATCCGGATGCGATTGCCAGCGAGCCCCGACAGCCCCACGAGCGCCGCCACCGCGACGAAATCGACCGGGCATTGCTGACGTTCGGCGATATCGAAGACATAGGCGGCAAGCGCCTCCGGCAGCATCCCCGCGTCGAACCTCTTGACCGGCGGCAGCGGCGTCAGGATCGATTGCGGATCGGGCCAAGGTTCCTGATCATCCGGTTCCGCCTGGCCATTTGGCTTCGATCGGCCCTGGTAATCGAAGCGCTGTTCGCCCGTATGAGGATGATCTTCGCTGTTGCGATCGGGTTCTGGCGGAGGTTCATCGCTTTGATCGGCGTTGTGATCCGTGTCCGGCCGTGGCCCGTAGCGGGTGTTGCTGTCGTAATCCCGCTTCGGCTTCGGCTTCGGTTGATAATCGTCCCGCCATTCGCCCGTTACCGGGTCTCTTGTCGTGCGGTCGGGTTCGGGCGGGGGTTCACGCTTCGCCATAGTCCTGTCCCTCCTCGGGTCGCATGAAAATCCGGATGGTCTTGCCAGCCTCGCGCCAGCGCCCGGCGCAGCGCCTGGCGGCGTCACGGCCGGTTCCGGATCGGTCATGATCGGCATAGATCGTCAGTTCGCGGACGCGCTCGATCACCGGGAAGGCCTCAAGCGCCACGGCGCTCCCGAGTGCCCATATCGGCATGCCGCGCTCAAGGAGCTTCAAGCCGGTCTCGACCCCTTCGCAGATCGACAGGCGGGAAAGGACGCGCTCGTGCGGGGTGAGCTTCACCGCCTTACCGCCGACAGCTCCCCACATCGCCTTGTTGCCGTCGCCGCGTCCCCAAATGCGGCTAACCGCCTGAACCGGCGGATCGAGGAAGGGATCGGCGGGAATGATCGGCTCGAAGGCTGCAAGAAGCGCCGGAGCGGGAGCGCGCTTCAAAGGGTCGTCCTTGGGGAATGAGCAGCGCGGATGGAAGCGCAGCGTCCGGCGGCGCAGGTAGTCCTCGGCCGGGAGCTGAATGCCGCGCCCGTTGAGATAGGCTTCGGCCCAAGTCCCTTTGCTGTCCTCGCTCTCGCGCCAGAGCCTCGCGACGAACGCCTGCATCGGTCGCCGCTCTTCGTCGTAGCGCCGCCTTCTCTCCGCATCGCGCCGTTCCATGGTGGCGCGCTCTTCCTCGGAGACGGGTTCGACCTCGCCATCGCGCTCGACGCTGCCGGTGATGTCGCAGCGGGCGCACTTGAACGAAATGCCTCGATGCAGGTCGCCTTGCCTATCCTGCCATTCGTACCGCCACAGGCGCAGCACGTGGCGTTTCCTGTTCCTGAGCGTATGCCGGTCCGGCCCGCATTGCGGGCAGGCGACATCGGCCCTGACATGATAGCCGATCAGCGATTCGAGCGTTGCGAAGTCGAGCGGGACGGTCATTGCAGCGTCCCCGGCTCGGTCGTGGTGAACGCAAGCCCGTCGTCGATCTCGTCCCATTCGATGACGGTGACCCGGATTCTGAGCATCGTCGCCACGTCCAGCATGAAATCGTCGCGCGCCCGCCGGTAGGCGGCGAGCATCCGTCTCGTGGCTTTCGGTTTGCGGATATGGTCGAACGGCAGGTCCGGGTGCCATTCGGCATGGAAGGCGTTGCCGTCGAACGAAAAGGTTGCCTTGAAGCCGAACGGCAGGGAAAAGGCCCGGCGGTACTTCGGCCTGCGGCCCGTGGGGAGGCTGCCGCGTTTGTAATGTTCCACGGCTCACCTCCTCTCCGGGAGGCCGGTCGCATCGAGCAATCCGGCTTGAACGGCGTTGAGCCAGCGCACCGGGTCGAGGATCGTGTCGGTGCGCCATGACGGATCACCCATCGCGAAGGCGAACGCCGCTGCCCTTGCCTCCTCGAACGGCGCGGGTCCGAACGATTGCTTGCCGCACGAAGCAGTCCAAGCGTCACGGCCTGCGGGCCATCCGATGTTCGAGAGCCACGCGAGAGGCCGTTGCGTCTGGTAGCCGGGCCATTGCCCGTGCGATCCGGGCACGCGTTCCAGCCTGCCATCGGTCACCTTTTGGGTGACTTCGTTGACCTTGATCGCGACAAGCACGGAAAAGGGGTCTCGACCGTCAAAAGCCCGGTCGCTGGACTCAATGTTTTCAAGGACTTGCGATGGGGGTCGACACCCCGGATGGCACAGGACACCGGACGGGGTTCCGGGCAAGACTCTGCCTCCAATAAAATCAATGGCTTGGCGCTTGCGGCTGCTCAGCACCCTGCGGGCCTTGCTGCGGCAGCTTTCCGAGCAGAACCGCTGCCCCTTGCGGTCGAGCGTGACGCCGCAGTAGCGGCACTTGGTGAGCGGCTTGAGCTTGCGGGAAATCGACATGGCGGTGTGACCTCGTCATCTGGAGGCCGGGCCTTGCGCGAAAGATGCTCGGGAAGTACCGTCGAGCCGTTCAACTGCTTATGCTTAAGACGAATTCTCCCCTCGCCCCGTCGCGCTTTCAGAGCCCGGCGGGGTTTCGTTATGCATTCCTAATTGCGGTGCGAAGATCGGCAAGCTCGCGCTCGGCCTTGGCGGCGCGGCTCTCGGCATCGCTCAGCATTTGCATGGCAACGCTGCCTCCCGGAACCGGCTCCAGACCAAGGAAGCGTAGGATTTCGTCGCGCAGGATCACCCGCCCGAGAATGGTCTCGCGGGTCTTGAGCTTGCCTTCCTTGATCATGCGATAGATCGAACTGCGGTGCCTTCCAAGCACCAGAGCCGCTTGCGTCGGCGTGTAGCTGAATTGATCGATGGTCGGTTTAACGTGCTCGGGCATGGTCGTCTCCAATGGAGAAACTGGGGAACGACCAAACCAATTACACACGTTTTCTCCGGCTGTCTCATGAGCCGGTGAACGGTTTTTTCGGCACTCTCCGGCACATGCGAATTCTAGCCTAGCTACTTCTTACCTATTTGCCTTGAACGATCCGGTAGATCGTCGCCGGTCTGATCTTCTTGATCTTCGCTTCCTTGGAGACGGCCAGTACAAAGGCGACGAACGGCCCGTAAAACCCTTGATCGTCCCGCGATATCTTCATGTCCCGTACAGCAAAAGGCTCTTCCCGCCCCTCGAAATACTTGCCGAAGACATGCGCCAGCCGCTCCACGAACCATGCGCGCGCCGATTGATCGCTGTCCCGTTCGACCTCCGGGCTGTCGAGGTGATGGGAGACCATGGCCTCTACCCATTCGAGAGCAACGGCAAGCCCGGAAAGCTCCCGCGCCCACCATTTCCCGGCTGTATCGTCCTTGTCGATCAGCTTGCGGAAGGCTTGCGCATGGCGTTCGATGGCCCTGCCATGTTTGGCAATCTCTGCCCACGGCAGGCGGTCGAGGTCATCGCGGGTCCGGTAGCCGACCACCGCCAGATCGATCTCCCGGCGAAGTTCGAGGCGGCGCTCCTTGAGCGCTTGCCGCTCCTCTACCGGCTTGACGGCGATCTCCTGTAGAGACGGCACGAGCCCGGCGGGGATCGGAAAAATCCGCTGGCGATAGGCCAGTTGGACAGCCTTGAGGATGGCGTCCAGTTTGCCGATAGCGCCGTCCATGTGCCTGCGCCGCATGCACATTCGGGAGCGTAAGGGAAACCGGTGGTGCAGACCGGCTTGTCGGATGGCCGTCCTATCCCTCAACGTTGCCATTGTGCCGTTCACCCGCGCTTCGCGGCAAGCGCTATCACCTTGCCGCCCTTGTCCTCGCCGCCGATGTGATCGGCCCACAGCGTCATTAGCTCACGGCGCTTTTCGAGCGCGTCAGAGCGGCGGTAGGCTCGCTCGGTGGCGTCGCCGACCGCATGCGCCAGCGCAGCCTCGGCGACCTCACGCGGGAAGGGGGTGGCGTCTCCGCACCAATCGCGAAAGCTCGACCTGAACCCGTGGCAGGTCGTGGAAGTCTTCGCCTTCAAGCGTCGCAACAACATTTCCATGCTGGCGGCGCTGACCGGACGCTTCGCCTTTTGGCCGGGGAAAACGTAGGGATGGTCAGCCCGCCGGACCTCCGCCATCGCTTCGAGGATTTGCACCGCCCTCGGCGACAGCGGCACGCGATGTTCCCGGCCCGCCTTCATGCGGCTTGCGGGCACCGTCCAAACCCGGTTCTTAAGATCGATCTCGTCCCATCTGGCACCGACGACCTCGCCGGAGCGGGCGGCGGTTAAAACCAAAAACTCCATCGCCCGTGCCGCCACGCCGATGCGATCCCTTAAGCTTGCCATGAAGGCTGGCACATCCGCATAGGCCAGTGCCTTATGATGGCCGCGTGTCAGCTTCTGGCGCGGCGGCAGGATGGCATCGAGGTTGCCCCGCCATTGCGCCGGGTTCTTGCCCTCGCGCCAGCCCTGCGCCTCGGCGAAGGCGAGCACCCGCTCGATCCTGCCGCGAAGTCTTGAGGCGGTCTCGCTTTTGCTCGACCAGACGGGTTTCAGAACTGCGAGCACTTCGGCGGTGCCGATCTCGTCCACCGGCTTGTCGAGGATCGACTTGCAATAGCTCTCGCCAAGCGTCATCGACCATTGATCGCGGTGTTTGGAGTTCTTCCATGTGCTGAGCCGTTCAGCGTCAAGGAAGCGTTCGACGGCGACGCGAAAAGGGGGCGCTGCCTCCTTACGGCTCTCGGTCAATGGATTGAGACCGTGCGCCAGCCACTTGCGGCAGACCTCCGCCTTGGCGCGGGCGTCGGCAAGCGAGAGGGTGGGATAGCCTCCCAAGCCTACGGCGGTTCTCTTGTTGCCGATCTTGAACATGTAAATCCAACTGCGGCTGCCGGTCGGAGCGACCTGCAGGTAGAGCCCGCCGCCGTCCGAGTGGCGTCCGGGGCGGGTTTCGTACTTGACCCCGTTCGGGGTCAACTTGTGTAGAGGACGCGCCATTTCGCTTGCACCTTTTCTTGCACCTTGTTGGTACGACTATAGGCGACGCCATGCGACAATGTAAGAGGATATGGAGCGCAAACGCCTGGGAAGTATGGGATTTGGGAGATGCCGAGAAACGCCTGGCGACAGTAGTACGGCGGTCTCTCTGTCCGCCATTTTTCTAACCGACTGTTTGCGCGAAGATTTCTCGGGTTTTCAGGCGCTGGCCCTGAAGGCAAGCGCATTCGAGATCCGGGCCGTAGCGCTTTCCGGAGCGGTCCTCGGCCAGCTGCCTCGGACTGACGATCGAAGCCGTTTCGCCTTCGCTTACAAAATTGAAAAACAAAGGTATTGTTAAGTCGCACGGTTTCTCGGGGCATGGAGATCGTGCCTTTGGTGATGTCCAACGCGTGGCGAGCGGAGCACGGGCCGAAGATTTCCCGGCAAATGAGAAGTTCCTTCAAATATGGCGTTCCGGGTGAGCGCAAACTGACGGCCGGAGGGGTGCATCACGCCCCTTGCCGGAGAGTGCATGAGGGGCGGGCCTGAAGTGCGATCACACGGGGAAAGAATATGTCGGCATTGCAGGTTCCCGCGTTCCTGACATTTACCTTATCGCTCCTGGTTTTCTTCGTCGGCAGCGGGCTCAACAGGTCGGTCACGGCACTTTCGCGCTGGAACATTCCGGAGGCTGTGACCGGAGGTCTGATTTCCGCATTTCTGACATTGCTGCTGTACGCATTCTTCGACACGGAAATACGCTTTGCACTGGGCGCGCGCGATCTACTGCTATTGTACTTTTTCACCGGCGTGGGCTTGAACGCGCGGCTTTCCGACCTGATTGCCGGTGGGCGGCCGTTCCTCGTGCTTCTGGCGCTGACACTCGTCTTTCTCATTATTCAGAGCGTTGTAGCCGCGGGCGGCGCAGCAGTGCTTGATCTGCCCGCCGGCTTCTCGATCCTGCTCGGGCCGGCCTCGCTTATCGGCGGTCACGGCACGGCCATTGCCTGGGCGCCGACGATTTCCACCCGCTTCGGCCTGACGAATGCCATGGAAGTCGGCATCGCCAGCGCGACGCTGGGACTCGTGATCGCGAGCATTCTGGGCGGACCGATTGCGCGTCGCCTCATCTTGCGCAACGGCCTGCACGGGAAAATGGATGAGGAACTGATCGTCGGAGTTTCCAACGAGCAGTCTGATCGCCACGCGGACGAAGTGAGCTACCAGTCAGTGCTGCAAACGCTGCTTGTGATGAACATAGCGGTCATCGGCGGCTACCTGCTGCACGAGCTGGTCGTCGAGCTGGGCATCAAGCTTCCGCTCTTCGTCGTTTGCATGTTTCTCGCAATCCTGTTGACCAACACAGTGCCCGTGGCCGCGCCGCGGCTGCCCTGGCCAACGAGGACCCGACCACTTTCGCTGATTTCCGATCTTTCGTTGAACATCTTTCTCGTGATGTCGCTCATGAGCCTGCAACTCTGGACGCTGCAAGGCCTCGGACTATCGATTATCGTGGTATTGGCACTGCAGACCGTCATCGCGGTCGCCTACATCCTGTTCGTCGTTTTCCCGGCAATGGGGCGCAGTTACAACGCGGCGGTGATTTCAGCAGGCTTTTCTGGCATCGCGCTCGGCGCGACCCCGACCGCCATTGCCAACATGGCCGCGGTGACCAAGACCCATGGTGCCGCGCCGATCGCCTTCATCGTTCTGCCATTGGTATCGGCATTCTTCATCGATATCGCCAACGCCGGAATCATCACGTTTATGGCGAGATAAGCCGCGCTGCAGGCGACGTTTGCGTGTCCCCGTTACGCTGATTGCGTCGAAGGTGACCACGCCTGGATCAGCCATGCGAGCCCGTGGAAAATGAGGTCGATCCCCAACAGAAGCCCGAGCACCCAGATGCCGGTCGCCGGCCAGCCCGAGATGATGGCCAACCCAGCCAGAATGCCGAATATTCCTGAGATGAGCATCAGCCAGCCGCCACCGCTCCAATGCCTGACTGCGACAATGGCCCGCACGACGCCCGAAGCCAGGAACACCAGCCCGAGGGTGAAGGTCAGGATCAGGGCACCCGAGATGGGTTGGCTTACCACCATCCAGCCGAAGACGACGTAGAGAACCCCGAGCAGGAGCTGCCACAGGAAGCCGCCCCAGCCCTTCGTCCAGAAGGCGTGAACAATCTCGAATGCGCCGACGGCGATCGCCGTAAAGCCGATGAGCAGCGTGCTGACGAGCGTAGCCACAGCCACGTCACCCAGCACGAATATGCCTCCGAGAAGGAGGACGATCCCGAGCAGGACACGAAGCCAGGTAGGCGGCGCGTTGAGAGTCGTGGACGTTCCGGATTCGTAGGTCGTCATGTCTTTCTCCCTCTGTTGGTTCCAAATCTTCCATTGGGCGCGGGCGCCCGCCTGCCGTCCCGTGTGGTGCCGCCTCCAAGCCTAGGTCACGGGCGGCTCCGTCGCCGGCTTCGTTCGCGTGGAAACCCATTCCGCCACACGCTCGATCACGGCAAACAAGGTCGGGATGATGAAGAGGCCGATCGTCGTTGCCCCCACCATGCCGCCCAGGATGGTGACGCCCACCGCCCGACCGGCACCCGCTCCCGCGCCCGTCGACACCGCGAGGGGCACGATGCCGAAGATGAAGGAAACCGCGGTCATCATCACAGCGCGGAAGCGCTGCTCGGCGCCGAGCCGTGCGGCCTCGGCGATAGATTGCCCGTCCTCGAGGCGTTCCTTGGCGAATTCGACGATCAAGATGGCGTTCTTCGACGCGAGCCCGATCAAGAGCACGATGGCGATTTGCGCGTAGAGGCTGTTCTGCAGCCCTAAAAGCATGAGTGCTCCGGTCGCGCCGAACAGGGCGGCGCCGAGAGACAGGATGACGGCGATGGGCAGCGTCCAGCTTTCGTATTGCGCGACCAGGAGCAGGTAAGCGAACAGAAAGGCCAACCCGAAGATGAGCGGTTCCTGTCCGCTGCTACGCCGTTCCTGAAACGACAGGCCGGACCACTCGAACCCGTAGCCCGCCGGCAGCTCCTGTACCGCCACACGTTCGATCGCGTCCATGGCTGTGCCCGAACTGCCGCCGGGCGCGGCCTGCCCATTGATCTGGGCGGCCACCGACAGATTGTAACGGGAGAGGACGAAGGGCGCGAGAACGGTTGTTGTCGACACCACTGTTCTGAGCGGCACCATCGCACCGGTGCGGTTGCGTACATGGAGATTGAGGATGTCCTCCGCATCCGCGCGATGCTCGGCATCAGCCTGGAGATTGACCTGGAAGACCCGCCCCTCAAGTGTGAAATCGTTCACGTAGCGAGAGCCGAAGCTCGCGCCGATCGTCGAATAGATGTCGGCGACGCTCACCCCCAGGGCCTCTGCCCGGGTGCGGTCGACGTCGACGTAAATCTGCGGCACGTCGGCGCTGAAGGTCGTCGCCGCACCGCCGACTTCCGGCTGCTGATTTATCTCCGAGACGAATGCGCGCGCCACCTGGGCGATCTCTTCCGGCCGCTGCCCCTGCAGCGCTTGCAGGCGCAGGTCGAGGCCGCCGACGGCGCCGATTCCGGCGATCGCCGGCGGCGCAAAGACCGCGATATTGGCTCCCGGCACGGTCGAGAATTGCGCCCGCAAGTTTGCAAGGATTGCGGAGAGCTGCAGTTCCGGCGTCTCGCGCTGGTCCCACGGGTCAAGGGCCGCGATCACCATCGCCCCATTGGGGGAGGCGGTGCCTTGCAGGATACTGAAGCCGGCGACGGAGATGACGTTTTCGACCCCGGCCGTCGCCGACAGCACTTGCTCGACTCCATTTACGACCGCCCGGGTACGGTCAAGCGAGGCGGCGTCAGGAAGCTGGATATCCAGGAACAGGGCGCCCTGATCCTCGTCCGGGAGAAAGGTGGAGGGCAGGCCGGTAAACATGAGGAAGGCGCCGAGGAAGCAGGCGGCGAGCGCGGCGAGGGGGATGATCCAAAGGCGCACCAGGAAGGCGACTGCGCGGCCGTAGCCGTCGCGTGTCGCGTTCATCACCCGTGTGAACCAGCCGAGCGGACCGCGCCGGTAACCGCCCTGTCCGCGTCTCAGCAGGATTGCGCTGAGCGCCGGACTGAGCGTCAGCGCCACTATGGACGAGAGAACCAGCGCGGCCGATAGTGTGACCGCAAACTGACGATAGAGTTGGCCGTTTATGCCCGCGAGGAACCCGGTCGGTGTCACGACGGCGAGCAGCACCAGCGTCGTCGAGATGATCGGCCCCGTGATCTGCCGCATCGCCTTGCGGCTCGCACTCGCCGTATCGATGCCGGGATCGTCTTCCATCACGTGTTTGACGTTTTCGACGACGAGGATCGCGTCATCGACGACCAGTCCGATCGCCAGCACCAGGGCGAGTAGCGAGATCGTATTTATCGAGTATCCGAAGGCAAGCAGAACGGCCATGGCGCCGAGCATCGAGACCGGGATGGCCACCGCCGAGACCAACATGGCGCGCCAGTCCTGCAGGAACAGGAAGGTGATGAAGAGCACGATGAGGAAAGCCTCGATGAGGATCTCGACGATCAGCGACAGGCTTGCCCGGACAAAGCGCGTCGCATCATAGACGACTTGGTATTCGAGGCCGGCTGGAAATCTCGGCGAAAGGCGTTCGAGCTCGGCGAGCACCGCATTGGCCGTCTGGATCGCGTTGGCGCCGGGTGCCTGGCTAATCTGCAGCATCGCCGTTTCGCGCCCGCCGAAGTACGCGCTCGATGAATAGCTGCGTGCACCGAGTTCGATGCGGGCGATGTCGCTGAGCCGCACGACGGCGCCCGCCCCACCCGTACGCACGACGATGTCGCCGAACGCCTCGGAGCTTATGAGCCGCCCTTGAGCGACCAGGGTATACTGCAAATCTGTGCCCTCTTGCGCCGGGGGCGCGCCGGCCTGCCCGAGGGAAGCCTGGATATTTTGGCTCTGGATTGCAGTTGCCACATCGTCGGCGGTGATGCCGAGCGCATCCATGCGTGTCGGGTTGAGCCACACCCGCATCGAGTATTCGGACGCGCCGACGACGGCGGCCTCCCCGACGCCCGAGACGCGCGAGAGCGCATCGATGAGCGTTGTCGCAGCGAAATTGGTGATCTCGAGCGCACCGAGCGTGCCGTCCGGCGAATAGAAGGCGATGCCGAGCACGAAATCCGGCGAGCGTGATCGCACCGATACGCCTTGCTGGGTTACGGCGGACGGGAGCTGGGAAATCGCCAGTTGCGCCCGGTTCTGCACGTTCACCTGCGCAATGTCCGGATCCGTGCCCACTTCGAAGGTCACCGAAAGCGAATACTGTCCGGCATTGGAACTTGTCGACGACATGTACATCATGTCGGCGACGCCATTTATGGCCGTTTCCAACGGGCCGCCGACGACATCGGCAATCACATCGGCGCTGGCGCCTGGATAGGTTGCCGAGACGGTCACGGTCGGCGGCGTGATCTGGGGATACTGCTGCACCGGCAGCGCAAAGATGCTGATCGCGCCGGCGATTGAAATGATGATCGAGATGACGATCGCCAGCCGGCTCCGGGTAATGAACAGATCGGAGATCATGGGCTGTCGTCCAAGGGCTGGCCATCGCTCGGCTGTACCGTCATGCCATCGGCGAGACGCTGGATTCCCTGGACGACGACTTGCTCACCGCCGCTGAGGCCTGTGGTGACCGCCCAGCCGTTGCTTATGCGCGCGCCCGTATCGATGCGGCGTTGCGAGACGGTGTTGTTCTGGCCGAGCAGATAGACGAAGCGCCCCTCGCGATCCTGCAGCACCGCCATCTGCGGCACCACCGGCAGTTTGCGTATATCCTTCTCTTCTATCAAGAGGGTGACGAACTGTCCCGGGATCAGCACGCGATGAGGATTGGGAAAGACCGCGCGCGCCGTGACTGTTCCGGTCTGCGGGTCGACCTCGTTCTCGACGAACTCGATTCGACCAGCCTCGTCGTATTCAGTCCCGTTCGCGAGACGCAGCGAAAGTTTGAATGCACGCGGATCCAGCAGGCTTCCGCCTGCCTCTTGCTGCCGGGCGGTCACAAGCAGGCCCTCGGTCATGGCGAAGGCCACACGGATAGGGTCGAGACTTGCGACTCGCGCCAGCGATCCGGAATCGGGTCCGACAAGGTTGCCGACCGTGAACATCGCACGACCGATGCTGCCGGAGATCGGCGCCGTGATGCGGGTATAGGACAGGTTGAGGTCAGCAGTGTTCAGGGCCGCCTCGGCCACCAGCGCGTCCGCGGCCGCGACATCGAAGGCGGCCTGGGCATCATCCAGCACGGCCCGCGATACCGTGTTCCGAGCGAACAGGTCCCGATTGCGCGCAAGGGTCCTTTCTGCCGATTTCCGCGTCGCCTCAGCGCGCGCCAGTTGCGCCCGCGCCGAAGCGACCGAGGCCTCGAGTTGATCCGGCTCGATCTCGAACAGTGTGTCTCCCGCCTTGACGACCTGGCCATCGGTGAATGTCACGGCACGCAAAAAGCCGGTGACGCGCGCCCGGATGTCCACCGCATCGATCGCCTCGATACGGGCCGTGAACCGCGCGGGATTGCTTACCTGCTGTACCTCGACCTTCTCGACGACGACGGCCGGTGGCGGCATTGCCTGACTTGCCCCCTGCTGCTGGGCAAGTGAGGTCGAATTGACGCAAAGAGCCGCAGTCCCTGCCAGGCAGGCAAGCATCAGGCGACTGCAAGAAGCAGGTTCGATCATCGCGCCGTTTCCGATTCGTGCGTCCTCATGGCCGTGCTCTGCGTATCGTGAGGGCAATGGCGATGTATGCACCGCCGGCAACAAGTAGGGAAAAGCCGGCGATAGCGCCTGACGGGAATGCGCTGGTGTACGGCAGCTTCAAGGCGAGCACCGCGCTGGCCGCGAGCGCAACGAGGCCCGAAATCGCGAACCAGTGCCAGCCGTCCTGCCTGCGCACGATTACCGCTAGCACGATCTGCAGAATGCCTTGTAGGAGAAGCACCAGGGCGATCAGGAGAGTGATCGCCAGGGCGCCCTTCAGCGGGTTGAAATAAATCAGGATGCCGCCGACCACCTCGACCGCGCCGGTCAGTTTCTGCCAGATGAAGCCGTTCCAATCCTTGACCTGCAAGGACTGGACCATCTTTACAACGCCGGCGAGGGCAAGGACCGCTCCCAGGACGACGCTCGCCGCGAATGTGGAGACGGCAGGAAGCGCGATAGCCAATGCTCCGCCCAGCGCCAGAGCAATGCCCAGTGCGAGAAACCATCCCCATTTCGAATGCAGGGACTCTGCCTCGCGCTCGTAATCAACTCCTTCCGCTGAAGAACCGCTCACCGGCGGTTGTCCAATTGGAGTTCCTGCCATGGCTGCGCCTTTCACGGGTCGTCGCAGTGCACTCGGACTGAGAGCGGGATGAGGAAAAGTGTGCGCGGTTTTCCGCCCGCATCCCGCTCTAACTTTTAAAAATCGATCACGTTTATGATTTTGGGTCGATTCGACCCAAATCATCGTGATCTAATAGTCAACCGCATCGCGGATGATCGGGCAGGTCATGCAATGGCCGCCACCGCGTCCACGACCGAGCTCGGCCCCGGTGATGGTGACGACTTCGACGCCCGCCTTGCGCAGCAGCGTATTGGTGTAGGTGTTGCGGTCGTAGGCGAGCACCACGCCGGGCGAGAGGCAGACGAGATTGGCGCCGCTGTCCCATTGCGTGCGTTCGCGCACATACGCATTGCCACCGGTCTCGACCACGCGGATCTCCTTGAGACCGAGGGCGTCGCGCACCGTTTCGACGAACGAGCCCGTGTCCCTGTGCAGCTCGACGGCGCCCGGCTTGTTGCCCGGCCTGTAGGAGAAAGCCTCTATGCCATTGACGATGTCGGGATAGATCAGCACGCAGTCGCGGTCGGCGAAAGTAAACACCGTGTCGAGGTGCATGGCCGCTCGCAGCTTTGGCATGGCGGCGACGATGATGCGTTCGGCTGCGCCCTTTTCGAACAGGGTTGCCGCGAGCTGGCTGATTGCCTGCCTCGAGGTACGCTCACTCATGCCGATCAACACGTTGCCTTTGCCGATCGGCATGACGTCGCCGCCCTCAAGGGTGGCAAGACCCCAGTCCTTGGTCGGGTCGCCCCACCAGACATTAACCTTGCCGGCGAAATCTGGATGGAACTTGTAGATGGCGGCGGCGAGGATCGTCTCTTCGTGGCGCGCCGGCCAATAGAGCGGGTTGAGCGTCACCCCGCCGTAAATCCAGCAGGTGGTGTCGCGCGTATAGAGCGTGTTGGGCAGCGGCGGCAGCAGGTACTCGTTGACGCCTGCCGCGTCACGGATAAGCGCCAACTGCTCGCCGCCGATCGACTCGGGAAATTCATAGGTCGAGAGCCCGCCGATCAGCGTTTCGGCGAGATCGCGGTTGGACAGGCCCTCGAGATAAGAACGGACTTCGTTGACGAGGCCGAGGCCGATCTGGTTCGGAACGACCTGGTTATCGAGGATCCACTTCTTCGCTTCCGGGACAGCGACCGTCTCGGTGAGGAGATTGTGCATTTCCACGACGTCGATGCCGCGGTCGCGCATCTTGGTCATGAAATCGAAATGGTCGCGTTTGGCGTTGTCGACCCAGAGGACATCGTCGAACAGGAGGGCGTCGCAATTGGTCGGCGTGAGCCGTTGATGAGCACGCCCCGGCGCGCAGACCATGACCTTGCGCAGCTGGCCGACCTCGGAGTGTACGCCAAAAGTGTGCTGGGTCGAGCTTTGAGAAGACATGGCACATCTCCCTTTTTCAGATCGTCAGGTAGCCGGTGGACAATCCGATGATCGCGGCGATGCAGCCGATGGCAGCAGCCGCGAAAATCAGCCAGTCGACGGATGTGTTGAAGAGCTGCTTGCCCTGCTCGCGCCTGGCCCAGAAATAGAGGATCGTGCCGGGGGCATACAGGAGAGCCGACAGCAGGACGAACTTCATGCCGCCGGCGACAATCATGAAAAAAGTGTAGACGGCGGCAATGCTGGCGATGATCAGGTCGCGGTTGCGCTCATGCGGCCTGATTTCGTACGTCTCGGCACGCCGCGCCAGCAGGAAGCCGAAAGCGGCCACCAGCAGGTAGGGGATCAGCGACATTGCGCTTGTCAAATTCAGCATCAGCGCGAACGCGTCCCGCGACCAGTAGGTGCTGACGACGAACAGCTGGACGACGATGTTGGTGAGCCATAGCGCGGCCGCAGGGACCTTGTTCTGGTTCTCGGTGCCGAAAAGCCGGGGCATGTCGTCCGTGCGCGCGGCCACGTAGAGTACTTCCGCGCACACCAGAGACCAGGCGAGATAGGCGCCAAGCACCGAGACGATCACGCCGATGCTGATGAAGACCGCCCCCCAGGGGCCGACGACGGCAGCAAGTACGCCGGCCATCGAAGGCTGGCTCATGGCGGCGATCTCGGGACGTGTCAGGGCCGCATAGGGCAGCAGCGTGACCAGCACCATCAACGCGCTGACGCCGATGAAACCCATGATCGTGGCCGTGCCGATATCGGAGCGTGTCTGCGCATAGCGCGAATAGTTGCTCGCGCCTTCGATGCCGATGAAGACGAAGACCGTCGCCAGCATCGTCGCCTGGATCTGTTGGAGGAGGGTTGCTTCCGGCATCCCCTCACCGCCCCAGAAGTTCAGGCGGAACAGGTCGAGCTTGAAGAAGAAAAAGAGGATGATGATGAAGGCGATGATCGGAACAACCTTCGCGACGGTCACGACCGTGTTGATAAAGGCCGCCTGCTGAATGCCTCTCAGGATCATGAAGTGGAAGAGCCAAATTCCGATCGAGGCCACAAGTATGGCGATGACGGTGTTGCCGTCGCCGAAGGCTGGAAAGAAATTGCCGAGCGTGGACTTGATCAGCACCCAGTATGACACGTTGCCGATGCAGCTGCCGATCCAGTAGCCGAAGGCGGAGAGGAAGCCCGGATAGTCGCCGAAGCCTTCCTTGGCATAGGCGAAAACGCCGGCATCGAGATCGGGCTTGCGTTCGGCCAGCGACTGGAAGACGCGCGCCAGCATGTACATGCCGCCGCCCGCAATGCACCAGGCGATGATTGCGCCGAACGGCCCCGTCGCGATGCCGAATGTCCGCGGGAGCGAGAAGATTCCTGCGCCGACCATGGAGCCGACAACCATCGCGGTGAGAGCGAACAGGGACAGCTTCTGCTCAGCCTTGGTCACCATCGCACCACTCCCGGGTTCGCCGATGTATGGGCCGTCCGCGCGGGTGCGGACGCCGAATAACTCTGGAAGTCGCTCGTGATGCCAGGTGAACTCGTGGATATTGCCGGTCGATTATCGATTTGAAGCGGGCTATCCGCTTCTGGCACCACTTCTATAACATGCTTGGGATCTCTGATCGCAATGTTAGCGTGTAACCTTCAGAATTCCTAGAGGGAATCGATTATCTGCTGAAAATGCGGACGCGACGACGCGTGTGAACTCCATAGCCGCGCTTCTTTGCATCAACGGACAGGCTTGGATCGCCCGGACTCCGTAAAAGTCATAAGGTGATGTAGCCGGTCACGAGCCCGTGGATGCCAAAGAGGCATCCGGCCACAGCAGCCGCGAAGACGAGCCATTCCCGATGGCTGAACAGCGGCTTCATCTGCTCGCGCCTTGTGTAGAAGAACAGGACCGTTCCGAGCGCGTAGAGGATGGTGGAAAGCAGGAGGAACTTCAGGCCCCCGGCATAGATCATAAATACCGTGTAGACCATGGCGACGCCCGCGAAGATCAGATCGCGGAACCGCTCTTCCGGCCTGATGTCGTAGGTCTCGCCGCGCCGCGCGACAAGGAAGCCATAGGCTGCCACCAGCAGGTATGGAACCAGAACCATTGCGCTCGTCAGGTTTACCATCAACCGGAACGCGTCCTCCGAGAACAATGTGCTGACGAGGAAGAACTGGATCACTCCATTGCTCAGCCAAAGCGCCGCCGCAGGAACGCTGTTGCTGTTCTCCCTGGCGAGAACGCTCGGCATGTCTCCGTTCTTGGCGGCGCAAAAGAGCACCTCGACACAGATCAGCGACCATGCCAGATACGCTCCGAGCACGGAAACGATCAAACCGACACTGACAAAGACGGAGCCCCATGGCCCGACGACGGATTCCAGCACGGAAGCCATCGAGGGCTGGCGCATGCCGGCGATTTCCGGTCGTTCCAGGGCGGCGTAGGGCAGCAGCGTCACCAGCACCATCAATGCCAGAACGCCGACGAAGCCAAGTGTCGTGGCCACGCCCACATCGGAACGTTTGCGGGCGTACCGCGAGTAGACGCTCGCGCCCTCTACGCCGATGAACACAAAAACTGTGACCAGCATGGTCGCACGAACCTGCTCGAGCAGGCTCGCCTCGGGCATGCCCGCGCCGCCCCAAAAATTGGCGCGAAAGAGGTCGGCCTCGAACGCGCCGAGCAGGATGACTATGAAGATCACAATGGGGACGATCTTTGCCACGGTGACGAGAGTGTTGATGGCCGCTGCCTCCTTGATCCCTCGCAGGATCATGAAGTGGAAGCCCCAGAGCGCGACAGAGGAGACAAGCACCGCGGCAACCGTGTTGCCGTCTCCGAAGATCGGAAAGAAGGCCCCGAGGGTCGCCTTGATCAACACCCAGTACGACACATCGGCAATGCAGCCGACCAGCCAGTAGCCGAGGGCCGAAAGGAAGCCGGCATAGTCACCGAAGCCGGCCCTCACATAGGCGTAGACGCCGGCATCGAGATCGGGCTTGCGTTCCGCGAGCACCCGGAACACGTGAGCGAGAGTGAACATGCCCGCCCCTGCGATGCACCAGGCCACGATCGCACCGAATGGTCCAGTCGCACTGCCGAAGGTGCGCGGCAGGGAAAAAATCCCGGCGCCGACCATCGATCCGACCACCATCGCGGTCAACGCGAACAGAGACAGCTTCTGCCCCGAATCGTCCGTCATGCTGCTCTACCCGCCGCACAAGTGTTGCTGCCGCAATCGTCGCGCTGTGCCTGGTAACTGAACCCGCACAGAATTTCGCAACCATACGTCTGCAATCATCGCACCATTGACCATCAGTAGCATACACGATCATCGCCCTGGCTGCCCTGTGCTACGGGAGAGCTGCAGACAAAGACCGGCACCTCACGCGCGGTGCTGGCAGCATTTGGATCCTCTCCTTGCCGGTCCGACACCGGCGCATTGTTATATGATGCGAATTCAAACATCATGCAGGAAGGCTGAATTCGTGAAGCAGAACATGTCTGTGCCATGTCCCGAGTGCTGATCATCGTCGGGCTAGTAATCGTTGCGATCGGTGTTCTCTGGCCGTGGCTCACGCGTATCGGCCTGGGTCGGTTGCCCGGCGATATTCTGATCGAGCGCGAGAATTTCACGATTTACATTCCCATCACCACTGGATTGCTTTTCAGCGTCGTGCTCTCGGTCATCCTTTGGCTGATCAATCGTTAGCCCGACGCGTTCCGCTCGCATTCAGCTACAGCGCCGCGCGTCCGATCGGACGCGCTAAGTTCGCTGTAGCACTTTGAAATGCTGATGATTTTGTCCTTAAATCGATTCCGATTTAAGGAATCATGCAGTAGCCTAATTGCGTGCAGCGGCGATTAGCGCGCTCATCGTTCCACCAGCGCCTTGAGCCGCGCCAGTGCGTCGTCCCATTGTGCCGAAACTCGGTCGAGATACGACCGAGCTGCGGTGATCGGTTCAGGCCGGTAGCCGAACTGGCTTTCGCGGCCGACGCGGATGCTTTTGACGAGGCCGGCGCGTTCCAGCACGTGCAGGTGCTTGGTCACGGCCTGCCGCGTCAGTTTCGTATCGGCGGATAGCGTGGCGATCGATCGTGTCTGGCCATCGCTGAGCTTTGTCAGAAGCGAAAGGCGGGTCGGGTCGCCGAGGGCGGCGAAGACCTCGACGGGCCCCGGATCGGCAGGCTCAGGCTTCGACATAGGCCTTGATGTTTCCCGCCTGAATTTCCCATCCGCCTTCATTGCCGCGCAAGGCCTCCATGCGGCGATCCTCCGGCAACGTTTCGAAGCCGGATTCGATAATGGTCAAACGGGTTCCGTTCGCTGTTGGCTCGAGGCGGAATTCCACGAGCGTAGATGGGGATGTCGAGAGATCGGTATCCTCGCCGTGCGGCCATCGGAAGGAAAAGAGGGTCGGGGCCTCCATCCGCTCGGTCATCGACGTCCATTTGGTGCCCTCATGGCCGGGATAGGTCATTTCGCCCGTCGTTTTTTCGCCGACCACGAACGGCCCGTCGAGCCTCACGCGGAACCATTCGCCGAATGCCGTGTGGTTCGTGAGTGCATGCCAAACCTTTTCGATCGGCGCATTGAGTTCGATGCTCTTCTTGATGCGATCTGTCATGATGCAACCTCCAGATTGCCAATATTCTCGCAGCTCGAAATGAAAAAGGCAACCAAAAGGTTGCCTTTTAATTCTGGCGCCTCCCGAGACGAATGCGCTCAGTCGGTTGCCTGGCCCGGCCGTACCGTCAGCCGGTTTTCGACGCTCGAAACGCCGATGACCGAGGCGGCGGCCTCTCCGGCGCAGGCAATGTCTGCCTCCTCGGCGACATTGCCGGAAAGCACGACCATTCCCCCAAGCGCCATGACGGAAATCCCGCTCGTGTCCACGAAGGTGGCGTAGCGAATGAAGCGCAGCACCTTCTCGGCTAGATCGTCATCCGTCAGATGCGGATCGTCGTCCCGATGCGAGTAGATCGATTTGTCCGTCGACATCAGCGTTTCCCCGGTCCTCTTTCGCAACGCTTCTGTTGGCCGAATGTTCCGCCCGCGGCCCCGATGCCTGTCCTCCAATGTGCCCTTGCCTCTGCCGATCGAACGGGTCTATGCCTCTTGCACCACCCAAGGCTCATCATGTCCGATATCTTCCTGAACGTTCTCCCGATCTTCGTCCTGATCCTGACCGGCTGGCTGGTCGTCAGGCTCGGCTATCTGAAACCGGCTGTCGGCGATGCGCTCGGCGATTTTGTCTTCCGCGTCGCCGTGCCGGTCCTCCTGTTCCGCACGATTGCCGAGGCCGATTTCAAGGAGGGTTCGCCTTGGCCGCTCTGGGTCGCCTATTTTTCCGGCGTTGCCGTCACCTGGACGGTCGGCCATCTGGCGGCGACCTTTGCCTTCGGGCGCGACGCGCGCATGGGCGTGCTCGCAGGGGTGTCCTCGGCCTTCGCCAACACCGTGTTCATAGGGCTGCCGCTAGTTTCGCGTGTCGTCGGCGAGGACGGGGTGGTGGCGCTGTCGATCCTGCTCTCAGTCCATCTGCCCGTCATGATGATCGCCGGCACGGTGCTGATGGAGCGTGCGGAAAGGAAAGCGAGCGGCAGGCCGGGGCAAAGCCCGCTGAGGCTGCTTGCCGGCGTGGCGCGCAATCTCGTTCGTAACCCGCTGGTGATCGGTCTCGCCTTCGGCGCGCTCTTTCATCTTCTCGACCAGCCGCTTGGCGGCTCGGCCAAGGCCGTCGTCGATCAGCTCGCCGCTACGGCGGCGCCGGCCGCACTCGTGTCGATCGGCATGGCGCTCGACAAATACGGCCTGGCCGGAAACACCGGGCTTGCGGCCGTCACCAGCACGTTGAAGTTGCTTGTGCTGCCCGGCGTCGTCTTTGGCGCCTGTCATCTCCTGGGGCTCAACGACAGTTGGACGGCCGCGCTGGTGCTGACCTCCTCGGTGCCGACCGGCGTCAACGCGTGGCTGATCGCCAATCACTTTGATGTCGGCCATGCGCTCGCTTCCTCGACGATCACGCTAACGACGGCGCTGGGCGTGCTCAGCGTTTCGGCCTGGGCCTACCTGCTGATGTGACGACTGCATGTTTCCTTCGGTACGATTAAGGAAACATGCAGAACTCGAGGTGCTGCAGCGTCCTTCGGGTGAGACGCGGCGCTGTAGAAACGAAAAACCCGGCCAGAGGCCGGGCTTCCCAAATCAAAATCTGTCGTTGGCGAGAACTTAGTTCGCCGGTGCCGGCGCGGGTGCCTGGCCGTCCTGGGCGGCCTGGCCGTCCTGGGCGGCCTGGCCTTCGGCGGCAGCAGGCTGCGCAGCGCCGCCTTCCGCTCCAGCGGCAGGAAGCGGTGCCGGGCTGTCGGACTGTTCGCGCAGCCAGGCGATCAGATTGGCGCGCTCGTCGCCCTTCTTGAGGCCGGCAAAGCCCATGGCTGTGCCCGGGACATGCTTCTTCGGCGCTTCGAGGAAGAAGCTCAGATGGTCATAATCCCATACGACCTTGCCGCCTTCGGAGAAGGTCTGCATCCCGGCGGAATAGCTGAAGCCTTCATGCGATGCGACCGGGCGGTTGACGACACCCCAGAGATTCGGGCCGACCTTGTTCGGTCCGCCCTTCTCCACGGTGTGACAGCTTGCGCATTTCTTGAACACGGCTTCACCAGCGGAAGCATCGGCCTTGGCGAGCAACGCTGCGATCGGCTCGGCCTGCGCCTCTTCGCCACCAGCGGCGCCGGCTTCGCCCGCGGTTTCCTCGGCGACAATGGTGAAGCCTGGCTTCTCGGGAGCTTCGGAATGGAAAATGCCTTCCGATGCAATGGATACAGACATCAGAACGAAGACTGTACCCAGCAAGGCACCCACGCCCATGTTCACATATGAATTCATCTGCAAACGCTCCCTTTGCCACCGGCGTCAACAAAAACCCGGCCCATCTTGAAATCGCGCGGAACCTATGTCTTTTGGCTCTGCGTTGCAACAGAGATTATCGACCCTGAAGTGAGACTTTTTGACACTTTCAGCGGGGTTTTTTAAGGCTAGACGATGAATCACGGAAATTCTGGCAAAGCTCTCGTGCTCATTCCGGCGCGGATGGCGTCGACCCGCCTGCCCGGCAAGCCGCTCGCCGACATTTGCGGCCTGCCGATGATCGTGCAGGTCGCCAAGCGGGCGGCCGAGGCGGATGTCGGCCGAATCGTCGTCGCGGTCGACGATCGCGACGTCTTCGAAGCGGTCAGCGATGCCGGCTTCGAGGCGATCATGACGCGGGTCGACCATCAGTCCGGCTCGGACCGCATCCATGAGGCCCTGCTGAAGGCGGATCCTCACGGCGAGGCCGAGATCGTGATCAACGTCCAGGGCGACCTGCCGACGATCGAGCCCGGACCGATCCGCGCGGCGCTGAAACCACTTGAAAACGCCGCGACCGATATCGCGACGCTGACTGTCGAGATCACCGACGAACACGAAAAGACCAACCCCAATGTCGTGAAGGTCGTGGGCTCGCCGCTTTCCGCGAGCCGCCTGCGGGCTCTCTATTTCACCCGCGCCACCGCCCCGCACGGCGCCGGGCCGCTCTATCACCACATCGGTCTCTATGCCTATCGGCGCAAGGCGCTCGAAACCTTCGTCTCGTTGAAGCCATCGGTCCTTGAGAGGCGCGAGTCGCTTGAACAATTGCGGGCGCTCGAAGCCGGGATGCGCATCGACGTCGAGATCGTCAACTCGGTCCCCCTCGGGGTCGATACGCCCGAGGACCTCGAAAAAGCCCGTCGCATTCTCTCCGTCAAAGCCTGAGAAGGAATTCGAACGTGACCGCCAAGACCAACAGGATCTCCTTCCAGGGCGACTTCGGCGCCAATTCCGACATGGCCTGCCGTGACATGTTCCCGTCGATGGAACCGCTGCCGTGCCAGACCTTCGAGGATGCCTTCGTGGCGGTGGAAAATGGCGATGCCGATCTCGCCATGATCCCGATCGAAAACACAATCGCCGGACGTGTCGCCGACATCCATCACCTGCTGCCGGAATCGCGCCTGCACATTGTCGGCGAATATTTCATGCCGATTCGGTTTCAGTTGATGGTGCTGCCCGGCGTCTCGCATGACGATATCCGCACCGTGCACAGCCACATCCATGCTCTGGGCCAGTGCCGCAAGATCGTTCGCGCCAATGGTTGGAAGCCGGTGGTGGCGGGCGACACAGCCGGTGCGGCCAAGCTTGTCAAGGAAACGGGCGACCGCTCCATGGCGGCGCTCGCCCCGCGCCTTGCCGCCGACCTCTATGGACTCGACATCATCGCCGAAAATGTCGAAGACACGGATAGCAACGTCACGCGCTTCGTCGTGCTTTCGCGCGAAGAGCAGCGGATTGCCCGGTCCTCCGACGACGAACTGATCATCACCACCTTCGTTTTCAACGTGCGCAACATTCCGGCCGCGCTCTATAAGGCGATGGGCGGCTTCGCCACCAACGGCATCAACATGACCAAGCTCGAGAGCTATCAGCTCGGCGGCAAGTTCGTCGCAACCCAGTTCTATGCCGATATCGAAGGCCATCCGGAGGACGAGTCGGTCCGCCATGCGATGGACGAGCTGCGCTTCTTCTCGGAGAAGGTGCGCATCCTCGGCACCTACCGGGCCCATCCCATGCGCGGCGTCCTCTGACCCACAGCGCCGCGCGTCTTATTTAGACGCGCAAAGGATGCTTTGAACCGCTGCATCCTTGGATCGGCTACGATTTCACGAAACATGCAGGCAGCGATCACGCCGTTGCCATGATTTGAACTGACTTTGTACGGGACCTAGGCGACCGAATCCGGCAGGCGGAAAAGACGGCGGAATTTCGTCAACTGGCTATTCGCCTAGCGCATGCCTAATCTGCAATCATGGAACTACTTAAATCTTAGGCAAATGCCTACTTGACACTCGTGAAAGATATGGAGTGTCAAAGATGAAGATCCGTCAGAAGATCATGGAATACGCAAAACTGCGCCGCGCCGTCCGCGAGCTGAACGCTCTCGACGATCACGTGCTGAGCGACATTGGTATTTCCCGTTCTCAGATCCAGGCCGCCGTTTACGGCCGCTAATATAGAGGTCGCGCCCAAAACATGGGCGGCGCTACTGCATAATTCCTCAATCGGAACCGATTGAGGACAAAATCATGCAGCGATTCAAAAGTGCTACAGCGACCCTTGCGCGTCTCAAAAAGACGCGCGGTGCTGTAGAGTCTTCCACACCCCGCCGATGTCTCGCGCGGGGTGTGAGTGTTTTTATATCCCAAAAACCGCTATCCAATCAGGTGGTTAGAGGCCGCAAGCGACGGCGTCCCTTGCGCGTCTTTTCGGTCGCACAAAGGACGCCTGTCGCGCTTTGAATGCCGCATGTTTTTGTCCTTGAATCGGTTACGATTCAAGGAAACATGCAGGAGCGTCCGTTCTTTCAGCCGCTCTTCGCACCTTCCTCACGCACGCCCCCGTCCTGCGCTGCGCGCCAGTCCTTGAGCAGGGCTTGGCGACGGCGCGGATAGCGCGCGTCTTGCACGGTCGCTTCGGCGATGCGATCCGTGCGGAAATGGCGAAAAGTCCTGCCGCAGCTCACACCAGGCGACCAGCACGCGCACCTGCTCGAAGAAGCCGAGCGCAAAAGGCCAGACGGTGCGGCGGCTGTCGCGCCCTTCGTTGTCCATATAGCGCATATCGAGCTTTCGCTCGCTGCGGATCGCCTTGCGCAGCAGGCCGAGATCGATGGCCTCGGCGATCGGTTGGCGCGGCCCGACGAGAAGGGGCGAGGCGTCGAGACTTTCGCTGAGATCGGGCGGCAGGACGGAAGCGATCTTGGCAAGCGCGTCGGCCGCCGCGATTGCGAGGCGGTGGTCGCCACGTTTCGCCACCCAGCGCGAGCCGAGCACCAGCGCTTCGACTTCTTCCTCCGAGAACATCATCGGCGGCAGCATGAAACCGGGCTTCAGAACATAGCCGAGGCCTGGTTCCCCCTCGATATGGGCGCCTTGGGCCTGCAGGCTGGCGATGTCCCGGTAGAGCGTTCTGAGGCTGACGCCGGTCTCGTCCGCCAGCCGTCGGCCGCTCACCGGCTGCCGGCGGCGTCTCAGCACCTGCAAGAGCTCGAGCAAGCGCTCCGATCGGGACATGGCTTCTTTCTCTCCGCCTCTCTGCGCGGATAACCGGCCGATCAGCTCCGCTCGGGCCAGGCCAGCCAGTCGCGCATCAACTGGTGGGCAATCGCCCCCTTCGGCGGCGGAATGTGTTCGTCTCCGGTGTCGGCGATGCCGGTCGTACGTTCCAGCATCGCTTCGGTCTCCCCGCGCGTGAACCAGCGCACGTCCTCGAGCTCCTGTTCGTCGCGTTTGATGACGGTCGATTTGGCTTCGGCGTAGCAGCCGATCATCAGAGTATGCGGCAGCGGCCAGGGCTGGGAGGCATGATAGCGGACCCGGCCGATGCGGATGCCCGATTCCTCCTGCGTTTCCCGGCGCACGGCGTTTTCGATCGTCTCGCCCGGTTCGACGAAGCCGGCGAGACAGGAATACATGCCCGGCGCGAAATGCGGGCTGCGGCCGAGCAGGCAGAGATCGCGCTCGAGATCGATTGTCAGCATGATGACGACAGGGTCGGTGCGGGGAAACACCATGTGGTTGCAGGCCGTGCACACGCGCCGGTAACCGCCCGCCGCGCCGTCCATCGGCCCGCCACAGCGGCCGCAGAACCGGTTGTTGGCGTTCCAGACGATAAGGCTGGAGCCTTGCGCAAACTGGCCGAGCAATTCTTCCGGCAGCATCTGCTGGCGGTAGAGCGTTCGCGCGTCGGCGACCTTGAAGGGCTCGGGCAGCGTTTCTTCCGTGAGTCCCGACGGAACGGCAAGGCGCGGTTCGCCATTTGGCAGATAACCGAGCAGGATCGCCTCGTCGAGCGTCGGTTCGAGACCTTCGAGCTCATAGGGTGCGAAGAGCGGGTCGATGATCTTCTCGTCGTGTTTGACGATCAGCTTCGCGCCGGAAAAGGCGAGGAAATGCGCGCCCGGATGCCTCGACGCCACCTCGACGCAATCGTCGGGACGATGCTCGGATTGGCGGTCCAGGTGATTTTCCGCAAAGGCGACGAGCGTGCTCGGCTCCGGATGCGGGCTTCGAAGGTCAAAGATCGATTTCGTCATCTTCAGAGATTTTCCAGAATACGTGCTACGAATACCTGATGTTCGTCCTCCGGCCACGGCTCGGCCTTGCCGAAGCCCCACACCGGTCCCGGCCAGTTCGGATCGCCTTCCCGGCGGGCTATGATATGCACATGAAGCTGGCGGACGATATTGCCGAGCGCGCCGATATTGATCTTGTCGGCGGCTGTGACCTTTTTCAGGGCGGTTGCCACCATGTTTGTTTCGAAGGCCAGCATCGTCTGGTCGAGTGGCGTCAGCTCGAAAATCTCGGAAACGCCCGGACGTTGGGGAATGAGGATCAGCCACGGCCAACGGCGGTCGTTCATCAGCCGCAACTGGCACAGCCCGATCGAGGCGATCGGGATGCCATCGCGCTGAAGTCGCTCGTCAAGAGGGAAGGTCGTCAACAAAATCTCCTCGGCAGGAACGGGATGAGGAAAAGTGTGTTCGGTTTTCCGCCCGCATCCCGCTCTAACCCTTTAGAATCGATCACGTTTATTTTTTTGGGTCGATTCGGCCCAAAAATCACCGTGATCCAGCGCGCGGATTCGCCTTGTTTTGCATACCGATACCAGTTTTTTGACGCCTTGGCTTGCATTTGCTTCAGATATTGCCGATATGGAAGCCGGGAGGTTGGTGGTGGACGAGCCACTCGCCAACCGGGTCAGGTCCGGAAGGAAGCAGCCCTAACGAGCCCCGGCACGGGTCATCGTGCCAGCCTCCCACCTTATCTTCGTATCTCCGTCCTGTCGGGACAAGAGTTCGAGCAGCGGCAGGGTCGATGAGCGACGAAACGTCCATTTCATTCGAACAGAAGCCAGCCGCCTACCGTGTTCTGGCACGTAAATATCGGCCCAAGGACTTCTCCGATCTTATGGTTGGGCAGGAGCCGATGGTGCGCACGCTCACCAACGCCTTCGAGACCGGCCGCATCGCGCAGGCCTACATGCTGACGGGCGTCCGCGGCGTCGGCAAGACGACGACCGCCCGCATCCTGGCGCGCGCGCTCAATTACCGGACCGCCGAGATCGACAAGCCGACGATCGACCTGCGTGTGCGGGGCGAGCATTGCCAGGCCATCATGGACGGCCGCCATGTCGACGTGATCGAGATGGACGCCGCATCGCACACCGGCATCGACGACATCCGCGAGATCATCGAGCAGGTGCGTTATCGCCCGGTTTCAGCCCGCTACAAGGTCTATATCATCGACGAAGTGCACATGCTCTCGACGCAGGCCTTCAACGGCCTGTTGAAGACGCTCGAGGAGCCGCCGGAGCATGTGAAGTTCATCTTCGCGACGACCGAAATCCGTAAGGTTCCGATTACCGTCCTGTCGCGCTGCCAGCGTTTCGACCTGCGCCGCATCGGTGCGTCGGACCTTGTCGGTCTCTTCTCCACCATTCTCGCCAAGGAGGGCGTGCCGTTCGATCCCGAGGCGCTGGCGATGGTCGCGCGCGCCGCAGAGGGTTCGGCGCGCGACGGCCTGTCGCTGCTCGACCAGGCGATCGCCCACGGCGGTGGCTCGGTCGAGCTTGAAACCGTGCGCTCGATGCTCGGACTTGCCGACCGTGCCCGCATCGTCGATCTCTTCGAGCATATCGTCAAAGGCGACGTGACGGCGGCACTTCAGGAGTTCGCCGCGCAATACGAGGCGGGCGCCAATCCGACGGTGGTGCTGACCGACCTTGCCGACTTCACCCATCTCGTCACCCGGATGAAATATGTTCCCGACGCGGCGAACGACCAGTCACTGAGCGAGATCGAGCGCGTGCGCGGCGCCGAATTTGCCGGCAATGTCGCGGTGACCGCGCTTTCGCGTATCTGGCAGATGCTCTTGAAGGGCATCCCCGAGGCGGAAAGCTCGTCGCGGCCCGCGGGTGCCGCGGAAATGGTGCTGATCAGGCTCGCCCATGCCGCTCATCTGCCGTCGCCGGAAGACGCTGCGCGACGGCTGTTGGAGCTTGCCGACGGCGAGGGGGCCGCTGGTCGTCCGGCGCCGCGCAGCAATGGCGGCGGAAATCAGGCTCATGCCGGCCAGTCCACGCAGGCGCGTTCCATCGAAGCAGCGCCCGTACAGCGCCCCTCGAACAACGGCGCAACCATGCTGCGGGCCGTGCCGGATGCCGCGCCTCAGCCGATCGGCGTCGGCCGCATCGAGGAACGGCCCGCAGTGGCCCCGGCTGCGAAGCCGGAGCCGAAGGTTCCGGTCAACTCGATCAGCGATATCGTCGATCTTTGCGGAAAGAACAGGGACATCAAGCTGAAGACGCTTGTGCGCGGCTTCGTGAGACTCGTGCATATCGAGCCCGGTCGCCTCGACGTCAACGTGCCCGACGACGCACCGAAGACGCTGCTCGGCGAGCTCGCCGTCAAGCTCAAGGAGTGGACCGGCATTCACTGGGTCGTCAGCTACAGCCGCGAACCGGGCGAACCGACGCTTGTCGAGGCAGAGCAGCGCGCACAGGAGCAGCGGGTCAACGACGCCCGCCAGGATCCGGACGTCGCGGCAATCCTCGCGCGCTTTCCGGGCGCCAGGATCACCGACGTGCGCATCCGCGCGGCGGAGCAGGAAACCGAAGCCGTCGCTCCGGCAGCGGCCGAATCGGAAGACGGCGATATCGTTCCCGGCGACGATATCGAATAGTCCAGCTAGCAAGCTTCTTGGAAGAGATTACGAAAGACAGGAGACGACGATGCGCGACATCATGGGCATGATGGGCAAGGTCAAGGAAATGCAGGCTAAGATGGAGAAGCTGCAGGCGGAGATCGCCGCGCTCGAAGTCGACGGCACCTCCGGCGGCGGCCTCGTCACTGTCCGTCTCGACGGCAAGGGCCACATGAAGAGCCTCAAGATCGATCCCTCGCTCTTCAAGGAAGACGATGTCGAAATCCTCGAAGACCTGATCGTTGCCGCCCACAAGGACGCCAAGGACAAGGCGGAAGCCGTGCAGGCGGAAAAGACCCGCGAACTGACCGCCGGCCTGCCGATCCCGCCCGGCATGAAGCTGCCGTTCTGACGGAGTGGCATCGGTGCTGCCAGTTCCTTGCGTCGCCGGTGCGCCGTGCGCTGATCGGCGTCAAAGCGATTCCGTTTGCCGATGAATTGAGCTAAAAGCCCGGCATGGCAAAGCGAGTCACCGGCCCCGAAATCGAAAAACTCATCCAGCTCCTGGCGAAGGTGCCGGGCCTCGGCCCCCGTTCCGCCCGCCGGGCGGCGCTGCACCTTGTCAAGAAGAAGGAGCAACTGCTCGGTCCGCTCGCGGATGCAATGGGCGAGGCGCACCGCAAGGTCCGCATCTGCTCTTGCTGCGGCAACGTCGACACGATCGATCCCTGCACGGTGTGCACCGACGAACGGCGCGACCAGTCCGTGATCATCGTCGTCGAGGATGTCGCCGACCTTTGGGCGCTGGAGCGCGCCGGCGCCATGAACGCCGCCTATCATGTGCTCGGCGGTACACTATCACCGCTCGATGGCATTGGGCCCGACGACCTCAACATCAAAGGCCTTGTCGATCGCGTCGCCAAGGGCGGCGTCCGCGAGCTGATCATCGCGGTCAATGCGACGGTGGAGGGGCAGACGACGGCGCATTACATCACCGACCAGCTCGAAGGCATGGAAGTGAAAATCACCCGTCTCGCCCACGGCGTTCCCGTCGGCGGCGAACTCGATTACCTTGACGAAGGCACACTGACGGCCGCCTTGCGGGCGCGTACGACAATCTGATGCTGCGCGCTTTGCGCGGCACCTCATTTCAGGAAGCCAGATGCTGAGACTCCTCTCTGCCTTGATCCTTTCGCTCACCTCCTTTGCCGGTCTTTCCTTCGCGGCTTCGAAAGCCAACGTGGAAAACCAGTTTCGCCAGTGGCTGCAGAACGACCTGTGGCCCGAGGCGCAGAAATCCGGCATCTCCGCGGCGTCCTTCAAGGCGGCATTTGCCGATGTGAAGCTCAATTGGGATCTGCCCGACCTTGCGCCTCCCGGTTTTCCGAAGGCGAAGGAGCGCAAGCAGAGCCAGGCGGAATTTTCATCGCCCGGCTCGTATTTTTCCGAGAAGCGCCTGCAAGGATTGGCGGCGACCGGCCGGAGCCTCGCCTCCGCCCACGCCTCGACCTTGAAGCGCATCGAAAGAACGTATGGCGTTCCCGGGCCGATCGTCCTCGCCATCTGGGGCCGGGAATCGGGCTTCGGCCGGGCGAAGATCCCGCACCCGATCATGGACGTTCTGGCGACCAAGGCCTTCATGTCGACGCGGCCGGAGCTTTTCCGGCGCGAACTGATCGCCGCGCTCCACATTCTCGACAGCGGCGATGTCCGCGAGGCGGAGATGCGCGGTTCCTGGGCCGGTGCCATGGGCCAGCCCCAGTTCCTGCCGTCGAGTTTCCTGAAATACGCCGTGGATTTCGACGGCGACGGCCGCCGCGACATCTGGAATTCGGTGCCGGACAGTCTGGCTTCGATCGCCAACTATCTCTCTGAGAAAGGCTGGCAAGCCGGCCGTGACTGGGGTTTTGAAGTCTTGATCCCAGAAGGTGTTTCCTGCGCCCAGGAAGGCCCGGATCTTGCCCGTCCGATCGCCGATTGGGCCGGCATGGGGATCGGGCGCATCTCCGGCAAGACCTTTCCGTCGGCGGAGCGCGCAGCGGCCGGCATGATGCTGGTGCCGGCAGGCACCCATGGACCGCAGTTCATCGTCACGCCGAATTTCTACGTGATCAAGGAATACAACAATTCCGATCTCTACGCGCTGTTCATCGGCAACCTCGCCGATCGCATCGCGTCGGGCGGCGGCGCCTTCCGGGGCGAGTGGGGCGATGTCGGAAACATGCTGCGTTCCGACGTGCTGGCGATGCAGAAGGCGCTCGTCTCCAAGGGCTACGACGTCGGCAAGGTCGATGGCCTCCCGGGCTACAAGACGCGCCGGTCGCTCGGCGACTGGCAGGCGAAGAACGGCCTCTCCGCCACCTGCTTCCCGGCCGCCTCGCTGAAATCGCAGCTGCGTTGATTTCCGCGTTGCGGGGGGCTGCCCCTCAACCGCCTGCCGGCACCTCCCCGCAGGCGGGGCGAAGGGACAAGCGGCGACGCTTCGGAACCGCTCCGATGGAAAGGGGGCCGCAGCGTCCTCCAGTCCCCTCGCCCCGCATGCGGGGAGAGGGTTAGGGTGAGGGGCAAACTCGCATCTCGCTAGGATGAGGCGCGACCGAGTCGGCCCGTCCCTCAATGCATCTCGGCGGGCTGCTTGTAGCGTTCGTAGTGCTCCGGAACGATGGTCTGCCGCTCGATCATCCGGTGTACGCGCGGCGGCACCGCGCCGCGATGGAGCGCCGTCAGCTTGTCGCCGACCGCCGCATCGGCCTGCGTGCGCCGCTGGTTGTGACGGACATACTCCACCCAAGTCGGCACGTGATAGCTCTCAGTCCAGGTTGTCGGGTTTTCGAGGTCGCGCATCAGCGCCCAGTGTCCCGCGCCGTCGCGAATGCGGATGCGGCGCCGTTCCGCCATGGTCGTCAGGAACTCGGGGATGTCGGGTTCGTGGATCTCGTAGTCGATCATGACGACAATCGGACCGCTGCGCGGCTTGAGATCGAGCTCGAGCGGCGGCTCGTTGAAGCGGTTGAGCGGGTCGAGGTTCAGCGACTTGAATTCCGGTAGTCCGAAACGCAAGCCGACGCCCGCTCCCGCGAGCATGAGCAGACAGGAGCCGATGAGTGCGTTGGCGGCGCCGTATTGTTCGGCGGCGACGCCCCATAGCCAGCTGCCGCCTGCAATCCCGCCGAAGGTCATGGTCTGGTAGAGGGAAAGTGCCCGCCCGACAACCCAGCGTGGAGTGGAGAGCTGAACCGTGGTGTTGAACAGCGCCAGCGCCAGCACCCAGCAGGCGCCGGAGACGGTGAGGGCGAGGCATGTCAGCCACGCCTCGGCGCTCACCGCCGTAACCGCCGCGCTCGTGGCAAAGCCGGCGAAAGCGCAGCGCACGATCGCCTCGCTCGACAGGCGTTCCCGGAGCCGGGCGCTCAGCAGCGCGCCGCCGATCGCGCCGAGCCCGAAGGCGCCAAGCATGATGCCGTAGGTGAGCGGGCCGCCGCGGACGAGATCGCGGGCGACGAGCGGCAGCAGGGCAAGGATGGCGCTTGCCGAGAGGCCGAAGACGAAACCGCGCAACAGCACCTTGCCGATGTTCGGCGACATCACGACATAACGAAGGCCGGCCGAAACCGCCCGCCCGAGCGTTTCGCGCGGCAAGGGGCTTTCCGCGACATCCCGCTTCCAGCGGAAGAGAGCGAAGAGGATCGCGAAATAGCTGAGCGTATTGACTGCGAAGGCCGCGGCGGCGCCAGCGGCAGCGACGATCGCGCCGCCGATCGCGGGGCCGACGCTGCGCGTCATGTTGAACCCCATGCTGTTCAGCGCCACCGCCGCCGGCAGGTCATCGCGCGGCACCATGTCGCCGACCGATGCCTGCCATGACGGGTTGTTGAGCGCCGTCCCGCAGCCGATCAGGAAGGTAAAGAGCAGGAGGAGCCACGGCGTGACCAGGCCGAAATAGGCGCAGACCGTCAATATCGCCGAGACGGTCAGCATGAACAGCTGAGCGATGAGCATGATGCGGCGCCGGTCGAAGTTGTCGGCGAGCGCACCCGACACCAGCGAGAAAAGCATGATCGGCAGCGCGGTGGAAGCCTGCACCAGCGCCACCATGTTCACCGACTGCGAGATGGAGGTCATCAGCCAGGCGGCGCCCACTGCCTGGATCAGTCCGCCGAAATTGGAGGCAAGGCTGGCGATCCAGATGATCCGGAACGTATCGTGTTTGAAGGGGGCCAGGGGCGACATGCGGCTCGTCACCTCGTATTCTCTTTCGTTTGACCAATGCGAAGCGGATACTTCCTTATAAACTTCGAAATGTGGCGCGCCAGCCGCTGAAAGTGACGGTCGGACACGAAAGCGCTCCGCTCCAAGTCGCTGCCTCTCGGGTCGCGGCCGCGAGCCTTGCAATTTGCGGCGATGAAGCGTATATGAGCCTCAAATTCTTGATCGGTTAGATGAAGAGTGGGCCCGTCAGGACCCGCTCTTTTTTATTAGCCGGTCCGATGAGGAGACGATCGTTTGTCCGATAAGACAACGGCTGAAAACGCAAATGAACCGCGGCTGGTCACCGAAACCGGTCTCGATCAGCGCATTGCCGACATCATCGAGCCCGTGCTCGTGCAGATGGGCTTCCGCCTCGTGCGGGTGCGCATGTCCGGCCAGAACGGCCTGACGCTGCAGATCATGACGGAGCGCAACGACGGAACCATGACCGTCGAGGATTGCGAAGAGGTTTCCAAGGCCATTTCGCCTGTGCTCGATGTGGAAGATCCGATCGACAAGGCGTATCATCTCGAAGTGTCGTCGCCGGGCATCGACCGCCCGATGGTGCGCAAGTCCGATTTCTTCCGCTGGCAGGGCCATCTGATGAAATGCGAGACTTCGGTGATGGTCGAAGGTCGCAAGCGGTTTCGCGGCAAGATCGTGTCGGTGGACGAAGATGGCTTCCGTCTCGAGCGGGACCAGCCCGCCTACGGCGAGGAAGCGGTTGTCGCGATCCCGTTCTCGGCACTTTCGGATGCCCGGTTGATCCTGACCGACGACCTGATCCGCGACGCGTTGACGGCCGACAAGAAGGCGAAGGCCGCGCGCGCGGCCAACCAGAATTTCGAAGACGAAGATTCACCTATCGAATAAGGCAGGGCGTGCTTCAAAGCCCCCTGCAACCAGACGGAGACAAGATATGGCAGTCAGTGCTAACCGGCTCGAACTTCTGCAGATCGCAGATGCTGTGGCACGCGAAAAGGTGATCGACCGCGAGATCGTTCTGGCCGCGATGGCGGATGCGATCCAGAAGGCGGCTCGCTCGCGTTATGGCTCGGAATCGAACATTCGCGCGGACATCAATTCGAAGACCGGCGAAATCCGTCTGCAGCGCCTTCTGGAAGTGGTCGAGAAGGCAGACGATTATTCGACGCAGATCCCGCTGGAGCTTGCGCGCGATCGCAACCCCGACGCCAAGATCGGCGATTTCATTGCAGATCCGCTGCCGCCGATGGATTTCGGCCGTATCGCCGCGCAGTCGGCCAAGCAGGTGATCGTGCAGAAGGTCCGCGAAGCCGAGCGTGACCGCCAGTACGAGGAGTTCAAGGACCGCGTCGGCGAGATCGTCAACGGCACGGTGAAGCGCGTCGAATACGGCAACGTCATCGTCGACCTTGGCCGTGGCGAGGGCATCATCCGCCGCGACGAGATGATCCCGCGCGAAAACATGCGCTACGGCGACCGCGTCCGCGCCTTCGTCTACGATGTTCGCCGTGAACAGCGCGGGCCGCAGATCTTCCTGTCGCGCACGCATCCGCAGTTCATGGTCAAGCTTTTCACCATGGAAGTGCCGGAAATCTACGACGGCATCATTCAGATCAAGTCGGTTGCCCGCGATCCGGGCTCGCGCGCCAAGATCGCCGTCGTCTCCAACGACTCGTCGATCGATCCGGTCGGTGCCTGCGTCGGTATGCGCGGCTCCCGCGTTCAGGCCGTCGTCGGCGAGCTTCAGGGCGAAAAGATCGACATCATTCCGTGGTCGCAGGATCCGGCCTCGTTCATCGTCAACGCCCTGCAGCCGGCCGAAGTCGCCAAGGTCGTTCTCGACGAGGATGCCGAGCGTATCGAAGTGGTGGTCCCGGACGAGCAGCTTTCGCTGGCCATCGGCCGCCGCGGTCAGAACGTCCGCCTGGCCTCTCAGCTGACCGGCTGGGATATCGATATCCTGACCGAGCAGGAGGAAAGCGAGCGCCGTCAGAAGGAATTCAACGAGCGGACCCAGCTCTTCATGGAAGCGTTGGACGTCGACGAGATGGTCGGCCAGGTGCTTGCCTCCGAAGGCTTTGCCCAAGTCGAGGAACTCGCCTATGTCGATCTCGACGAAATCTCGTCGATCGACGGATTCGACGAGGAGACCGCGACCGAGATCCAGACCCGTGCCCGCGAGTACCTCGACAAGATCGAGGCCGAGATGGACGCCAAGCGCAAGGAACTCGGCGTCGCCGATGAACTGCGCACGATCAATGGGCTGACCAGCCAGATGCTGGTTGCGCTCGGCGAAGAGGGCATCAAGACCGTCGAGGACTTTGCCGGTTGCGCCGCCGACGATCTCGTCGGCTGGACCGAGCGCAAGGACGGCGAGACCAAGCGCTTCGAGGGCATCTTCTCGAAGTTCGAGGTGACCCGTGAAGAGGCCGAGGCGATGATCGTCCAGGCGCGTCTGGCCGCCGGCTGGATCACCGAAGAAGATCTGGCAAGCGAGACGGAAGAACCGATCGAGGTCGCCGAAGGTGCCGAGCAGGACGCCTGATCACGATGGTAACGGAAACCGATGCTGACACCCTGCCTTCGGACAAGGGTCCGAAGGACCGGAGCGACAGTACGCGGACCTGCATCGTCAGCCGCGAGACCGGTTCGCCGGACGAGTTGATCCGCTTCGTTGCGGCTCCCGACGGACGCGTCGTGCCGGACCTGAAGCGACAGCTTCCCGGGCGCGGATGCTGGATCAAGGCGGAGCGGGCGCTTGTCGAGAAGGCGGCGACGAAGAAGCTCTTCGCCCGTGCCCTCAAGGCCGACGTCCGGGCCGACGCGGCGCTGGCGGACGATGTCGACAGGCTGCTTGTCGAGCAGCTTGCGGGGATGATGAACATGGCGCGCAAGGCCGGCCAGTTTGTCTCCGGCGCGACGAAGACGGAACAGGCGGTGCGTGGTCTTGCGGCGCTCGCCGTCTTCCACGCCGTCGATGCGGCCGCCGACGGTGTCCGCAAGATCGATCAGGCTCGCAAGGCGATGAGTTTCGTCGCCGAGGATGAAAAGGAGATAGCCGCATTCCGCCCCTTCACGGCGGCGGAAATGGACGGGCTTTTGGGAAGTAATGCTTTTATCCATGCCGCAGCGCTTGCAGGGCAGGCGGGTGAGGGTGTAGTGAAGCGCGCAATCATGCTCGAAAAGTACCGAGGATCCGTCCCGGTCCGGGCCGAAGGCGGCGCTGGCAAGCCACAGCAATGATACGCGTCACCGGCAAAGGCCGGCATCGCGAGCATTGTTTGAGACAATTTGGAAGACAGGGTCAGGTGTTTCGCATCCGGCCCTGATCGCTAGGAACGGAACGGAATGACCGACAACAAAGACGACAAGACACTCAGCGTAGCGGGCAAGAAGACGCTGACCCTGAAACCCTCCGGGGTTCAGCAGGGGACAGTGCGTCAGGACATGGGCCGCGGCCGCACCAAGGCGGTTGTGGTTGAAACCAAGAAGCGGCGCCATTCCCGTCCTGAAGACGAGCGGCCGATCACGCCCATGAACACGTCGCCGGCAGCGCGTGCGCCGGAGCAGCGCCCCATGCCGCCGCAGCCGTCCGGCCGCCCCGCGCCGCAGCCGCAACCGCATCAGCCACGCCAGGAGCAGAACCGTTCGCGCGTCGGCGTGGTTCTCAACGATCTGTCCGCTGGTGAGATGGAAGCCCGCCGTCGCGCCCTGGCGGAAGCCCAGATCCGCGAGGCCGAGGAAGCCAAGCGCCGCGTCGAAGAGGAAGCCCGCCGTCGGCGCGAGGAAGAAGAGCGTGCCGTACGCGAACGGGAAGAGGCCGCGCGCCGTGCCGCCGAAGAGGCAGCACGTCCGGCGGTCGTCGCCGAAAAGGTCGAGGAAGAGCGTCCGGCCGCGGCTGCGCCTGCCGTCACCGCGGAACGCCGCCCCGACACACGGCCGCAATCGCCGCGTCCGGCTCCCGCTCCCGCTCCCGCTGCCCCGCAGGCGCCGGGTGCCGCAGCCTTGCGCGGCCGCCGCGCCGGCGAAGATGAAGAGGACGATCGCGGTTCGCGCGGTGCCGGTCCCGCCCGGGGCAAGGTCACGCGTCCGGAACCCGCGAAGCCCGTTACGCGCCCGAAGGGCGATGACGGCCGTCGCCAGGGCAAGCTGACATTGACGGCCGCCGTCGACGAGGATGGCGGTCAGCGCGGACGCTCGCTCTCGGCGATGCGTCGCCGGCAGGAAAAGTTCAAGCGCAGCCAGATGCAGGAGACTCGCGAGAAGATTTCGCGCGAAGTCGTTCTGCCGGAGACCATCACGATTCAGGAGCTGTCGCAGCGCATGTCCGAACGCGCCGTCGACGTCATCAAGTTCCTGATGAAGGAAGGTCAGATGATGAAGCCGGGAGACCTGATCGACGCCGATCTCGCCGAACTCATCGCCGGCGAATTCGGCCACACGGTCAAGCGCGTCTCGGAGTCGGATGTCGAAGAGGGCATCTTCAACATCGCCGACACCGAAGAGAACATGGAGCCGCGTCCGCCGATCGTCACGATCATGGGTCACGTCGACCACGGCAAGACGTCGCTGCTCGATGCGATCCGCCACGCCAATGTGGTTGCCGGCGAAGCCGGTGGCATCACCCAGCATATCGGTGCCTATCAGGTCGAGCAGAACGGCCAGAAGATCACCTTCATCGACACCCCCGGCCACGCCGCATTCACGGCGATGCGTGCCCGTGGCGCCCAGGCGACGGATATTGCCGTCCTCGTCGTGGCGGCCGATGACAGCGTGATGCCGCAGACGATCGAGTCGATCAACCACGCCAAGGCGGCCAACGTGCCGATCATCGTGGCGATCAACAAGGTCGACAAGCCGACGGCGAACCCGCAGAAGGTTCGCACCGAGCTGCTGCAGCACGAAGTCTTCGTCGAATCGATGGGCGGTGAAGTTCTCGACGTCGAGGTTTCGGCGAAGAACCATACCAACCTCGACAAGCTGCTCGAGGCGATCCTGCTGCAGGCCGAAATCCTCGACCTCAAGGCCAATTCGAACCGGACGGCCGAAGGTACGGTGGTGGAAGCCGAGCTCGATCGCGGCCGCGGTGCGGTTGCGACCGTTCTCGTCCAGAAGGGTACGCTCACGCCCGGACAGATCATCGTCGCCGGCGACCAGTGGGGTCGCGTGCGCGCGCTTGTCAATGACAAGGGCGAGCATGTGAAGTCCGCAGGCCCGTCGACGCCGGTCGAAGTTCTCGGCCTCTCCGGTACGCCGGCGGCCGGCGACAAATTCGCCGTCGTCGAGAACGAAAGCCGTGCGCGTGAGATTTCCGAATATCGCCAGCGGCTTGCACGCGAAAAGGCGGTTGCGCGCCAGTCCGGCTCGCGCGGTTCGCTCGAGCAGATGATGAGCCAGCTCCATGCTTCCGGCATGAAGGAGTTCCCGCTGGTCATCAAGGGCGACGTGCAAGGCTCGATCGAAGCGATCGCCGGCGCTCTCGAAAAGCTCGGAACCGACGAGGTTCGGGCGCGCGTCGTGCATTCCGGCGCGGGTGGCATCACCGAATCGGATATCTCGCTCGCCGAGGCCTCGAACGCCGCGATCATCGGCTTCAACGTCCGTGCCAACAAGCAGGCGCGCGATGCCGCCGAGCGTGCCGGCATCGAAATCCGCTACTACAACATCATCTACGACCTGGTGGATGACGTGAAGGCGGCGATGTCCGGTCTGCTGTCGCCCGAGCGGCGCGAGACCTTCCTCGGCAATGCCGAGATCCTGGAGGTGTTCAACATCACCAAGGTCGGCAAGGTCGCGGGTTGCCGCGTCACCGAGGGCAAGGTGGAGCGTGGCGTCGGTGTCCGTCTCGTGCGCGACAACGTCGTCATCCACGAGGGCAAGCTCAAGACGCTCAAGCGCTTCAAGGACGAAGTTTCGGAAGTTCAGGCCGGCCAGGAATGCGGCATGGCCTTCGAGAACTACGAGGACATCCGCGCCGGCGATACGATCGAGTGCTTCCGCGTCGAACACGTTACGCGCACACTCTGATATCCGTCCGGTTGGAGATCGTGCGGGCGCCGGCTCCTGTTCGGCGCTCGCACTTTTTGATGCGGGATGGGAAAAGCGTGGGCGGTTCTCCGCCCGCATCCCGCGTTTCATTTGAAATCGATCCCGTCCGTGATTCTGAGCGGATTCAATCCAGATCACGACGTGATCGGAGGTAAGCACGATGACCAGATCCACATCCTCCGCTCCTTCCCAGCGCATGCTGCGCGTCGGAGAACAGGTGCGCGCCGCGATCACGCAGGTTCTGCAGCGTGGCGAGGTGCGCGATCCATTGATCGAAAAGATGGTGATTTCCATTTCGGAGGTACGCATGTCGCCGGATCTGAAGATCGCCACCGCCTATGTGACGCCGCTCGGCGTGGCGGATCACGCGGCGGTTATCGAGGCGCTGAATAAGCATGCAAAATTCATCCGCGGGCGGCTCGGGCCGCAGCTCCGGCAGATGAAGTACATGCCCGACGTCCGTTTCAGGGACGATACGAGCTTCGACAACTATAAGAAGATCGACGCCCTGTTGCGCTCGCCGGAGGTCAGCCGCGACCTCGATTCCGATTCCGACGACGAAGAATAAGAAAGACCCATGTCCAAACCGCGCAAACCGAAGGGTCGCCCGATCTCGGGCTGGCTTATCCTCGACAAGCCGCTCGACTTTGGTTCCACCGAGGCCGTTTCCAAGATCAAGTGGCTGTTCAAGGCGCAGAAGGCGGGACATGCCGGCACGCTCGACCCGCTGGCCTCCGGCATGCTGCCGATCGCGCTCGGTGACGCGACGAAAACCGTCCCCTACGTGATGGATGGGCGGAAGATCTACGAGTTCACCGCCGCCTGGGGCGAGGAGCGGACGACCGACGATCTCGAGGGCGAAGTCGTCCGCGCGTCCGTGGAACGGCCGACGGAAGAGGCTATCCGCACCCTGCTGCCGAAATATACCGGTGTGATCAGCCAGGTGCCGCCGCAATTCTCGGCGATCAAGATCGACGGCGAACGCGCCTACGATCTCGCGCGCGACGGGGAGGCGGTGGAAATTCCGGCCCGCGACGTGGAGGTCTTCCGGCTCTCCTTGATCGGATGCACGCCGCATCTCGCGCATTTCGAGATCGAATGCGGCAAGGGAACCTATGTTCGCTCGCTTGCCCGCGACATGGGCCGCGATCTCGGCTGCTTCGGGCATATCGCCTCGCTGCGCCGCACTTTCGTGGCGCCCTTCGGCGAGGATGACATGGTACCGCTTTCCGACCTCGTCGCGCTTGAGAAGATCGAGGACGATGTCGAGCGGCTCGCCGCGTTGGATGACTTCCTGATCGAAACGGGCGAGGCTCTTTCCGGCCTGCCGCACATCGCCGTCAACGATGATCAGGCCCATCGCCTCAAGATGGGCAATCCAATCATCCTGCGTGGCCGCGAGGCACCATTGCCCGCCCCCGAGGCCTATGCGACGGCGCGCGGCAAGCTCGTGGCGATCGGCGAGATCGCCGAAGGCGAATTCCGGCCGAAGCGGGTGTTCGCCACGTCTTGACCCGGCGGCGCTGCAGGCGGTTTGCGTTTGGCGAAACGCTGACGCATGATCGCGTGTGACGATTCGATCTATTCGGCGCAAGCTGCGGATATGGCCGTTCGCGGCAGTCGGGGCCAATCCGAGATCGCGATTTTGCCACGCGCACCAACCCGTGGCGGTTGTGCGGCCGACGCGCAAGGAGCGCACGGGACCTCGTTTGAGCGTTGGCCACCGGCGGCGCGGCGACAGACGGGGAAAGGCGGGCCCGGGTGACTGGAGTGTCGGAGAAGGACCACGGAGAAGCTTCGCGCGGCGGCTTGCAGGCTGCTGCAGCCTTCGTTCGGGACCGTCTCCGCCGGCCGTTCAGCTTCTACCTGATTTCGCTGCTGCTGGTCGCGATCATCCCTTCCTTCATCTTTTCATTCGTCATCCTGAAACGCAGCCTGGATGCACAGGAGCAGGTCGTGACTTCGCTTCTGAAGGCCTCGACCGGCTCCGTGGCGCGCATCGTCGAGCGCGAGGTCGAGGGCATGCTGACGACCCTCAAGGTTCTTTCGACTTCGAACGCGATGGAACTGCGCGACATGCGCGCATTTTACAACCGCGCCTCCGTCGCCCTGGCCGACACCGATTCCAGTCTCGTTGTCATAGACAGGAGCCACAATCAGAGACTGAACACCCGGCTTCCCTTCGGTGCGCCGCTTGGACCGGCGTCCGATCCCGAATCGATCGAGCTTGCCTTCAAGAGCAAGGGTCCGCTCGTCTCCGGCGTGTTTTTCGACAACACCGACGGAAGATGGGCCTTCAATGTCTACCTCCCGGTTCGGCTGCCAACCGGGGAGAGCTATCTGCTGGCCCTGACGCAAGACGCTGGCGGGATGGCGAAGGCCGTCAATCGCGACACGCTGTCGCCCGGCTGGAATGCGGCACTGGTGGATGGCAGCGGCAAGGTCATCGTTTCTTCCGATGCGGTGGTCAAACCGGGCGATGCCTTCTTCCTCGAGAAGCTGCCGGCGATCAGTATCGGCGTCGCCAACATCAGCGAAAGCGGCGCGGACTACCGCGTCGCGACGGAGTTCTCCGTGGTGACCGGCTGGCGCATCGTCGCCTGGGCGCCGCGCGCGGTCGTCGATGCGCCGATAATGTGGTCGTTCCTCTGGCTGTCGCTTGGCGGCATCATCTTCGCAAGCCTCGCCGTGGCAGGTTCCCTGACCATCGCCCGCCTGCTCTCGCAGGGGGTGAAACTGCTTGCCATGGATGCGCGCCGTCTCGGTGCCGGCGAGCCGATCAAGCCGCGTCGGTACATGATCACCGAGGTCGAGGATGTATCGAGCGCGTTTACCCAGGCGGCCGCGGCTCGCACCAAGGCCGAAGGGGAAATCCGTTTTCTGATGAGAGAGGTCGCGCATCGCTCAAAGAACCAGCTCACAGTCATCCAGTCTATGCTGAACCAGTCCGCTACTTCCACCGGGAGCGCGTCGGAATTCGCTGAGGCCTTTCGAAAGCGGATCGCCGGGCTTGCCCGGTCTACGGACCTGATGGTCGCCAATGCCGCTCTCGGTGTCGATTTCCGTGAACTGGCGCAGGACCAGTTGCAACCCTTCGCTCCCGATGACCCGCAGCGCATCGTCCTCAACGGTCCGCACATACGCTTGGAAACACAGGTGGCGCAGATGCTTGGCATGGCACTGCATGAGCTTGCGACCAATGCGACCAAACACGGCGCACTCGCCAACGCGACCGGTGTCATCAGGCTCGACTGGTCGGTATCCGACGGAATGATCGCCATTCGCTGGCGCGAAGAGGGAGCGGATATCGCCGCGCCGCCCGAACAAGCTTCGGGGCGGGCAGCGGGGCGAACGGGCTTCGGAACGGTCGTGCTCGAGCGCATGCTCGGCATGGCGCTCGGGGCCGAACTCGAAAGGGCGATGCACCCGGACGGCATCGAATGGACCATCCGAATTCCGCGCGGCGGCAGAAGCGACGTGCCGGCCGAAACCGGAAGTTGATCGCGCAAGACGCGGGCGCCGATGCTTTTCAAAGGCTTGCCGGGCAGCGCCCTCGACGCCTGGAAACCAGGGGAGGCGCCTTCAGCCAACCGGCAATTGAGGCGTGGCGCGTCGCCTCCGGACGCCGGGTTCCATGACCCTTTCCTTTTCGATCCATTTCGTTTATAGGCACGCCAGCGAAAGGCACTGCCTCTTCGTTTGAACGGCCGCGGCTGGACGACATCCCGGCTGCCGGCGACCCCGAAATCCTCGAAACGAAAGGATCATCCGATGTCGATTACTGCAGAGCGCAAAGCTCAGCTCATCAAGGAATTCGCGACCGCTGAAGGCGACACCGGCTCTCCGGAAGTCCAGGTTGCGCTCCTGACGGAACGGATCAACAACCTGACCGAACACTTCAAGGGCCACAAGAAGGACAACCATTCCCGCCGTGGTCTTCTCGCGATGGTTTCCAGCCGCCGTTCGCTCCTCGACTATCTGAAGAAGAAAGACGAAGCGCGCTACAGCAAGCTGATCGGTGCCTTGGGCATCCGTCGCTAACCGACTTTGTCCGGCGGGTCGCTTGCGGCCCGCCGGCTTTTTATCGGGCGCTCGACCGCCTGCTGCATGATTCCTTAAATCGGGGCCGATTGAAGGATAAACATGCAGAAATTCAAAGTGCTGCTGCGACCTTTGTATGTCTGAAGAGACGCACGGCGCTGCAGAAATTGTCTCTCCACTGGCGCCTGAGGCGCGGGGATTGGAGAGAACGTCCAGCGGACCGGATGGGCCGGTATCGCGGATCAACCGATGGCCCGTCATGGGGCAGGATTGCAGGATGCTTCGGCCCTGCTTGCCGGATGCTGCCACGCAAGCAGCGCGGCAAAGCGGTAACGAGCCGGTTCTTTTTGAAGCCTCCCGTTGTCTTGCCCGTGATGCGCCACCACCAAGCGGCATTCAGACCATCCGCGCTGCAACAGCCGCGGATGGTCTCCCGCACACGAAGGACAGAACATGTTCGAGACCCACAAGGTAGAAATCGAATGGGCAGGGCGTCCGCTCAAGCTCGAGACCGGCAAGATCGCGCGTCAGGCTGACGGTGCTGTTCTCGCCACCTACGGCGAAACGGTGGTGCTCGCCACCGTCGTTTCGGCCAAGGCACCGAAGCCGGGCCAGGACTTCTTCCCGCTCACCGTCAACTACCAGGAAAAGACCTACGCTGCCGGCAAGATCCCCGGCGGTTATTTCAAGCGTGAAGGCCGCCCGAGCGAAAACGAGACGCTCGTTTCCCGCCTGATCGACCGTCCGATCCGCCCGCTCTTCCCGGAAGGCTACAAGAACGACACCCAGGTGATCGTCACGGTCATGCAGCATGACCTGGAAAACAATCCGGACGTTCTCTCGATGGTTGCGGCGTCGGCCGCGCTCACCCTTTCGGGCATCCCCTTCATGGGCCCGATCGGCGGCGCCCGCGTCGGCTACATCAACGGCCAGTATGTGCTCAACCCGCACCTCGACGAGATGGACGAATCCTCGCTTGATCTCGTCGTCGCCGGCACCCAGGAAGCCGTGCTGATGGTCGAGTCGGAAGCCAAGGAACTGCCGGAAGACATCATGCTCGGCGCTGTCGTCTTCGGCCAGAAGGGCTTCCAGCCGGTGATCGACGCGATCATCAAGCTCGCCGAGGTCGCAGCCAAGGAGCCGCGCGAGTTCGAACCGGAAGATCATTCCGCGCTCGAAAACGCCATGCTTTCGATTGCCGAAGACGAACTGCGCAATGCCTACAAGATCACCGAGAAGGCTGCCCGCTACGCCGCCGTCGACGCCGTCAAGGCCAAGGTGAAGGAACATTTCCTGCCTGAAGGCATCGAGAATCCCGCACATACGGCGGAAGAGATCGCTGCCGTCTTCAAGCATCTGCAGGCCAAGATTGTTCGCTGGAACATCCTCGACACCCAGAGCCGCATTGACGGCCGCGACCTCGTCACGGTCCGCCCGATCGTCGCCGAGGTCGGCCTCCTGCCGCGCACCCACGGTTCCTCGCTCTTCACCCGCGGCGAGACGCAGGCGATCGTCGTTGCCACGCTCGGCACCGGCGAAGATGAGCAGTATGTCGATTCCTTGACCGGCATGTACAAGGAAAACTTCATGCTGCACTACAACTTCCCGCCCTTCTCGGTCGGTGAAACGGGCCGCATGGGTTCTCCGGGTCGTCGTGAAATCGGTCACGGCAAGCTCGCCTGGCGCGCCATCCACCCGATGCTGCCGACGGCGGAGCAATTCCCCTACACGCTGCGCGTCGTTTCCGAAATCACCGAGTCCAACGGCTCCTCCTCGATGGCCACCGTCTGCGGCACGTCGCTGGCGCTGATGGACGCAGGCGTCCCGCTTGCAAAGCCCGTCGCCGGTATCGCCATGGGCCTCATCAAGGAAGGCGACCGCTTCGCCGTTCTCTCCGACATTCTCGGTGACGAAGATCATCTCGGCGACATGGACTTCAAGGTTGCGGGCACGGAAGCCGGCATCACCTCGCTGCAGATGGACATCAAGATCGAGGGCATCACCGAAGAGATCATGGGTGTTGCACTCAACCAGGCCAAGGGCGGCCGCATGCACATTCTCGGCGAAATGGCCAAGGCCATCTCCGAGAGCCGCGGCCAGCTCGGCGAATTCGCACCGCGCATCGAAGTGATGAACATCCCGGTCGACAAGATCCGCGAAGTCATCGGTTCGGGCGGCAAGGTCATCCGCGAGATCGTCGAAAAGACCGGCGCCAAGATCAACATCGAAGACGACGGTACGGTCAAGATTGCATCCTCCTCCGCCAAGGAGATCGAAGCGGCCCGCAAGTGGATCCATTCGATCGTTGCCGAGCCGGAAGTCGGCCAGATCTACGAAGGCACGGTCGTCAAGACCGCCGATTTCGGCGCCTTCGTCAACTTCTTCGGCGCCCGCGACGGCCTCGTCCACATCTCGCAACTCGCGTCCGAACGCGTCGCCAAGACGACCGATGTCGTCAAGGAAGGCGACAAGGTCTGGGTCAAGCTGATGGGCTTCGACGAGCGCGGCAAGGTTCGCCTCTCCATGAAGGTCGTCGATCAGGCAACCGGCAAGGAGATCGTCGCCGAGAAGGCCGAGAAGAAGGACGGCGGCGAAGCGGCCGAATAAGCTAGCCCCGCAGAACGCATTCGGGGGTGCGGAGCGGATCGCTCCGCGCCCCCTTTCTTTAAGCAAAGAACGGATTCGACCCAATGAGCCGCGACGCACTGAAAACCCTGTTCCACCCTTTCGAGACCGGCGTCATCGACCCTCCGGGAGAGGACGAACGCGTGCTCTTTCTCGGGGCGGAGGCGGGCTACAGGCGGCCGCAGGACTTTTCCGCCTCCATTGCCGCCGTGCAGCCTCTAAGGTCGCTCTATCGCGTGCTGGAAGCGGCACGCGCCGACGTCACGCCGGTTGCCGAGGGCGAAGGCTACGACGCCGCGCTGGTGCTCTGCGGCAAGCACAAGGGCGAAAACGAGGATCGGATCGCCGAGGCGCTCAAGCGCACCCGCGCCGGCGCACTGGTCGTGATTGCAGGCGGCAAGGAGGACGGGATCCAGCCGCTGCGCAAGAAGATCGGCAAATTCGGCTGGGACGGGGACTCGCTGCCGAAATACCATGGCGTGGCCTTCTGGTTCACCCGGCCCGAAGATGTGTCGCAGGCTGTGTCCGCGCTCGCCAAGGTGGCGGTGCGTGTCGATGGCCTGTTCGAGGCGTCACCGGGCATGTTCTCCCATGATCGGGTGGATGCCGGTTCGGAGCTTCTTGCCTCCCGCCTGCCGAAAGATTTTGCCGGCCATGCGGCCGATTTCGGTGCCGGCTGGGGCTATCTCTCTGTGATGCTCGCCCATGCCTCGCCGGGGCTGAAGGGCATCGATCTCTTCGAGGCGGACTATGAGGCGCTGGAGGCCGCGCGCGTCAACATGATGGCGAACGCGCCCTCGACACCTGCCCGCTTCTATTGGCACGATCTGACCAGCGAGGAGACCCGCGACAAATACGACCTGATCGTCATGAATCCGCCCTTTCACGAAGGGCATGCCGCAGAGCCGTCGCTTGGTGCCGCGATCATCAAATCCGCCGCCAAGGCTTTGAAGCATGGCGGTAGGCTGATGCTGGTCGCCAATCGCGGCCTGCCCTACGAGCAGGTTCTCGCGGAAGCCTTCAAGGAGAGCGGCGAGACCTGCCGCAACGCGCGCTTCAAGGTGCTTTGGGCGAAACGCTAGAGCATCCCGCGAACACAGGCTCCGGAAGGCGCCGTTGCTTGCTCGCAACGGCCGTTTCCTGTTGCCAGCACGGACGATCAGGCACACCATGGTCGTGGTGGCTATGGCGACACGACAACGCGGTGCGTCTTTGCAGGAGAGGAGCAGGCTATGGGATTTGGACCAGCTCGACCCCCTATGATGGAAGATGTCGAAGAGGTGATTGCCCGCGACATCAAGAGTGCCGAAGGGCATGGCGAGACGTCGGAAGTTCCCCTGCCGTTCCTCCGCAGCCTCTATCGTGTACCGCTTGTGCCGGGAAAGCTGCGGCACATGCGTGGCGCCATTGTTGGCCTCGCGCTGCTGGCCATTCTGTTCGGATTGATTTGGGCCTGGACGGCGGCCTGATCCGGGTTCCGAATAACCCGGATCGGCTGTCTTACTCCACGTCGGCTGTGCGCAACGCCTCGAGCGTCGGCATGGAGGTGATGTTGTAGCCGGAATCCACGTAATGGATCTCGCCCGTGACGCCGCGCGAAAGGTCGGAAAGAAGGTACAGCGCGGAATTGCCGACATCGTCGATCGTCACCGTGCGGCGCAGCGGCGAGTTCTTCTGCTGCCAGGAAAGCATCGCGCGTGCGTCCGAGATGCCGGCGCCGGCGAGCGTGCGGATCGGCCCGGCGGAGATCGCGTTGACGCGGATGCCGCGCGTGCCGTAGTCGGCGGCGAGATAGCGTACCGAGGCTTCGAGCGCTGCCTTGGCGACACCCATCACATTGTAGTTCGGCATCACCCGCGTCGAGCCGCCATAGGTCAACGTCAGCATCGTGCCGCCTTCGCTCATCAACTCTGCGGCGCGCTTGGCGATTTCGGTAAAGGAGAAGCAGGAGATGACCATTGTGCGGCTGAAATTGTCGCGCGTGGTGTCCGCGTAAAGCCCCTTAAGCTCGTTCTTGTCGGAAAAGCCGATGGCGTGAACGATGAAGTCGAGCCTTCCCCAGCGCTCCTTGAGCGCGGTGATCACGGCGTCGACCGAGGCGATGTCCTCGACGTCACAGGGCAGGAGGAAGTCGGAATTGACTTCGGCGGCGAGCGGCTTCACCCGCTTGCCGAGCGCTTCGCCCTGATAGGTGAAGGCAAGTTCGGCACCCTGGGCGGCGAGTGCCTTCGAGATTCCCCAGGCAATAGAATGGTTGTTGGCCACACCCATGATGAGGCCGCGCTTTCCGTTCATCAGTCCGTTCATTGTGTTATCCGTTGTAGCGCTGGAAGACGAGCGTGGCGTTGGTGCCGCCGAAGCCGAAGGAGTTCGAAAGAACCGTGTCGATCTTGGCGTTGTCGATCCGCTTGCGGACGATCGGTACGCCCTCGAACTCGGGGTCGAGCTCGCTGATATGCGCGCTTTCGCCGATGAAGCCGCCCTGCATCATCAACAGGCCGTAGATCGATTCCTGGACGCCGGCAGCACCCAGCGAATGGCCGGTGAGAGATTTGGTCGACTGGATATGCGGCATCTTTTCGCCGAAGACTTCGCGAATGGCGCCGATTTCCTTGGAGTCGCCGACTGGCGTCGAGGTTCCGTGGGTGTTGATGTAGTCGATATCGCCCTTCACGGTCGCGAGCGCCTGACGCATGCAGCGCACGGCACCCTCGCCGGATGGGGCAACCATGTCGTAACCGTCGGAGGTTGCGCCATAGCCGATGATCTCGGCATAGATCTTGGCGCCGCGGGCCTTGGCATGCTCCAGTTCCTCGAGCACCAGAACCCCGGCGCCGCCGGCAATCACGAAGCCGTCGCGGTTGACGTCATAGGCCCGCGAGGCCGAGGAGGGCGTGTCGTTGAACTTCGAGGACATGGCGCCCATGGCGTCGAAGAGGTTGGACATGGTCCAGTCGAGATCCTCGTGGCCGCCGGCGAACATCACGTCCTGCTTGCCCCACTGGATCATTTCCGCGGCATTGCCGATGCAATGCGCCGAGGTCGAGCAGGCGGACGAGATCGAGTAGTTGACGCCATGGATCTGGAACCAGGTCGCAAGGGTGGCCGAGGCCGTCGAGGACATCGCCTTCGGGACCGCGAAGGGACCGATGCGCTTGGGGCTCGTGTTCTTGCGGGTGACATCGGCAGCCTCGACGATGGTGCGGGTCGAAGGACCGCCCGAGCCCATGATGATGCCGGTGCGTTCGTTGGTGATGTCGCCGGCTTCGAGGCCCGAATCCGCGATTGCCTGCTTCATCGCCACGTGGTTCCAGGCGCCGCCCTGCGACAGGAAGCGCATGGCGCGCCGGTCGACGAGTTCCGTCGGGTCGAGCGATGGCGCACCCCAGACCTGGCACTTGAAGCCGTTCTCGGCGAAATCCGGGGAAAACGTGATGCCTGATTTCGCATCGCGCAACGACGCCGTGACTTCCTCGGCATTGTTACCGATCGAGGAAACGATGCCGAGGCCCGTGACAACTACCCGTCTCATGGTAATGACCTTTTCTTTACTTGAACCCGTCCTGGCCGTTTTGCGGCTCAGTCGGCCTTTTCCTGGAAAAGACCGACCCTGAGGTCGCTGGCCTTGTAGATCACTTCGCCATCGGCCTTCATCCAGCCGTCGGCAATGCCGAGCACCAGGCGGCCGCGCATCACGCGCTTGAAGTCGATGCCGTATTCGACCAGCTTGGTCTTCGGCGTCACCATGCCTGTGAATTTCACCTCGCCGGTGGAGATCGCGCGGCCCTTGCCGGGCTCGCCGAGCCAGCCGAGGAAGAATCCGGTGAGCTGCCACATGGCGTCGAGGCCAAGGCAGCCGGGCATGACGGGGTCGCCCATGAAATGGCACGGGAAGAACCAGAGGTCCGGCGTGATGTCGAACTCGGCGCGGATGTAGCCCTTGTCATGCGGGCCTCCGGTTTCCGAGATGTCGGTGATGCGGTTGAACATCAGCATCGGCGGCAAGGGCAGCTGGGCATTGCCGGGGCCAAACATTTCACCTCGGCCGCAGGTCAGGATTTCCTCATAGCTGAAGCTGGATTGTCTGGTTGTCATGAATGGCTATTTCCCCGAGTGACTGAGTGTTCTCCGACCTGCTTTAGAGCAAGTTCGGGCTGAATTGAAGCGTGGCGCTGCGCCAATGGCAATACTGCCCGCCGCAGTTTCCGCCTCGACGATATCCTATAAGGTAGTGCGGATGGCGGCGAAAACCCGCTTCACTTTTTCTCTCATGCGGCTCTTATTGGCGACATCGTCCCGCCGTCGCTTACAGTATGAATGTGGGCACGACCAGAGTTAAATGCCAGCCTTCCCCCGCTTTGGGCCGATTTTCAGGCGTTTGCACCCCTGGAAGCTCGGAATCTATTGAAAGCGGCGGCGGCAGAAGTTATATCGCAAACGGATAATCTGTGAATTTTGGCCAGGATACCGAAACGGCTGCGTATGACGAAAGCACCACAAATGTGTTCGCAGGAGAGGCTGCGCAATTCGGGGTTGCGCCCGACACGCCAGCGTGTCGCGCTTGCGGATCTCATTTTCGCAAAGGGCGACCGTCATTTGACCGTCGAGGAACTGCACGAAGAGGCGGTCGAGGCCGGCGTTCCGGTCTCGCTCGCGACCGTCTACAACACGCTTCACCAGTTCACCGAAGCGGGCATGATCCGCGTGCTGGCGGTCGAGAGCGCCAAGACCTATTTCGACACCAATGTGTCCGATCATCATCACTTCTTCGTCGAAGGGCAGAACGAGGTGCTCGACATTCCGGTGAGCAATATCCAGATCGACAATCTTCCGGAGCCTCCGGAAGGCATGGAAATCTCCCATGTCGACGTCGTGGTCCGCCTGCGTCGCAAGTCCGACCGCTGACCGGACGAACGGCGCCGCGTCCGTCGGACGCTGATGGCGCCTGATATTTTCGGGAACTGCTACATCACGTCGTTCGGGTCGCGGCCCGGGCCGGCCTTGTCGATCGGCAACGTCCAGCCATACCGCAACGCACCGCCGCGCACGGCAAAGGCCGCCAGCACGCCGAGTGCCGAGGTCACGGCCAACGGCATGCCGATAACCGTAGCGGATACGAAGGCGCCGGCGCCGACAAGAGCCGCGGTGACGTAGATCTCCGGCCGCAGCAGCACGGAGGGTTCGCCGGCGAGCAGATCGCGCAGGATGCCGCCAAAGGTTGCCGTCAGCACGCCGGTCACGATCGCGACGACCGGCGAGCCTGTCGCCGCCAGGCCCTTCGCTGCACCCATGACGCAATAGGCCGAAAGGCCGATCGCATCGAGCCACATGAGCACCCGGTAGCGGGACTCGAAGCGGTGAGATGTGAGGAACACCAGAAGCCCGACCGAGGCACAGACGATCAGATAGGCAGGGTTCAACACCCAGAACACCGGTGTGGCGCCCAGGATCACGTCGCGCATCGTGCCGCCGCCGATGCCGGTGACCGAGGCCAGGAAGAGATAGCCGATGATGTCGAGTTGTTTGCGGGACGCTGAAAGCGCGCCGGTCGCGGCGAAGACGGCGACACCGGCATAGTCAAGAATCTCGAGGATCGGCATGGGTGCTCCGCGCTGGACTGCGTTGATCAAGGATCGACGCTATCCGCGATCATTAGCGTAACGCTGCGATTAAGTCAGCGGGCGGCTCTGTCATCCGGATATAAGCTACAGCTCGAAATCGAAGGCACTTGCCCCTCGCCCTGGCCCTCTCCCCGGAAATACGGGGAGGGGAGACTGAGAGGCCGCGGCTCGTCCCTTCGCCCCGCGTGCGGGGAGAAGGTGGCCGGCAGGCCGGATGAGGGGCGTCACCGGGACGCCGTATCGCGACAGGCAGACTTAATGCGGCAAAAGCGCTTGCGTCCGGCCGAGCAGGTAATAGGCGAGCAGCCCGGTCCATTCCTTGGCGGCGGTGGTCGCCAGTTGCGCATTGAGCGAGGGCTGGGTGAAGTCGAAGCCAAGCCGCACCTTGCCGTCCGTCCGATAATCCGTCGGCCAGGGCATCACGTCGATGCCGAACGAACGAAAGAGGCCGACCGAGCGCGGCATGTGGTAGGCAGAGGTGACAAGCGCGCAGTGCTCCATTCGGTTCGCGCTTAGCAAGTCCTTGGTATTGCGCGCGTTCTCGAAGGTGGTGCGCGAATCTTCCTCGCGGACCAGTCGATCGGGGGCGATGTCGAACGCGTCGAAGAACGCCCGTGAGGCTTCCGCGTCGCCGGCATAGCCGCCGCTCAAGGAACCGTCCCCGCCCGACACGAGGATGCGTGCGGCAGGATAGGTCCTGGCGAGCCGAACGGTCTCGACGAAGCGCTCCGCCGCCTGGTTGAGTTCGATACCACCGCGCCCGGCAATCACCACGTTCTCGAAGGCGCCGCCAAGTACGATGATGCAGGAGAGCTCCGCCGGCGGCAAGGGGCGGGGAAACCGGTCCTCGAGGATTTGCAGGAAATAGGAGCCCGCTGTCGTGAACAGGGTCAGGGACAGCACCGCGAGGCCGAGCGAGCCGAAAATGCCGCCGATGCGTGCGCGGCCGCGCAGCGCCAGCAGAAAGCCGATGAGGACGCTGAAGAAGGCGAGGGAGAGCGGCTGGGCAAGGAGCCAGAAGATTTTCGAGACGAGAAACATGAGGTAACTGTTCTGGCGCCTGGTGGTTAATTTTTTGCAAATTCCGGGCGTCTTCATGCCGGCAGCGAGGCCGTCGCAGTCGTCACCCGCTGAAGCTGCTGTCGTCACCTCGACATTCTGACGACGTTGCCGAGCAATGCAACGCGCGCGCAAGAAATCCTCGCCGTTGTAAGCGTTCGTATCGCAAGTCATTGGAAAATTTTGGTGGAGCTAAGCGGGATCGAACCGCTGACCTCTTGCATGCCATGCAAGCGCTCTCCCAGCTGAGCTATAGCCCCATCAGGGTCCGGCAGTGCCGGTTCCGGGAAGATCGCCGGGTGTTTGCCCGGCGAGTGGCGGCTTATTACTTCTGCTTTTTGCAGATGGCAAGCCGAAAATTTAAAGCCGGTGCGATTTTATTTCTCTTCCGGGAAAACGCCCCGACCGCAGGGTGTCGTAACGGGCGGGGCGTCTTTCATGCGTGATTTGAAACGCTTAGCGTGATGAGAGGCGTGGGCGACGGGTTTTCCCGCCCACTTCCTGCCGATAATTAGACGTCTTCATCCTCGTCGGAGACACCGATGAGGTCGCTCATATCGTCTTCGTCGTCTTCGTCGTCGGTCTCGAGGAAGGTGTCGTCGTCATCGCCGTCGATTTCGACATCGTCGTCGCCGAGATCCGGCAGGTCGTCGCCGCCCGATGCCTCGTCGTCGGCATCCTCGAGCGAGACGAGTTCGACCTCCGTGTTCTCCGTATCGACTTCCGTTACGTCTTCCTCTTCCTCCTTCTCGAGCACCTTGGCGACGGAGCTCTCCTCGAAGAAGGACAGCGGATAGGACTTGCCCGTATAGGGGGAGACGATCGGATCACGGTTCAGATCGTAGAATTTGCGCCCCGTTTCCGGGTCGATGCGCTTTGTTCCAAGTTCCGGTTTTGCCACAGTCAAAGCCTCTTGAATGGCCGGACGAGCCGGCTCTTGCCGGTAAGCCGGCGGGTGGAAAGTTATCAAGCTTATGATGATTAGCCGGTCCCCATAATCATCTTGACGACTTCTGTCAAAGACAAACTTCGGCCGGGCCTCGCTCGCATTTTCTTCGTCCGGGAGGATGACCCTATTTGTGCTTTATGTTAGGGAGCCGACAAGACCGGCGGTCCGCTCCCTAACGCGTGAGAAGGGCGTGATGTTCCGTGGCTGCCGGCAGCCGGATTGTCAGAGGAAAAACATCATGTCCCATGGCTCAAGCCCGCGGCCTGCCACCGCAAAAAAGTCGTCCGATCTCAAGGGCACAGTCCGCATTCCCGGCGACAAGTCGATCTCGCACCGCTCCTTCATGTTCGGCGGTCTTGCTTCGGGCGAGACGCGGATCACCGGCCTGCTTGAAGGCGAGGACGTGATCAACACCGGCAAGGCGATGCAGGCCATGGGCGCCAAGATCCGCAAGGAGGGCGACACCTGGATTATCGACGGCGTCGGCAACGGTGCGCTGCTCGCGCCGGAAGCGCCGCTCGATTTCGGCAATGCCGGCACTGGCTGCCGGCTGACCATGGGCCTTGTCGGCGTCTATGATTTCGACTCGACCTTCGTCGGCGATGCCTCGCTGACCAAACGGCCAATGGGGCGCGTGCTGAACCCGCTGAGGGAAATGGGCGTCCAGGTGACATCGGCCGAAGGCGACCGGCTGCCGGTGACGCTGCGTGGGCCGCAGACGCCGAACCCGATCACCTATCGCGTGCCGATGGCCTCTGCCCAGGTGAAATCAGCCGTGCTGCTCGCCGGGCTCAACACGCCCGGCATCACCACGGTCATCGAGCCGGTGATGACGCGCGACCACACCGAAAAGATGCTCAAGGGTTTCGGCGCCAATCTGACGGTCGAAACCGATGCGGACGGCGTGCGCACCATCCGCCTCGAAGGGCGCGGCAAGTTGACGGGCCAGGTGATCGACGTGCCCGGCGACCCGTCATCGACAGCCTTCCCGCTGGTGGCCGCCCTTCTCGTGCCGGGCTCTGACGTCACCATTTTGAACTTGCTGATGAACCCGACCCGCACCGGCCTCATACTGACGCTGCAGGAAATGGGCGCCAATATCGAAGTCATGAACGCGCGGCTTGCTGGCGGCGAGGATGTCGCCGATCTCCGCGTGCGTTATTCGGAGCTTAGGGGTGTCACGGTGCCGGAAGAGCGCGCCCCGTCGATGATCGACGAATATCCGGTGCTCGCCGTCGCTGCCGCCTTCGCCGAAGGCGCGACCGTCATGAACGGCCTCGATGAACTGCGAGTCAAGGAATCCGACCGCCTCTCCGCCGTCGGCGACGGCCTGAAGCTCAACGGCGTCGACTGCGACGAGGGCGAGGCCTCGCTGGTCGTGCGCGGCCGCCCCGGCGGCAAGGGCCTCGGCAATCTGTCGGGTGGTGAGGTCAAGACCCATCTCGACCACCGCATCGCCATGAGCTTCCTCGTCATGGGGCTCGCGTCCGAATATCCGGTGACCGTCGACGACGCGACGATGATCGCAACCAGCTTCCCGGAGTTCATGGATCTGATGACGGGGTTGGGCGCGAAGATCGAGCAGACGGAAGCCAAGGTGGCTTAATGACACTCACCATCGCCATCGACGGACCCGCAGCGGCCGGCAAGGGTACGCTCTCGCGCCGGATCGCCGAGGAATACGGTTTCCACCATCTCGATACGGGGCTCACCTATCGTGCGGCCGCCAAGGCGCTGCTCGATACCGGGCTACCGTTCGATGACGAGGCGGTGGCCGAAAAGATGGCGCGCGAGGTCGACCTGTCCGGTCTCGACCGCTCGGTGCTTTCCGCCCACCAGATCGGCGAGGCGGCGTCGAAGATCGCGGTGATGCCCGCCGTGCGCCGGGCACTGGTCGAGGCACAGCGCGCCTTTTCGCAAAAGGAGCCGGGAACCGTGCTCGACGGGCGCGATATCGGCACCGTTGTCTGCCCCGACGCTGCCGTGAAGCTCTACGTCACGGCGTCGCCGGAAGTCAGGGCGAAGCGGCGTTTCGACGAGATCATCGCCGGCGGTGGCTCGGCCGATTACGACGCGATCTTCGAGGATGTGAAGAAGCGCGACGAGCGCGACATGGGCCGGGCCGACAGCCCGCTTCGCCCGGCGGCGGATGCACACTTGCTTGACACTTCGGAAATGAGTATAGAGGCGGCATTCCAAGCGGCGAAGACGCTGATCGACGCGGCCTTGCGAGAGAAGATTTGAAGAAAGCCATCATCGGCTCCTGCCGGATCGCCTTCTTTTAAAGCCTGAAATTCCGTCCACGCGCCGGATTGCCCTTCATATGGGGCGGACTGGGTTCAGGCCCGTTTAACGCTAACCCCCGGCGCATGTGCGTCTCTTCTTTGAGATGCATCAGGAGATTTTATGTCTGCAACCAACCCCACCCGTGATGATTTCGCAGCGCTTCTCGAAGAGTCCTTCGCCAAGACGGACCTCGCCGAAGGCTATGTCGCCAAGGGCGTCATCACCGCGATCGAAAAGGACGTCGCGATTGTCGACGTCGGTCTGAAGGTCGAAGGCCGTGTGCCGCTGAAGGAATTCGGCGCCAAGGCCAAGGACGGCTCGCTCAAGGTCGGCGACGAGGTCGAAGTCTATGTTGAGCGCATCGAAAACGCGCTCGGCGAAGCCGTTCTGTCGCGCGAAAAGGCTCGTCGCGAGGAAAGCTGGCAGCGCCTGGAAGTGAAGTTCGAAGCCGGCGAACGCGTCGAAGGCATCATCTTCAACCAGGTCAAGGGCGGCTTCACCGTCGATCTCGACGGCGCCGTAGCCTTCCTGCCGCGTTCGCAGGTCGACATCCGTCCGATCCGGGACGTCACCCCGCTGATGCACAACCCGCAGCCCTTCGAAATCCTCAAGATGGACAAGCGCCGCGGCAACATCGTCGTTTCGCGCCGCACGGTTCTGGAAGAGTCCCGCGCCGAGCAGCGTTCTGAAATCGTTCAGAACCTCGAGGAAGGCCAGGTTGTCGAGGGCGTCGTCAAGAACATCACCGATTACGGTGCGTTCGTCGACCTCGGCGGCATCGACGGCCTGCTGCACGTCACCGACATGGCATGGCGTCGCGTCAACCATCCGTCGGAGATCCTGAACATCGGCCAGCAGGTCAAGGTTCAGATCATCCGCATCAACCAGGAAACCCACCGCATCTCGCTCGGCATGAAGCAGCTCGAGTCCGATCCGTGGGATGGCATCGGTGCGAAGTATCCGGTCGGCAAGAAGATCTCCGGTACCGTCACGAACATCACCGACTACGGTGCATTCGTCGAGCTGGAGCCGGGCATCGAAGGCCTGATCCACATCTCCGAAATGTCCTGGACCAAGAAGAACGTTCACCCCGGCAAGATCCTGTCCACCAGCCAGGAAGTCGACGTTGTCGTTCTCGAAGTCGATCCGACCAAGCGTCGTATCTCGCTCGGCCTCAAGCAGACGCTAGAGAACCCGTGGCAGGCCTTCGCGCATAGCCACCCGGCTGGCACCGAAGTCGAAGGCGAAGTCAAGAACAAGACCGAATTTGGTCTGTTCATTGGCCTCGACGGCGATGTCGACGGCATGGTTCACCTCTCCGACCTCGACTGGAACCGTCCGGGCGAGCAGGTCATCGAAGAATACAACAAGGGCGATGTCGTCCGTGCTGTCGTTCTCGATGTGGACGTCGAGAAGGAGCGCATCTCGCTCGGCATCAAGCAGCTCGGCAAGGATTCTGTCGGTGAAGCTGCCGCTTCCGGCGAACTGCGCAAGAACGCCGTTGTTTCGGCTGAAGTCATCGCGATCAACGATGGTGGCATCGAAGTGAAGCTCGTGAACCACGAAGACATCACCTCGTTCATCCGTCGTGCGGACCTGTCGCGTGACCGTGACGAACAGCGTCCGGAGCGCTTCTCGGTTGGTCAGGTTGTTGACGCCCGCGTCACCAACTTCTCCAAGAAGGACCGCAAGATCCAGCTGTCGATCAAGGCCCTGGAAATCGCGGAAGAGAAGGAAGCCGTCGCTCAGTTCGGTTCGTCCGACTCCGGCGCTTCGCTCGGCGACATTCTTGGCGCTGCCCTGAAGAACCGCCAGACCAACGAATAATCGTTGGTGAATTTGAAATAACGAGCCCGCGGAGAGCGATCTCCGCGGGCTTTTTCGTTGAGTGGGACGTGCGAGGGCCGGTCAGCCAAGACCGCCGAGCTTTCTGTAGAGATCATAGGCATCGATGGCGCCGGGCTCGTCGCTCTTCTCTTCCATTTCGCCGTTGGAGGATTCCCTCGCTGGCGTTTCGCGATCGCCTTCGTCGCTCTTTGCGTCTGCTCCAGCATCGCTGTCCCCGTCGCCAGTCCACTCCTGCGGGTCGGGCTTCTCTATAACGTCTTCGGCCTCCGTCTTGGCCGGGGGGTAGGGAACGAGGGCGAATGGTATCGCCTCGCGGGGAAGCCCGTTTTCGACGAGACGGGTGATCATCTGCTGCATCGTCGGATCGTCGACGGCGTTCGACGCCTTCGCTTGGTTCCCCGGGCGCAGCGCCGCCGTCTTATCCGGCTCGTCGCCGGATCCCGGGCCGCTCATCGGAGAGGCCCCGGTCGCCTCGTTCCTGGGGCGCATGAACGGCGAACGTTCCGCCGCATCGCTTTCCGGCGGTGCCGCCGGCACCCGCAGTCCCGTCTCACCGGCCGTCGGTTCCGCCAGGTTTCCGCCTTCGCCCAAAATTTCGGGAAGGGCGAGGCCCTCACGGACAAATGCTTTTACGGCCTCGGCAGAAAAACGTGCGGCCTGACCGCTGGGCTCTCCGCGTGCACCAGCAGGTCGCGTGCCGTGTCCGTCGCCTTCCATATCGGGCGTGGGGCGGCCATAGGTGCCATCCGCATCGAGCCCGTCGTCATCAACCGCTTCGGCAGTCCCGCGTTCGAGCAAGGCCGTCTCCGTGTCGGTTGCCGCCGCTTCGGCGTCTTCCGGCACGGCGGGAAGGGCCGGCGGAGAGGCGTCGAGACCTTCCGCTTCGCCAGCAAAATAGGCGGTCCCGGCGGCGTCAATGCCGGGATCGACCACTTCGCCTTCGGCCTGCGTTTGTGAAAGCGCCGCATCGGTCTCAGCTACTTCACCCTGCGTTCCGCCGCCAGCAACCGATGCTGCTGTCTCCATGTCCGCGCGGGCCGGAACGTGGACCCGCCGTGTACCCGCGTCCGAGGTCCTTGCGGTATCCGACCTCCTGGCGTCCTTCGGCACCTCGTCCGGCGCTTCTTCAAACATCGCCTCGGCCGGATCGCCCTCTTCGTCTGCGCCGAAGGTTTTCTTCAGAATCGATTGAAGCAGCGCGACCTCGCTTGATGCAGAAGCCTTTATCGCGGCGAACTGAGGCGGTGCGGCCGTCTGTACCGGCAGATTGCGGATCGCTTCCTTGGGCTGAGATTGAGGAAGTCCCGCATTACCTCCCGCTGGTGCGGTTCTTTCGCTATTACCGGACGGCATGGCGGTCAGCACGGCGAGGCGCTGTGCGAGGCTGCGTCCGCCGAGTTGCCGCTCCAGGAGCAGACGCTCCGGCATCGGCATGGACTGAAGGAAACCGATCAGCCGCTTGACGAAATCACGGCCGCTTTCCTGCGGCAAGGGCGGAAACTTGAGAATGCGCGCAAGATCCTCCATCAGCCGCACCAGCGCGTCCTTGGAAAGAACCTCCTTGCCGGAGAGATGACGGCTGAGCGCGTCGAGGATTTTCTGGATCGCCTCGGCGCGCTGACCTGATGGAAGGGCCGCATGGCGGATCGGCGACGTGGTTTCGCCGATTGGCCCGGCCGCGTTCCTGGTCGTGAGAATGGGCAGCATTCCGGTTTCCACTTCGCTAGCAGCAACGTCCCCGGCGTCCTCGCAACACTGCGAGTAAAACTCGGCGCAAGGCCCCGAGCGGCGTCGGATCTCCATGATTGCTGTCGGAGAGCGCTTCATGCGCGCAACGGCCGTGGGCCGAGCCAACCACGGCCTGGCCGCGGACACTTACAGCGCCGCGCGTCTACTGCATGTCTCCTTAAAATCGACCTCGATTTAAGGACAAAGACATGCAGCAATTCAAAGTGCTACAGCGACCTTTGCGCGTCTGATAAGACGCGCGGCGCTGTAGTCGGTCGCGCGAGGGGACGCTGTAACGCTCTGATCCTCTGCGTGTTTATCCTCAAATCGTTGAGGTTTAAGGAAACATGCAGTAGGGCATGATCGTTAAGGGTAGGCTAAAGAAGTTTATGAAATCTTAACCATACCGCAGGCCCGGCAGAGACCTTGCCGCCACTTGCGCGACGGCCATTCCCGGTCCATCCTGCCCCTATAGCGCCGCGCGCCCTATCAGACGCGCAAAGGACGCTGTAGCACTTCGAATTGCTGCGTGTTTCCTTAAACCGGATACGATTTAAGGAAACATGCAGTAGCCTTCACGGAGCTGCCGATGACATTCCGCCTGCCGCAGTCGCTGAACCGCTTCGATACCAGAAGCGGCGTGAACGTGCTCGAATATGAGCTGATGGCGGAGCGTGCGGACGCGCTTGGCCGCCACGGCTTGAAGGTGGAAAGGGCGATCGCAGCGCTGGACAAGTTCGACAGCGGCAAGGACGGGCCGGCTGTCCGCGAGCGGCTGCTCGACGAGGCGGCGGATGCCGTCTGGGCCTTCCTCATCCAGCGCGAGATATGCGGCCTGCGCGACAGTCGCGACGCGGTGCGCCGCTACGGCATTCCAAAGGAGGTCATGGCCCGCCTCGGAATCGTCAGAAAGCGATAGTCAGCAATTCAAAAGACGCCGGAGCGCAGGGGTCATTGTGATCCAGCCAGCTTGCGCCTGATAAAGTCGTAGATGCCGTCTTCGTCAACGTGAAGAACGAACAGATCGCGGGCCTCGGCAGCCTGTTGGTCGGTCTGTTTTTCGCCGTTCTCATGGAGCGCAGCCATGAGGCTCGCCTCTTCCTTTGTGATACCGGCATTGTCGCGCGCGCTGTCTTGGCTTTGCGAGGTGTCCTGGTCGCCGTCATCGTTCTGCGCCTGCGTTTCCGCGACCTCGGCGCCGGCGGCAAGCACCGTCAGCATCTCGGCGGCGTCGACGCCTTCGCCATCGGGCGGCATTTTCCCGGCGTCTATATCGGAGGCAACCTCGTTCCGCTTTCTTACGGCCTCATGCAGTTCCTTGACATCGTCGAGCTTGTCATTCGCCTCGAGCGCACGAATCGTCTTCTCGCGCTCAGCGCGGGTTTCCTTGTCCTCGACGCGCGTCGGATCGCTCTCAGTCCGCTCGAGTTTCAGTTCCTCGAGCGATTTCGGATTGGCGGCATCCTCCAGCCGTTGCAGCACTTTTGCCGTTTCGATCGCATTCAGCCCGCCATCTTGCGTCTTGGTTTGCAGCGCCGCCTCGAGCTTGTCGTCTTCCGTGCCATAGGGATTCTTGATCGCGGCCAGGACTTCCGAGAGCGAAAGGTCGAGTGTGTCGAGGCCAAGCGTCTTCTCGATTACGCGGATTTGCTCGGGCTCAAGACCGGAAAGCGCCTCTTCGAGCTGACGCCCATAGGCATAGGCCGATTGGCCATCGGCTCGCTCCAGACCGACGAGTTCGCCGAGCTTGCCGATCAGTTCGAGCTTGAGCTCGGTGACGTCGACCACGGCGCGATTGAAGAAGTGGTTGTTGATCTTGTCGTTGGCGGCCTTCTGCGCCTCGTCCGACTTGATCCGCGCCTTGAGGATCTTGTCCTCCTTGGTCGCTTTCGCCTTTTCCTCTTCCTCCGCGCGGCGCTTTTCGATGTCCTCGATGATCGAGCCCACGAGGGTGGTCGAGACGGTCGCGCTTGCCTGCTGGGTCGGAAGCAGCATCGTTTCAATCCGCCATCTGATTGTACCGGTTTGAAACGATAGGTGGCCGAGGTTAACTGCGCCTTAATGATGCTGGCCGAGACCGGGGCTGCCGAAGGCACGGCGAAGATCTTCGCCGTGTCTTGCAAGCTGAGCCTTTACCGATAGGGCGAATAGCAGGCCCTGTCCGGGCCTTCCTGATACAGCGCGAGAGATATGCGGCCTGCGCGACAGTCGCGACGCGGTGCGCCGCTACCGCAGTGCGAAGGAGGTCATGGCCCGTCTTGGGATTTCCGGAAAGCGATAGGCCCGCATTTCCGCGACGCCCGACGCGGCAGTCTGCCCAGTCGCAGCTTCAAGAATCAAGGAGGCCCGGCGGATGCAGCCGCCGCGCCTCGTTCGAGCGGGCCCTTACCAGCCCCCATAGTATCCGGGTCGGTAATACCGATGTCCGTAGTAGCCGGGGCGATAGTAGCCGTACGGGGCACCGTAATACCGGTGTGGATAGTAACCGGGATAATAGCCTGGGCCGTAATAGCGGGTCCCGTAATAATACCGGTTCCCGTAGTAGTAGCGACCTGGAAAGTAACCGACGCCGGGCCCGAAATAGAAGGCGATGCCGGCCCGGCGATAGCCGGGAGAGTAACCCGGCCAGCCACCGTAGTAGCCGCCGCGCCAGCGCGGATAATAACCCCGACGATAATATCCACGGTGGGTCACGTTCTGGACATCCGCGGGGGCCTTCATCTCTATATCGAGCGCCGGACGCGGCATGGCCTGGACAGGCGCGACAGGGGGAATCATGGAGGCGGCCGCCAGCGCGCAGCTCATAACGAAATTCCGAAATCCCGTCATTTTTTCCTCACTTTCCGAAAGACGTGCTTTCCGGTTTGTCCCTGCTCCATAAACTTTTGTTTTGGTTGGTTGTTCCATGACGTCGGGTCGCGCGCACGCGTGCTCATCCGCCGGACTTCCGCGCCGATCAGCCGTCGGAGGAAGCATGCGCCTCTCCGGCACTCATGTCACTGGAATTCGTGCCCTATTTTTGCGGGTTGGGAATGCTCCAACCGGACCGGCGGAAGGCGGGCACGACGAAGCGGCGACACTCCCCGGAGCTTTTTCGTGATCCGACACGAAAACTTCAAAATGCCTGTTGACACTTCGGTCCCGGCCTTTTACATGCCGGTCCGTCGCCCAGATGGCGGAATTGGTAGACGCGCAGGTTTCAGGTACCTGTGCCGCGAGGCGTGGAGGTTCGAGTCCTCTTCTGGGCACCAAATTCCGATTTCAGACCGCCTCGTGCGGTCGTGAAACACAAAAAAAGCCCGGCCAGCCGGGCTTTTTTGTTGTCTAGAGCGCCGTGCGTTCAAGTGAACGCACAAAGGACGCTCTAGCACTTTGATTCTAGAGCATCTTATCCGCTTTCAGTGATTCCACTTGAAAGCGGGATGCTCTAGCGTTTTGTGGTGGCCTCGCGGGCTTCATTTGAAGCCGTCGCGGCTCACGTGAGACGCTGGCGGGCATGGGGGGTGCCACCGCTCTACAATCTCAGGAGCCACGCCTCAACCTTCCCTTTGCCCTTGACGTCGATTGTGCCGCGCGGCTCGAAGACGAACTGGCCTTTGAGCTTTTCGTAGACCGCGCGCGTAACCTGGATCGAATTGGGAATGCCGCCTGTTTCCATCCGGCTTGCGAGGTTCACGGTGTCTCCCCAAAGGTCGTAGATGTATTTGCTCTTACCGATGACGCCGGCCACGACCGGGCCGGTGTTGATGCCCACTCTGATGCTGAGCGAGGTGTTGTGTTCCAGGGCGTGCTCGCGGGTAATGTGAACCATCCGGATGGCCATGCGAACCATGCGCTCGGCGTGGTCGGCCGTGGGCACGGGTAGGCCGCACACCGCCATATAGGCATCGCCCACCGTCTTGATCTTCTCGACCCCGAGATCTTGAGCAGAAGCGTCGAAACGGGTGAAGAGCCCGTTGAGCAGTGTCACGACATCCTGCGGCGGCATATCAGACGTCAGCTCCGTGAATCCGACGATATCAGCGAAAGCGACAGTGACCTCCGCAAAGCCATCCGCAATCCCTGCCTCGCCACTACGCAGCCGGTTGGCGATCGGCGCGGGCAACACGTTCAGCAGCAGCTGCTCGTTCTCGCGATTCTTCTCCTCGATCGCGACGTTCTTCTGTCGAATATCCTCGACCATGCCATTGAAGGCCGAGCAGAGCTGGCCGATCTCGTCGCCCGTGCGGACCGGGACGCTGGCGCCGTAGTCGCCGGCGGCGAAGCGTTTCACCGCGGCGGTGAGCTCGAGCAGTGGCTGAAGCAGCGCGCGCGAAAGCCACGCGGCCGCGGCTGCCACCACCAGCGCCGCCAGCCCCCCGACCACCATCAGATCCCGGCGCAGCCGGTCGATCGGCGCGAAGGCTTCGGCGCTGTCGATCTTGGCGACAAGCCCCCACTTGACGTCGTGAATTGCGAGTGGCCCCCATGAAGCGAGCGTCGGAACGCCACGGTAGCCGATGATCTCGCCAGTACCTTCGACACCGGCCAGCGCCGCCCTAGTGGCCTGGGTGTCGATGCGTTGATGCAGCACGGGTGTCCTGTAGCGCCGAATGGCTGACATCTCGCTCTCAGGGCTGCCCACGGCGCGGAGGTCGGCGAAATAGCCGTCGAGATTCTCGTAGAACGCGCGCGGGGCCGAGCGCACCAGATAGTCCGGCCCGACGAGATATGCCTCGCCCGTGTTGCCAAATCCATCCTGCCGCCAGCGGCGGCCGCCGGTGACGACGTTGTCGATCTCCTCGTTCGACAGCTGCGCGATCAGCACGCCGATGACGACGCCCTTGTCGATAATCGGCGCGCTCATGAACGCGATTGGTGCGCCGCCTGATGGCTCATAAGGCGCGAAATCCGCAAGGCAGACAGCCGACTGGTCGGGAGCCAGCGAGCAGCGGGCGACTGCCGTTGCGACGTTTGAGCGGCGGTACGGACCGAACTGGAGGGATGTGGTGAAGTCCGTCTCCTTCTGGACGGTGTAGATCAGCCGGCCCGACTTGGGGTCGGCCACCATGAAGTCGAAGAATCCGACCGTTGCGGCGGCCGCCCGCATCAGCGGATGATAGATGGCGTGTAGCCGGCTGTATTCGCTGCCGTCGCCGGCGTCGTCGAGGAGCCCGCGCCGCTCCGCCGGGTTCGGATTGGCCACGATGTAGTGATACTGCAGGTAGTAGGGGGCTCCGCCGACCGGCAAGTAGTCGGACAGGGCTGGCTCCCTGCCCAAGAGACTCGTCATTTGCGGGATGATGTTCTCGGAATACCAGGCGCTGACCTTTTGGCTCAATTCGGGTGGTATGCCTGCCCGATCAAGTTGTTCTACTGCGATCCGGAACTCGCGTGTTGATTCGACTGCCATCTTCGAGGTGGCAAGGAGGCGCAACTCGGCCTGGATCGTGCGGAAGTAGGTTTCGATCTGGCGCGCTTTGGTCTGCCGGGCGGTCGTGAGCTGATCGAAAATTGCCTGCTCGAGCGCATCGCGGGCGCGGATATATCCGAGCACTGCCGTCAGCAGGACGGCGACCGCGCCAAGCAGGACGAGCGTCGCGAGCAGTTTTGCGGCCAGGCCCCAGCGCGCGGGCCGTGGTGTGCCGGTCACACCCTTGAAAGACATCCTCGACCTCTAATCCACAACGCGAAGTTTTTGGGCAGGCATCACCGGCGATGACAGCGTTTAGTCAGGTCGTTGCAAGTAACATCTGCTACCGATGACAGAGTACTGAAGTCGCGGCCTTGTGGCAGTATATTTTCAGGTCGACAGGGGCTATATGAACAGAGTTGCCACTCCGTCCTTTTCAATCTAACGCGGTCACGGAAGAACATCGACTTTGCGCCGGTAAGTGCCCGATCTCTCACGCGCTGACGTCTGCAGTGTACCGAATTCGCCATTTGGGCCGATTGCGCCAAACAACTGCTCACCGTGCTGCTGGAATCGAGCACCCTGAGCCTACGCAGCGAGCCACAGGCAATTGCAAGCAGATCGACGACTAGAGCATCCCGCTTTCAAGTGGAATCACTGAAAGCGGATAAGATGCTCTAGAATCAAAGTGCTAGAGCGTCCTTTGTGCGTTCACGCACGGCGCTCTAGGCTGCCGTTCCGGTTTGCGCTTCATCCATTTTCGGTTCGGCGACAGGGATTGCCGCCAGGACCTCGTAGATGTCCAGGGCTGTTGCCCGCCCCTTGGCCTGCGCCGAGCCGAGCGGGCGGAATGTGATGACGTCCTTGCATTGGGCAACGACTGCGCCGCTCGCCATGATCGTCGTGTCGTAATTCTTATTCATGCCTTCAAGCCGCGAGGCGACGTTCACCGTGTCGCCCATCGCCGTATATTGCAGCCGCTCCTTCGCGCCGACGCTGCCGACGACGGCGGTGCCGGTATGAATGCCGAAGCGCGTCCGGAATTCCGGAAGGCCCTTTGCCTTCTGTTTCTCGTTGAACGCCTGCAGCCTCTCCTTGACGGCGAGCGCGCAGCGACAGGCGTGTTCGGCATGTCGTTCGTCGGCGACCGGCGCGTTCCACATGGCGAAGACCGAGTCGCCGAGGAACTGGATGATCGTGCCTTCGTGGGCATGGACCGTTTCGCTGAAAATATCGAAATACTCCGAAAGCATCGCCACCACCTCCTCCGGCGCGTGACGCTCGCTGATCGTGGTGAAGTCGTAGATATCGGTGAAAAGCGCCGTCACCTCCTGACGCCAGGCGGCCCGGCCGCTGAACTGCCCGGATTCGATGCCTCGCCGCACCAGTTCCTTGGGCACGTAGAGCGCGAAGGTGAAGATCGCGTCGCGGGCCTTGTTCATCGCGCCGTTGAGCGTCGAGATTTCCGTGACATACGAGGGCACGTCGATCGGTGTGGTGAAGTCCAGGTCCTGCAGCCGGTTGGCGCTGGCGGTCAGCTGGTGCAGAGACTTCGTGATCAGGTGGGCGAGAACGAGAGCGCTGAGGACGGCGAGCACCACGACGGCGCCTGAAACCGCGAGGCCCTGGAGCAGGGCGGCGTTGGCGGTCGCCATCAGTTCGTCGAGAGGCGCGGCGACGACGACCCGATGCCCCGAGAGCAACAGGGCCGAGGCCAGCGGCGTCACCATGACGAGATAGGTTCGGTCACCGACGTCGACGAAGCTCGCCTTGCCGGCCGTAGGTGCGTTCAACCGAATGCTTTCGACCAGTGGGTCGTTCTTGGGAGATGCCTCCGGATCGTATCTCTCCGTCGCGGCAAGGATGCGGCGCATCATGGCGGGATTGGAGTGGATGATCGGCCGTCCGACCGCGTCGAGAATGAACGAAACGGAACCGTCGGTGAGCCGCTCGCGCGACAGGAAGTCGGTAATCGTGTCGAGAACGACGTCTGCGCCGATGACGATCTTTCCGTTTCCGTGATGGGCTTGCGATATCGTCATTCCGAGCTTGCCGGTCGTGGCCATCTCGTAAGGCCCGGTTGATACCGGACCGGTCCCGTCGACGGCGGCCTGATACCAGGGGCGGGTTTGCGGGTCGAAGCCCGTTGGCGTCAGCCGGCGTTCGGCGAACTGGATGCCGGCGGCATCGAGGAACAGAACGCGGTTGACCGGCTTTCCTTCGGCGTCCTTTTCCATCGAGCGCACGGCAAGTGCCGCCCCTCGCGGCACATCGAGCGCCATACGCCATGCAGGCATTGCCAGATCGACGACCTGGAAGAACCTACCATCCGGATAGCCGACGTAAACGCCATCGATATGCGGAGACCGCATGATGCCTTCACGCAGGATCGCGATCTTGTCGTTCAAACGCTCCGGTGGTGGCACGAGGAAGGAATTGGCCACCGATGCCACGAGACCGACGAGCGCCGATGTGTCGCCGGAGAGAACGCCGAGCCGGTCGACGAGACGGCCGACGAAGGCGTGCATGTTGGCCTCGGCGTCTTCGATCGCCGCATTGCGCGAACGGCGGTAATCGAGGCCGACCAGCGTCGCCGACACGACGATGAGCATGGCAACCATCACGAGGGCAAACAGCGACCGGAGAGAATGCGTCCAGATCGCGGGATGCCTATTCTCGTCGGAGCCGCGCATGCGTCTGTGTCCCCGTCAGTACGTTTGCCGTCAATCTTTGCAGCATTGCACGGCGTTTGCATAGAACTTGTTAATTGGCGAGCCGCAGCAATGGAGGAGACCAGATACGGGCTTGGCTCGAGCATGGAGCGTAAGCAATGGCCTACGATGATAAGGCGTCACGTAAGCTTGCTTGCGTCCTGCACGGGGATCGCGCCGAAGGTCCGGTTACCTCAAGCCTATGCTGGTTGAAACTGCTAATAGTTCAGACCACGCTTCTGCCGTTCGAGCGAAGGCGGCAATCGACTTCCCCGAAAGACCGGGCCGTCGCCCTCGCGGCATTTGTAGACCGTGTCGTAGCCTGGCCCGCGCGAGGACTCGAATGGCGCCCAGCGGTCGACGAAGATCTGCTCGCAGGCCACCCTCGGCGGATCCCGCAGCGGATCCTCGGCGCGGACGCCCGGAAGGTCGTGGTAGGCTTGAGCGAACTGCGGCACGCTTTGCGCCGTCAGAGCGGCGCCTGCCGAGATTCCGAGGAGGAAGGTGGCGCTGGCAGACACCAGGATGGATCGAAGCGAAATCATGCTCTCGGGCTCTCGGGAAGGAAACGGCAGAACCGGGCGGGAGAACCTACGGTATTGCCTCTGGCAAACTTGCGCTATAGGCCAACTGTGTTCCAATTCACTTGGCTAGTTGATCTGGGGATTTTCGATGGCGAATGCAATACGATTCCACGAAGGCGATATTTCCGCGGCCGATGCGGCCCGCTACACGGGCGCTATCGCCATCGACACGGAAACGCTCGGCCTCATTCCCCGCCGCGACCGGTTGTGCGTGGTGCAGCTTTCACCGGGCGACGGTACCGCCGACGTGATCCGCATCGCCGCCGGGCAGAGGGAAGCGCCGAACCTCGTTGCGATGCTCGCCGATCCGACGCGCCAGAAGATCTTCCACTTCGGCCGCTTCGATATCGCCGTGCTCTTCCACACCTTCGGCGTCACGGCGACACCGGTTTTCTGCACCAAGATCGCCTCGCGGCTGACGCGCACCTACACCGACCGGCATGGGCTCAAGGACAATCTCAAGGAACTGCTCGACGTCGATATTTCCAAGCAGCAGCAGTCATCGGACTGGGCGGCCGACATCCTTTCGCCGGCCCAGCTGGAATACGCCGCTTCCGACGTGCTCTACCTCCATGCGCTGCGCGACAAGCTGACGGCGCGCCTCGTGCGCGATGGCCGCATGGAGCATGCCGAAGCCTGCTTCGCCTTCCTGCCGACACGTGCCAAACTCGACCTGCTCGGCTGGGAGGAAACGGATATTTTCGCGCACAGCTGACGGATTTCAGGGGGTGAGCCACAACAGCGCCGCATAGCGCGCCGCCTTGCCTATCGTCACGAAGACAAGAAACGGCGTCAGCGGCGTCCTCAGCAGCCCGGCGACGAGCGTCAGCGGATCGCCGATGACGGGCAGCCAGGAAAAAAGCAGCACGGGCCGGCCATAGCGCTGAAAGAGCGCCTCGGCTCGTTGCCGCGCGGGAGGCGAAACCGGAAACCAGCGGCGGTGCTCGAAGCGGATGAGAAACCGGCCGAGCGCGAAATTGACAACGGCGCCAAGCACGTTGCCGGCGGTCGCCGCCAGGAAGAGCGCAGTGCGGCTCGTCTCGCCCGCAAGCGCCGCCGCGACGATTGCCGCCTCCGAAAGGCCGAAGAGCAAGGTCGCCGACAGGAAGGCAGCGGCAAAAACGCCGGAAAGCATACCGAAGTCCAGGCTCAGCTCCTGTCGACACGGCCGAGATCGCGCTCCGGCCCGATGCACTCGTGCTTCCATGGCGCGCGGCGTCAGAAAATCCGCCTGCACGCACCACCGCCACCAAAGCGTTCAGATCGCTGATGCCTACCTTCATTATTCGAAAATCCGCACAGCCTGTGCGGGTTGTATCAGGTAGTCGCACATTCGAACAACGCCTATCTGCGTTTCGTTAGATAGGGGGAAAGATCATGACCATCAACGACCAAACTGGAACCTTGGGCAACCGCACCCTGAAGCGTGTTGGTTACGGCGCAATGCAGCTCGCCGGGCCTGGCGTGTTCGGCCCGCCCAGGGATCATGGCGCGGCAGTGGCCGTGCTGCGCGCGGCCGTGGATGCCGGCGTGGACCACATCGACACCAGCGACTTCTATGGCCCGCATGTCACCAACCGGTTGATCCGTGAGGCGCTCGCGCCCTATCCCGACGACCTCGTTATCGTCACGAAGATCGGCGCCCGACGCGGTGAGGATGGAGCGTGGCTCCCGGCCTTCTCAAAGGAGGAATTGAAGCAGGCGGTGGATAATAACCTGCGCAATCTCGGGCTCGACGTGTTAGAGGTGGTGAACCTCCGCATCATGTTCGATGCGCATGCCCCTGCAGAAGGGTCGATCGAGGCACCGCTTACCGCCTTGGCCGAGTTTCAGCAACAGGGCTTGGTGCGTCATATCGGACTGAGCAACGTTACGCCAGCGCAGGTTGCCGAAGGACGCCGGATCTGCGACATCGTCTGTGTGCAGAACCACTATAATCTGGCGCATCGCGCTGATGACGCTCTGATCGACGACCTCGCTCGCGACGGCATCGCCTATGTCCCTTTCTTCCCGCTTGGCGGGTTCACTCCACTGCAGTCGTCCACCTTATCCGATGTCGCAAAGCGCCTTGACGCGACGCCGATGCAGGTCGCACTCGCATGGCTGCTTCATCGCGGGCCCAACATTCTTCTGATCCCCGGCACATCCTCGGTCGCGCATCTGCGTGAGAACCTCGCCGCCGCCGACATCGCTCTCTCGGATGATACGCTCAAGGCACTGGACGGCATGGCGGAAAGCTCCAGCTTCGGCTGACGATCTGAAGCTAGAAAGCGATCCCACTGCTTCGCAACGCCTTCTTGCGTTGCGGCGCGACTACGCTCCTCAGGCGCCTCGAATGCCACTCCGAACGCCGCCGTGATAGTGCTGGAGCAACTGGCTCAGCTTCTGTCGACATGACCGAGATCGCGCTCCGGCTCGATCACGTCGCGGATCCGCTGCTTCAACTCCTTCGGCCCAGGGAAGCCGCCGTCGCGTTTGCGCTCCCAGACGAGCTCGCCATCGACCCGGATCTCGAAATTGCCGCCAGTGCCGGGGATCAGCGCGACTTCGCCGAGCGCGTCGCCAAAGGTCGACAGCAGCTCCTGCGCCATCCAGCCGGCGCGCAGCAGCCAGTTGCACTGGGTGCAATAGAGGATTGTGACGCGGGGCTTTTCGCTCATCTCATGCTTCCTGCCTGTGCTCGGACGATACAGCGCCGCGCGTCTTATCAGACGCGCAAAGGACGCTGTAGGACTTTTATTTGCTGCATGTTTTTGTCCTTAAATCGGGTACGATTTAAGGAAACATGCAGTAGTGGCGGTTCGGAGCCGCAACAACCAGCCTCTTCACGCACACATCACACACATGTCAACTTTCATAGTCATGTTTTTATCGGCGGGAGTCTTGTATTGCGAACGGCGCCCGGCAAGAGAATTGCTGCAGTGCAACCAATTCCAGAGGAAATCATGACCGACACCACCGCTACGACCGCCCGCCCGCGCGCGATCCTGCCGGCCCTCGAAAAGATCTATCTGCCGCTCGGCACCTTCGCGGAAACGCTGCTGCGTGTGCTTGCCGGTGCGCTGCTCGTCACCCATGGCTACGGCAAGATCCTCGATCCCTTCGGCGCCATTGGCATGGTGGAAGGCCTGGGCTTTTATCCCGGCGCCTTCTGGTCGCCGCTGCTCGCCGCCACCGAATTCTTCGGCGGCATCTTCATCGCCATCGGCTTTCTGACCCGCCCCGCCGCTTTCGCGGCCACAATCGTGCTGCTGGTCACCGTCTATTTCCACGGCATTGTGCAGGGTCAGGGGCTCGGCGGCGCCGAGAAATCGATCCTTTGGGCCGCAATCACCTTCTTCTTCGTCATGCGCGGCGCCAACAGCCAGTCGGTCGACGCCAAGCTTGGCAAACAGTTCTGATCTCTTGCTTTTTGACGCGGCCTCTCGTCGGCCGCGTCTCGCTTCGCATGATCAATATGATCGGGTGACGCTGCGGATCGTCATGCGATGCGCCTTCCCCGCCCGGTCGAGCCAGTCGATCGACTGTCCGACGGAAAGACCGATCAGCGCGGCGCCGATCGGCGTCAACACCGAAATTCTGCCCGCTTCGATATCGGCTTCGCCGGGATAGACCAGCGTCACCTCCTTGGCAAAGCCATTGTCGGCATCGAAGGCGACGGTCGAGCCCATCTGCACGCTGTCCTTCGGCAAATCCCGTGTCGCGACGCGCGCCCGTTCGAGTTCGGAAAGCAGCGTTTCGGCGACGTCGGGCACGCGGTCGAGTGCCGACATGGCGAGTGCGGTAAGGCGCGCGTGGTCCTCGGCATTGATGACGATCGGTGGAAGTTTCTTGCGGTTTGCTGTGTCCGCCATGATGATATCCGTGTCTGTGCGCATGGTTGCCTACGCGCATGTTTCCTCGAATCCGAACCGAGGAAACATGCAGCAATTCAAAGTGCCGCAGCGTCCTTGCGTGCCTGACGCGGCGCGCGGCGCTGCAGAGGCGCCATGATCGCGAGTGTTCCTGTGAAATGTTTTTTGCGCTGGCCGCACTGAAGTCCGTGGATGGTCGCAGACGTCTCGATGCGAAAGGCTCCCCTTCCCCGGAGAGCGCACGCATCCGGGCCGGGGTCAGGTTCCTGCGATAGGGCAGACCCGGAAAAAACAACGGAAATGGATCGCAAGCGTCGACATGGCCCAAAGGTCGGAAAGTTCGCCGACGAAGTCAAGGCCGGCGATCGCCTCTTGAACGGCGGCGGCGGCCGTGGTCAACCTAGCCCACGGCGCGCCGGTAGGCATTCGGGCCACCCGCGGCGTTGCGAACTCGTGATGGAGGAGGTTGGTCATGAGCGAAGCGATCGAGGGTGGCTGCTTTTGCGGGCGCATCCGCTACCGATTGAAGAAGCGCCCGATGTTCGTCCATTGTTGCCACTGCAGCGACTGCCAGCGGCAGGTGGGAAGTGCTTTCGCGATCAACGGCCTCGTCGAGGCGGAAAACGTCGAACTGCTCAAGGGCGAGCCCGTGATGGTTACACTGCCGACCGACAGCGGCCGCCCGCACGACGTCTATCGCTGCGCCGACTGCCAGTCGGCGCTCTGGAGCGATTACGGCCGGCGCAAGTGGCTGTCCTTCGTGCGCGTCGCAACGCTCGACCGGCCGTCGGATTTTCCGCCGGACGTGCACATCTATACGCGCTCGAAACTCGACTGGGTGGCGCTGCCGGCGGGCGCCAAGACTTTCGAGGAATATTACGACATGCAGGCGCTCTGGCCGAAGGAGAGCCTGGAGCGGCGCGATCGGGCCTACACCAAGGCGAAAGGACAGGCGCAGCCGTGACGGAGAGCGAGCGCAGGAAGATGGCGGCCGGCGGGTGGTATTGCTGCCTTGATCCGGAACTGGATGAATTGCGCGATCGCGCCCGCAAGGCGGTTCACCAACACAACACCCTGCCGCCGGACGAACGCGGCAGCCTGGCCCCGGGCTTGAGGGCGCTCTTTGCCGATGTTGCCCCGGACGCCTTCGTCGAGGCGCCATTTCATTGTTCCTACGGCATGAACATAACGCTCGGCGCCCGCGTCTACCTGAACGCCGGCTGCACGATCCTCGACAGCGCGCCCGTCGTCATCGGGGCCGATACGATGCTCGGACCGGGCGTGCAGATCTATTGCGCCGAACACCACAAGGATCCGGCCCTGCGCCGGGAGGGACTGGAACTCGCCCGCCCCGTGGCGATCGGCGAGAACGTCTGGATCGGCGGCGGCGGGATCATTCTCGCCGGTGTGACGGTCGGCGACGGCGCGATCGTCGGCGCGGGCGCGGTGGTGACACGCGATGTTGCCCCGGGCGCGACGGTGGTGGGGAATCCGGCGCGAGTTCTGCGGTGACGTCCGAAGAAGAGAGCAGGAGCTTTTCATCAATGGCCGATAACGTGGTGCTACAAGTCAGGCCGGCGCGCTCCGACGACGTACCGTCGCTTTGCGCCTTTCTGAACGAGATCATACAGATGGGCGGCACGACCGCCCACGAAGTGCCCTTCACCGATGAGAGCTTTGCCGCGCATTTTCTTTCATGTCCGGGCTTCATCAGCTGCTATGTTGCAGACGATGCCGATGGCCGGCCTTGCGCCTTCCAGGCCCTGGAGCGCTGGGATGCTCTCCCCGAGAGCTGGGCGGATATCGGAACCTTCGCTCGTCCGCACGGGAAAGTGCGTGGCGCGGGAACGGCGCTTTTTGCTGCCACCAAGGCACACGCTTTCGAGGCTCGCCTTGAGGCGATCAACGCGACGATCCGCGCCGACAACGCCGGCGGGCTGGCCTACTACGCCAAAATGGGCTTCGTCGATTACAAGATCGAGAAGACGGTGCCGCTGAAGGATGGCCGGCCGGTCGACCGCATCTCGAAGCGGTATCTGCTTGGTGTGCGATAGAGGGGCTCAGAAACCTTGGAATGCGAAATCCGTGGCGGCGACAATGTCGTCGCGCCGGCTCGACAGATCCGCGACCATCTCATCGAGTTCGTTCACTGAGATCGCAGCCAGGAGATGGATAGCGATAACGCAGGCGTCCCCGCCGATGGTCACGCGTGGATTGAGGCGTGACATGACATGACCGATGTCGGACACCCGAATGAGCGGCGCGACAATTCTGGTCTTCAGCGCGTCGAAGAGGTCGGCCTGGAGATCGACCACCAATGTCTCGGCCTGCTTCAAACGGTAGACATGAAACCGGGCCATCAGAACTGCCGATGTTTCGTCAGGGGCAGTCCGCGCTTTTCGACCAGGGTGTTGGCATCGGCGATCGCTTTCGCGTTCTCAACGCGCCAGAGCTTTTCCCGTTCGGTCTTGATCGCTTGCGCGATGCCTTCTTCCGCCGCGCGCGAAACGTTGATCTTCAGATCGCGCGCCTTTGAAAGCAAATCGGCGTCGAGGGAGAGATTGGTCGGGCGCCGTGCGGTTGATCGCGTCATGTTCGTTTTCCCATGAAGATGCGCACATTATATGCGCATCTTCATGGGAAGAAAACAATCACTCGTCGCCCATCTTCAACGCCGCGATAAACGCTTCCTGCGGGATCTCCACCTTGCCAAACTGGCGCATGCGCTTCTTGCCTTCCTTCTGTTTTTCCAGAAGCTTGCGCTTGCGGGTGGCGTCGCCGCCGTAGCACTTCGCCGTCACGTCCTTCCGGAGCGCCCGAACCGTTTCGCGGGCGATGATGCGGCCACCGATTGCGGCCTGGATCGGGATCTGGAACATGTGCTGCGGGATCAGGTCTTTCAGCTTTTCGCACATGACGCGGCCGCGCTTTTCCGCGGCCGACCGGTGGACGAGCATCGACAGCGCGTCGACCGGTTCGCCGTTGACGAGGATCGACATCTTGACGAGGTCGCTCTCGCGATAGTCGGAAAGGTTGTAGTCGAACGAGGCGTAGCCCTTGGAGATCGACTTCAGCCGATCGTAGAAATCGAAGACCACTTCGTTGAGCGGCAGATCGTAGGTCAGCATCGCCCGGTTGCCAACATAGGTCAGTTCCGTCTGGATGCCGCGCCGGTCCTGACAGAGCTTCAGGATGCCGCCGAGATATTCGTCCGGCGTCAGGATCGTCGCCCGGATCCACGGTTCGCGAAATTCGGTGATCTTGACGACGTCCGGCATGTCGGCCGGATTGTGCAGCTCCTTCTCGGTGCCGTCCGTCATGGTCAATTGATAGACGACCGAGGGGGCGGTCGCGATCAGGTCGAGGTCGAACTCGCGCGACAGCCGTTCCTGGATGATTTCGAGATGCAGGAGCCCCAGGAAGCCGCAGCGGAAGCCGAAGCCGAGGGCGGCGGAGGATTCCATTTCGAACGAGAACGAGGCGTCGTTGAGCCTGAGCTTGCCCATCGCGCCGCGTAGCTCCTCGAAATCGGCGGCATCGACCGGGAAGAGGCCGCAGAACACCACCGGCTGCGCCGGCTTGAAGCCCGGCAGCGCCTCCGCCGTCGGGCGCTTGTCCTCGGTGATCGTATCGCCGACGCGGGTATCGGCCACTTCCTTGATCGAGGCGGTGATGAAGCCGATCTCGCCCGGGCCGAGCGAATCCATCGCCACCATCTTCGGCGTCAGCACGCCGACGCGCTCGATCGTGTATTTCGCCCCGGTGCCCATCATGCGGATGGTCTGGCCCTTGGTCAGCACGCCATCGATGATGCGCACGAGAACCATGACGCCGAGATAGGTGTCGTACCAGCTGTCGACGAGCAGCGCCTTCAGCGGCGCCTTCTCGCCACCGGAGCTCTTCGGCGCCGGCAGCTTGTGGACGATCGCCTCGAGCACGTCCGGAATGCCGAGGCCGGTCTTGGCCGAGATCAGCACGGCGTCGGAAGCGTCGATGCCGATCACTTCCTCGATCTGTTCCTTGATCCGCTCCGGTTCGGCCGCAGGCAGGTCGATCTTGTTGAGCACGGTGACGAGCTCGTGGTTGTTGTCGATCGCCTGATAGACGTTGGCGAGCGTCTGGGCTTCGACGCCCTGGCTCGCGTCGACGACGAGCAGCGAGCCCTCGCAGGCCGAAAGCGAGCGCGAGACTTCATAGGCGAAGTCGACGTGGCCGGGCGTGTCGATGAGGTTCAGCACATAGGTTTCGCCGTCATTGGCCTTGTAGTGCAGGCGCACGGTCTGGGCCTTGATGGTGATGCCGCGCTCGCGCTCGATGTCCATGCTATCCAGCACCTGCTCGGACATTTCGCGCTCGGCAAGACCACCGGTCGACTGGATCAGCCGGTCGGCGAGCGTCGATTTGCCGTGGTCGATATGGGCCACGATCGAGAAGTTGCGGATGTGCGACAGGGGCGTCTTGGAAGATGTTGTGCTCATGGGCCGCATATAGCAGCGCGATCAGGCGGCGCAAAGCGGGAAATGAAGGCTTCGTTCACTATGTTTTGGCCGCTCCCGCCGCCTATTCGGAGCGTGCTTCCGCCTCGATCAGCGCGCCGGCGTTCGGCACCTGCGCGCTCTTCAGTTCGAAGCTTTCGCAGAACTGCGGCGGCACCCTCTCGCGACTGCCGAGACGCAAGAGTACGAATATCGCATAACAAACCGCCACGGCCATTGCCGCGTAAATGAAGGTGCGTTGCCCCAAGGCCGGCGTCAGCATGGTGACAAGCATCGGAACTATGGTTGCGGCCGTCGACCAGGCAACGAGCATGGTGCTGGCGAGCGGCACGAAATCGGACGGATCGGCGCGGTCGTTGGCATGCGCATTGGCGATCGAGTAGACGGTCTCGACCGCACCGGCGAAGAGCGCGAAGACCAGCATCAGCAGGATGAGATTGGCGAAGGAAACGCTGAGCGCCGCGAGTCCGGCGGCAACGATCAGCGTGCAGGTGGCGATCAAGACGATGCGGCGATCGATCCGGTCGGAGAGCGCGCCCATCGGATACTGGATGAACATCAGCCCGAACTGCATGACGAACATCAGCGCCGCCACGTCCTTCTGGCTGACGTCGTTGGCGGCGGCATAGATCGGCGTGAAGCCCTGCACGACCATGGATAGGCCGCCGGCCGCAAGTACGCCGACGAAGGCGACCGGAGAGTTCCGCCACGCCATCGGAATGTCGATGCTGACCTTGGCGGGCGCCGGCGGCGTCGGCAGGCGGGTGAGGCCGATCGGCAGGATCGCGACCGTGGTGAAGAAGATCGTGATGATCGGCGCAAGGTTGCCTTCCGCGGGAATCTGGCCGAAGAGCCAGGCGCCGGCGCCGAGGCCGATCACATAGGCCATGTAGAAAAGCGCCATCGCCTTGCCGCGCCAGTGGTTTTCGCTCGCGTGGTTCAGCCAGCTCTGGCTGATGATGAAGTTCGTATTGCCGGCGGCGCCGTAGAGGCAGCGTGCGAATACCCACAGAAGCGGATGGACGCCAAGACTGATCATCAGCGCAGCGAGAATGACGAGGGCCATGGAGCAGGAGAAGGCGCGCGCATGGCCGACGCGGCGGATGAGCGGTCCGGCGATCACGCAGCCGACGAGCCCGCCGAAGGCGATGGCGGTTACCGCCGCGCCCGGAACCCAGTCCGGCGCCTCGGACCGTGTCAGCACGAAGGGGACATAGGCGAGCATCATGCCGTTGCCGATCGCGACCGCCGTCATCGAGACGACGATGCTGGCGATCGACATGAGCGAGGAAGGGGTCCCGTGCCTGGCTTCCGCGACGTCCATGCTGCTCCCCCCTCGACAAGAGATTTCTAAACTATTGAAGAGAAATACTTTTGCGAACTAACGCTTGCCCGCAACCATAGCGCCTGGCGCGCCAGCGCGTTGTCGTCAAAACGGCACGAACGAAATTAATTTCGCGGTTCGGCAGCGTCTTGACTCCACTATATGAGAAATGCAATCTCAGATAATGGAACATGTTAACGACCCCCTTGAACGAGCCATCGGCGAACGGGTGCGGCAACTGCGAACCGAGCAGGCGCTGACCCTCGACGATCTCGCGACGCGCTCCGGCGTCAGCCGGGCCATGATATCGCGCATCGAACGCGGTGAAACGAGCCCGACGGCGCAGCTTCTGGCGAAGCTTTGCAGCGCGCTCGGCACGACGCTTTCGGCGCTCTTCGCCTTCGAGGTAAAAGATGCCTCGCCGGTCGTGCGGCGGGCGGATCAACGGCTCTGGCGCGATCCGGAAAGCGGCTACCTGCGCCGGTCTGTTTCGCCGGAAGGCGTCGGCTCGCCGGTCGATATCGTCGAGGTCGAGTTTCCGCCCAAGGCCCGGGTCGTCTTCGAACGCCAGCCGGCGGACCGTGGCATCACGCAGCACCTCTGGCTCTTTTCCGGCCGGCTCGAACTGACGATGGAGGACGGACCCCATCTGCTCGAGGCGGGCGACTGCCTCTTCATGGGGCTGGAGGAGGCGCATGTCTTTCATAATCCCTATGACGAACCGGCCCACTACGCCGTCATTCTCTGCCGCACCAAGGTCTAGCCATGCCTGAGATAAACACCCGTGTGCTCTGCGAAGAAGAAACCCGCGCCGCTCTGCCGGCGCTTGCCGAGATCCTTTCCGATTGCGTCGATGGCGGTGCGTCGGTCGGGTTCATGCAGCCTTTCGCGCCGAGGGACGCCTTGCCCTTCTGGGAGGCGGTTTGCGCCTCCGTCGCCCGAGACGAGACGGTGCTGATCGTTGCCGATGTCGACGGCCGGGTGGTCGGTACCGTGCAGCTCGGCATCGGTACAATGCCCAACCAGCCGCATCGCGCCGACATCAAGAAGCTGCTTGTCCACCGGGATGCGCGCGGCCTCGGTCTTGGGCGCCGGCTGATGGAGAAAGCCGAAACCGAGGCCGTGAAGCGCAGCCGGCGCGTGCTGGTGCTCGACACCGCGACCGGTGAGCCGGCGGAGGCGATCTATGAGCGCCTCGGCTGGATGCGCGCCGGAGTCGTCCCCGATTACGCGCTGATGCCGGACGGCCGCTATTGCAGTACGACCTTCTTCTACAAGCACCTCGCGCTTTAGGGTAGGTCCAGGGGTACAACGGTTATCCACCTGAAATTGCGTCGTTTCCACCCGGGACGGCCGCAAGCGTCTGCCCCGAGGCGATGTCGACGGGCGCCCGGCTGGAAGCGCTCCCTGTCGTCGCCGCTTATGAAACGAAGAAGCTGGAGAGGCCCTGGCCGGCGGCAAGGGCCAGGTAGGCGAGAACGGTAAAATAGACCGTTGTCGCGACGAGAAAGAGATAGCCCGCGGCCACCATCAGGCCGTCGCGCTGGATGATGCCCAGCGACAGGAGCAGGATCGCGATACCGGGCAGCGTGTTCGACAGCGGGATCAGTCCGAGCGGAAACATCAGGAGCACGCCGCCGGCCATGATCATCAGCCCGTTGAAGCGGCTCATGAAGGCGCCCTGCGTCAGGAAGTGCAGTCTCGGCCGCACGAAGCGGTCGAGTTTGGAGACGAGCGCAGCGCCCTTTTTGAGCGTCGGCACGAGCTTCTCGGTTTCGATCTGCCGATCGAGAATGCGTTGCGGCAGCCAGGGCAGGCGATTGAGTGTGATCGCCAGTGAGATAAGGATGATTGCCGCACCGAAGACGGTGCTGACGCCCGGAATCGAAACCGGAATCAAAAACGGCAGCGTCAGCAATGCGCAAAGCAGCAGAAAGCCGTGCTCGCCAATTCCGATCATAAGCTCGCGCAGCGTGATCGTGTTGCCTCTGATAGAGGCGATCATGTCGTTCAGCGTGTCGCTGAGATTGCGTTCCGTGTCGCCGAACTCGACCGCCATACCGTCGTCCCCGCTTGTCTAGAGCCTCGGCCCATGTAGCACGGGCATGTGAAGGATCGGTTAGCGGGTGCTCTGGACAGCAATGTGGCGGCGGACGGCCATTTTCTCAGGCTGCCGCGGCCGTTGCCCGCGTGCAACATCAAGATGCATGCAGGCGGTTGCAGCGCGAATGGAATGCCTCTTCATCTTCCTGCCTCAATCGATAGTATGAAGCATTTCGAGCACCAACGGGGACAATCGATTCGATGATCAAGAAATGCGCCATCCTGGCCATTGCGGCCGCTTACCTTTCCGGATGCACCACCACCGATCCCTACACAGGCGAGCAGAAGATGTCGAATACGGCGGGCGGTGCGCTGCTCGGCGCGGGCCTTGGCGCCGCAACCGGCCTTCTGGTCGGCGGCAGCGCCGCGGGACGACGTGATGCCGCGCTTGTCGGCGCCGGTATCGGCGCGCTCGGCGGCGGTCTGGTCGGCAACTACATGGACCAGCAGGAATCGGAACTGCGCGCCCAGTTGCAGGGCACGGGCGTGTCGGTGACGCGCGCGGGCGACCGCATCATCCTCAACATGCCGTCGAACATCACCTTTGCGACCGACCGCGACCAGGTGGTGCCGGCCTTCTATTCGACGCTCGACTCGGTCGCGATCGTATTGCGCAAGTTCAACCGGACGCTCATCGACGTCGACGGCCATACCGATTCGACCGGCAGCGCCGCCCACAACCAGGCTCTCTCCGAGCGCCGCGCGGCTTCGGTTGCGAACTTCCTCGGCGGCCGCGGGATCGACCAGCGCCGCATCTCGACCATGGGCTATGGCATGGAGCGGCCGATCGCATCGAACGCCACCGAGGCCGGCCGTGCGCAAAACCGCCGCGTCGAAATCTCGATCGCGCCGATCAAGCAAGGCTGATCCGCGACACAACGGATCAACAAGGGGCCGCCGGCATGCCGCGCGGCCTTTTTAGTGCGTCAAAAGCGGTAGAGAAGCAGCCGCCCCATCGGCGGCAGCATCGGGGTCGCCTCGAGCATTTGCAGCGCAACCTGCAAAGGCGGAGACATGCGCGCAGCCTTGACGCCGCTCCAGCGCGAGCGGTCCTCGACGAGGGTGAGGCCCGGTACCAGCCGCGTAAGCTCCGCCGGATCGTCGAGCGCCCAATGAAGGTCGGCACCGGCGGCGCGGATCGCGGGGTTGACGTTCAGCAACCAGATCATCAATCGGCTATAGGCATCAAAGGCGATCTCGCCGAACGGCAAGTGGCCGACGAGTCTGCGCAGAAGCAGTGGTACCTGGTCGCGCCCCAGATAGGGCAGCACACCCTCGGCAACGATCATCGCCGGCGCGTCTGCGGGACATCGGCAAAGCCACGCCGCCTCGGTGATCGAGGCGGCAATCATCGCATAGTTGTCCCGGCAGGGGTAAAGACGCCGCCTGAGCGCGATGACATCCGGAAAATCGACATCGATCCAGCGCACCGGCGGCTGTGGATCGAGGCGGAAGACGCGGCTGTCCAGACCGCAGCCGAGGTGCAACACTGTCGCATCGGGGTGCCGACCGAGAAAGGCCTCGGTCCAGCGATCGAGCAGATAAGCCCGCATGGCGATCGCGATCGTCATGTCGCGGCCTACCTTCAGGTGCGTCAGATCCTCGCCGATGCGGGCGAGCGCGGCGGCGGCGAAATGGTCGTGCAGCACGGAGCCGCGCATGACGCTCTCCTCCGCCTTTGCCTGGAGCGTCATCAGCGGAGTTGCCTTGACGCCGCTGAAGCACATCCCCTGGGCCATCGCGCTCACTGGCGACATCGACTGGCGATGATCTCCGATCACTTTCGCAGAAGCCTTCGCAAAATCGCAGCGCGGCACGCTTGCCGCGATGTTCGAGTTCGGGACTCTAGTGCATTTCTTGGTTCTGCATATGTCGGTTAGCGCTTCCGCCAACCGCCCTCCGAGCGGAGACGATGCCCAGGGCCGGTGCGAGTGCGAAGAGCCCGAAGAGCCAGATCGCGGCCGAGGTGGCGCCCTCTGCCGCGCCCTCGCCAATACCGGCAAGGTTGGCTGTCATGCCAGCAAGTGCCGCGCCGAGAGATGCCGCGAAAAGCTGGATCGTCGTAATCGACGCTGCCGCCTTTTCCTCTTCGCCAGCCGGTGCGGCGGCATAGACCGCCGTGACGATGTGCGGCCACGCGAGTCCGATGCCGAAGCCGACCGCGGCGATCCCGAGGCACAGTGGCACCGCGATCGCGGCGAAGCCAGCCGATATGACCGGCATGAAGGCGGCGATCGTCAGGAGGCCGACGAGGCCGAAGAACGGACCGGCGGCAATCGTCTTGCGTGCGCGGCCGCCATCCCAATGGGCGCTCGTCATCGAGCCGGCCGTCCAGCCGAGCGCCATCAGCGCGGCGATATAACCGGCGACGAGGGGAGACCGCCCGTGAAGTTCCTGCAACAGATAGGGAACGTAGATCTCCGGCTGCATGCCGATCATCGCCAATGCAATGGTCGCATAGAGCGCGGCGAGCGGCGAGCGCGGGCTGAGAGCGCCGTGCGGCAGCAGCCGCTCGGTCGCGCGGCGTTCACTGGCGACGAGCACCGCGAACAGGGCGAGCGCGGCACCAACGCCTGCGATCTGTTCGCCGATCACCGTACGGGTCCCGCTCACCGAGAGCACTAGGACGATGGCGATGAGAAGCGTGAGTTGCGCCAGCGGCAGCGGACCGCGCGTGCCTGATGTCGTTCGCGGCAGAGTCGACAAGGCGAGGATCGCAAGCACTGCCGTCAGGGGCAGCAGCGACCAGAAGGCGGTCCGCCACGCGCCATATTCTGCAAACACGCCGCCGACCGCCGGGCCGATGAGTGTCGCCGTGCCCCAGGTGGCGGAGATCAGCCCGATCGCGCGGGCCCAGAGTGCAGCCGGGAAAACCATGCGGATGACGCCATAGGCCAGCGCGTACAGAAGCCCGCCGCCGAAGCCCTGGATGGCGCGGCCGGCAAGCAGCAATGCCATGCTGGGTGCCACGGCGCATGTGAGCGAACCAAGTCCGAAGACGATCGCACCGACGGCATAGGCGCCCCCGGCGCCGGCCCGATTGAGCAGCCGCGCCGAGAGCGCCGCACCGAGAATGGACGCGGCAACGAAAAGCGTCGTGCTCCAGGCATAATAGTCGAGCCCGCCGATGTCCCGCACGATGGATGGCATGACGGTCGTGACGATATAGATATTGAGCGCATGCAGCGCGACGCCGCCGCTGAGCACAAGCGAATGGATGGCGTTTCCGCCGGAGACAAGACAAGGGTGAGCCAGCCGGCATCGGATGCGGCCGCCGCATTCTTGGTCTTGTCGAGCATATTGGGCCTCGTTGATCGGCGATCGTTTCAATGGACGGTTGCGTCGTCAAGATGAGTGAGCTTGTCCGGATTGCGGACGATAAAGATATCGGTGACCCGGCCGTCTGTGTCGTAGCCGAAGGAAACAGTTGCGGCGACATCGCCGTCTTCACTCCGCAGGACAATGCCGCGTCCGCCGTTGAGCTCCGCGGTTTCCCACCGGTAGTGCGACCAGTATTCGGTGAGCCGCTCGGCAATGAAGGCCACGACGGTCTCCTTGCCGGAAAGGATGCCAAGCACGGTCGCGGCCTTGCCGCCGCCGTCGGCGGTGAGCCTCACGTCGGCCGACAGCAGCGCCGAAAGGCCGACGATGTCTCCGCCGTGAATGGCACCGTGGAAAGCGGCAAGGAGTTCCTCCTGGCGTTCGCGCGGCGTCGTATGTCGGGTCTGAACCACACCGATATTGTATTTCGCGCGTGAGACCAGCTTGCGGGTGGCCGCCTCCTGCATGTCGAGCGTTTCGGCAATCTCGTCATAGGGTTGGCCGAAAATCTCATGCAACAGATAGGCGGCCCGCTCCTTGGGCGTCAGCCGTTCGAGCATCAGCAGGAATGCCGTCGTGAGCGACGAGGTGAGGGCAAGCTTCTCCTCCGCGTTGTCGTCGCTTGCGGTGTGGATCGGTTCCGGCAACCACGCGCCGACATAGTCGACGCGTTTGCGGTGCGCGGACTTGAGCAGGTCGAGGCAGCGGCGGGTGCAGGCGGTGGTGAGCCAGGCGGCCGGACTTTCGATTGCGGAAACATCGGCTGCCTGCCATTTCAGGAACGTGTCCTGCACCGCATCCTCGGCATCGGCACGCGAACTAAGAATGCGGTAGGCGAGGCCAAGGAGGCGGGGTCGCGCCTCCTCGAACATGCCGATCTTGTCGTTGCGAACCATGTCAGTGCCTCGAAATCTGGATGCGGTTCCAAAGGTTGATCATCGCCACGGTCGAAGTGATGACGCTGATCTCGTTGTCGCTGAAGTGCGCGCGAAGCCGAGCACGCAGGCTTGCGAAATCCGTCCGGGGCTCGAGTTCCGTCAGAGCCTCGGTCCAGGCGAGGGCGGCCTTTTCGCGCTCGGAGAAATCGCCGACCTGATCCCAGACGATGATGCGGTCGAGCCGTTCACTCGTCTCGCCGTCGGCACGGGCTTCTTTCGTGTGCATCTTCACGCAGAAGCCGCAACGGTTGATCTGCGAGGCACGAAGCTGGACCAGGTGGTGGATCGATCGGTCGAGGCCGTGGCTGTCCATCTTGTTGTGCACGTCGGCGAGCGCGCCGAGGACTTCGGGGATTTCCTGTTCGTAGCGGACGGCTTTCGTGTCGGTCATGGTCTGTCTCCATTGCTCAGTCAATTAATGCTTACGATCCGTTGACGATTGACCATGGGCGCCTGTGACGTGAGGTTCGAAATCTTTCCTGATTATGATCCGTGGGAGATAATGGCCACCTCTCGGTGAAACGTTTGGGAGTCAAGGGTTGCTGCCAGATAGTGCGCATAATCCTCGCCCTCAGCTACAGAGGAAGTTCCCTCGCCACCACTTGACTCCTCTAGGACAATTGACCTAATGAGTGTTAGGTCAATTGTCCTAGATCCTTCATGGACCAGGACGGATGCTTGGTGAGATCGAGACTTGGCAGGTGCAAACACACGACAGCAGATTGTGGAAGCTGCCGACAGGCTCTTCTACGAGCGAGGGTTTGAAGCGACGTCTTTCGCCGACATCGCGGGGATAGTCGGTGCTTCCCGGGGAAACTTCTATTATCACTTCAGGACGAAAGACGAGATCCTGGGGGCAGTAATTGCCTATCGTCTCTCCAAAACCAAGGAGATGCTCGATGGCTGGGAATCCTCGGCAGAGACACCTGCGAAGCGCATTCTCAGCTTCATCGAACTCCTGCTCATAAACCAGACGAAGATCATGGCCCACGGCTGCCCCGTCGGCACTCTGTGCAACGAGCTCGCTAAGCTGGATCATGTCGCTAAGGACGATGCGGCCAAACTTTTCAATTTGTTTCGCGACTGGCTGTCAGGTCAATTTGCAGCACTCGGTCGGGGGACTGATGCCGACACGCTCGCCATGCACATCCTGATGCGGAGCCAAGGGGTCGCGACCCTCGCCACGGCGTTTCGCGATGAAGCCTTTGTCCGGCGCGAGGTCGACGAGATGCGCGCTTGGCTGGCCGCGCAGCGCCCAAGGCTATCTGAGACTCCAGCACCCGTTTCCGATTACGACTCCTAAGGAAGGATCCTGCATGTTCGTCGTTGCCCTCAAGTTCTCTGACAAGTCGAAGGCGCTCGACCTGATGGAAAGGCATAATGCCTGGATTAAGCGCGGCTTCGATGACGGCGTCTTTCTTGTCACCGGCAGTCTGCAGCCAGGTTTGGGCGGAGCCGTACTCGCACACAACACCTCACGCGCCGATCTGGAGTGTCGTGTTCAGGAGGATCCGTTCGTGGCGGAAGGCGTAGTGGAGGCCGACATTCTTGAAATTGCACCAGGCCGCACCGATGAGCGTCTTGCATTCCTGAGGGTGTAGCATCATGAGCGCGACGGTTTTGGGGCTGGACGATCGCGTTGCCGTTGGTGCGCCGCCGCCTGGAGTTTTTACATTATCACGACACTGAATGGGGCTTTGCAGTCGGTGACGACTGCCATCTATTTGAGAAGCTCAGTCTACTGCATGTTTCCTTAAATCGTAGCCGGGATAAAAATATGCAGCATTTCAAAGTGCTACGGCGTCCTTTGCGCGTCTGATAAGACGCGCGGCGCTGTAGATGAGGATAACTCCCACGGATCATGATCGTGGTTATGTGCGCCAACGCATAATCCTGAGGTCATGCCTTGGGCGGATAGGCGTGCTCGTTTCCGCGGAAATCGGTGACGGTGTAGCAGCCACCCCCTTCCGCGGCGATCGCGCTTGCGCTGATGACGGCCTTGCCGTGGCCGCCGGGGATATCGAGGATATAGGTCGGCTGGCAGAGGCCGGAAACGCGGCCGCGAAGCGCTGCGACGAGTTTCTGCCCCTCCTCGATCGACAGCCGGAAATGGCCGGTGCCGGGGGCAAGGTCCGGATGATGCAGGTAATAGGGTTTGATCCGTGTTTCGACGAAGGCACGCATCAGTTCCGCGAGCACGGCCGGATCGTCGTTGACGCCCTTAAGCAGCACCGACTGGCTGACCATGACGATGCCCGCGTCGATGAGGCGGGCCGAGGCGGCGCGCGCCTCGGCCGTCAGCTCGCGCGGGTGGTTGGCATGCAGCGCTACATAGGTGGCCTTGCCGCTCGCCTTCAACGCCGCGACGAGGTCGGCATCGACGCGCTCCGGTTCGACGACGGGAACGCGTGTGTGGAAGCGGACGATCTTGACATGGTCGATCGCGCCGATCCGCTCCATGATTTCGCCGAGCCGACGGGGCGAAAGCACCAGCGGATCGCCGCCGGTGAGGATCACCTCCCAGATTTCGGAATGGTCCGCGATGTAAGCGATCGCGGCGTCGAACTCGGCGGGTGTCAACGTCCCGAGCCCCTGCGGCCCGACCATTTCGCGACGGAAACAGAAGCGGCAATAGACCGGGCACACATGCACCGCCTTGAGCAGCACGCGGTCGGGATAGCGGTGAACGATCCCGGCAACCGGGCTGTGCGAGCTGTCGCCGATCGGATCGGCCCGCTCTTCCGGCGTCAGCGTCAGCTCGGCGGCGTCCGGCACGAACTGGCGGGCGATGGGGTCGTCCTTGTCCTGGCGGTCGATGAGACCTGCAATCGCCGGGCTGATCGAAACAGCGTAGCGCGACGCAACATGCGATGTCGCCTGTTCGTCCGCCGGCGCGATAAGGCCGGCATCGACGAGTTCGCGCGCCGTTCTGATGGAACGCTGTGCCGTCATGCGCTTGCCTCCGCGACCGGCGCCCAGAGCACCTGATCGATGCGCGAAGCACCCGTCGCCAGCATCACCAGGCGATCGAAGCCGAGCGCGATGCCGCTCGCCTCGGGCATGATCGCGAGAGCCGACAGGAAGTCTTCATCGAGCGGATAGGTTTCACCATAGACGCGCGCCTTCTCCGCCATTTCGAGCTCGAAGCGGCGGCGCTGTTCTGCGGCATCGGTCAGTTCGCCGAAGGCATTGGCAAGCTCGACGCCGCAGGCATAGAGCTCGAACCGTTCGGCGACGCGACGGTCTCGCGCCGTCGGCCTGGCGAGCGCCGCCTCGGCGACCGGATATTCGTCGAGGATTGTCGGCCGGCCGAAACCGAGATTGGGCTCGACCTTTTCCACGAGCACGCGGCTGAAGAGGTCAGCCCAGCTGTCGTCGTCGGCGACGCGCAAGCCCGAAACCCTCATGGCCGCGGCCAGCTGGTCACGATCCGTCGCTCCGTCCTTCGCGATCGAGGCGATGAGGTCGATGCCGGCAAAGCGCTCGAAGGCCTCGGCCAGCGAAAGCCGCTCCGGTTCGAGAAACGGATCGGTGGCCCTGCCCTGATAGGTGAGGGATCGTGTGCCCGTCGTCTCGGCGGCGAGCGCGAGGATTTCGGCGCAGTCGCGCATCAGCGCCTCGTAGCTCTCGCCGGCGCGATACCATTCGAGCATGGTGAATTCGGGATGGTGCAGCGGCCCGCGCTCCCGATTGCGGTAGACATGGGCAAAACAGGCGATGCGCTTTTCGCCGGCGGCCAGCAGTTTCTTGCAGGCGAATTCCGGCGAGGTGTGGAGATAAAGCGGCTGGGCGGAGCCGTCGTGACCGAGCGCTTGCGTTGCGAAGGCATGCAGATGGGCCTCATTGCCCGGCGACACCTGCAGGCTCACCGTATCGACCTCGACGAAATCGCGCTCGTCGAAGAACCGCCGCAAAGCCGCTTGGATGCGGTTGCGCCCGATGAGAAACGGGCGCCGGTCGGCATGGACATCCGGTGTCCACCAGGGAGAAGCATGCGGCATGATCGGTCGGTCCAAACTTTCTTCGCCTGCCAAGTTTCTTCGCGTGCCAGTTTCTTCACGTGAATGCCGGCGCAGGCTGGCTATTTGCGCGAAATTAGGGTAGTTGCGGCGCGAAATCTCAGTTTTCGCGTCCTTCAGGGCCGGTTTTCCCAGCTCGCCGCGTCGCGCATACCTCTGTTACAAGGAAGACTAATGGTCAAGGTCATCGCTTCTTCTGTCCGCAAGGGCAACGTTCTCGACGTCGACGGCAAGCTCTATGTCGTGCTTACCGCACAGAACTTCCACCCGGGCAAGGGCACACCGGTGACGCAGGTCGACATGCGCCGCATTTCCGACGGCGTGAAGGTTTCGGAGCGCTACCGCACGACCGAGCAGGTCGAGCGCGCTTTCGTCGAAGACCGCGAACACACGTTCCTCTACGAAGACGGCGAAGGCTTCCACTTCATGAACCCGGAAAGCTATGATCAGCTCGTCATGTCGGCCGACGACATTGGCGACCAGAAGGCCTACCTCCAGGAAGGCATGGCCGTGATGCTGTCGATCCATGAAAGTGTTGCGATCGCCATCGACCTGCCGCGCCACGTCATCCTCGAGATCACCGAAACCGAACCGGTGGTCAAGGGCCAGACGGCATCCTCTTCCTACAAGCCGGCCCTTCTTTCGAACGGCGTTCGCACCTCCGTGCCGCCGCACATCCAGGCCGGCACCCGTGTCGTCATTGCGACCGAAGACGGCTCCTACGTCGAGCGCGCCAAAGACTGAGGAAGACTCGGGCAGAGTCCCAGTTGAGATATCTCAACTGGGTGTTTGCCCCTCTCCCCGCAGGCGGGGAGAGGGGACGAGGTTGGCGCCACAGGTCCCCTTCTCCCCACCCGTGGGGAGAAGGTCGCGGCAGCGGGATGAGGGGCAGACGCTGCTCACACGCCAGCTCCGGATGCGCCGGTTGATTGCACGTCACGAGAATGAGGCACTGCATGTTCCCACTGTCGCATATGATGAAGTCCTTCATTCGTAAGGGTCGCCTGACGGTGATCGACGCCGATGGCAAACGCCACGTGTTTTCCGGCGAACCCGGGCCGCACGTGACGATGCGGCTGACGGACAAGCGGCTTTATCGCAGCCTCGTCTTCAACGCCGAGCTTGCCGCCGGCGAGGCTTATATGGATGGTACGATGCGCTTCGAGGAAGGCTCGACGCTTCGGGACTTTCTCACGCTGTTTTCGATCAACCGGCTCTCGCTCGGTTCCTATCCGATCCAGAAGGTGTTGCGGGCTGTTAAGATGCGCTTCCGCAAGCGCCAGCAGGCAAACCCGAAGGGCAAGGCCCAGCAGAACGTTGCGCACCACTACGATCTCGGTAACGATTTCTACAAGCTCTTCCTCGACGAGAACATGCTCTATTCCTGCGCCTATTTCCGCGCGCCGGACGAGACGCTGGAGGCGGCGCAACGCAACAAGCTCCGGCTGCTCGCGGCGAAGCTGGGCCTGAAGCCGGGAATGAAGGTGCTCGATATCGGCTGCGGCTGGGGTGACCTGGCGCTCTACCTGGCGGCGCTCGAGAATGTCGAGGTTCTGGGAGTGACGCTTTCGAAGGAACAGCAGGCACTGGCTTCCGAGCGGGCTCGCAAGGCGGGCATGGCCGATCGCGTGCGTTTCGAGCTGAAGGACTACCGCGACGTCCAGGGTCCCTTCGACCGCATCGTCTCGGTCGGCATGTTCGAGCATGTCGGCGTGCACCACTACGACGAATTCTTCAAGAAGCTGAATGCGTTGATGCCGGATGACGGGCTCGCCGTGCTGCACTCGATCGGACACATGAGCCCGCCCGGCATGGCAAGCTCGTGGCTGCGCAAGTACATCTTCCCCGGCGCCTATTCGCCGGCACTGTCGGAGGTCTTCTCGGTCGTCGAGCAGAACAGCCTGTGGGTGACCGATCTGGAGTTCCTGCGGGTGCATTATGCGACGACGCTGGCGCACTGGGGCAAGCGCTTCGAGGAAAACCGCGACAAGGTGATCGCGATGTACGACGAGCGCTTCGCCAGGATGTGGGAGTTTTACCTGATCAGCGCGGAGATGATGTTCCGCACCGGCAGCCAGCTCGTCTTCCACATGCAATTGTCGCGCTCGCGCGACGCCGCCCCGATCGTGCGCGACTACATCACCGATCAACAGCGCGCCTATATCGAGCAGGAAAAGGCGCTGAACCTCACGATTTGAGTCCGGCCTGCATCACCGTTGCCCTCACCCTGACCCTCTCGCCGCAAGCGGGGCGAGGGAAGGGGAGTTTGCGGCGTCGTCCCTTCTTCCCGCGTGCTTCCCGCGTGCGGGGAGAAGGTCGCGGCAGCGGGATGAGGGGCAACGCTTCCGCCGGTCGGTCGGCTGCGCCACTGCGGCTTCGCGGCCTTGACGTTCGATGTGGTGCCTCCTATGTTCTTTAGAATTATTCTAAAGAAGGTTGTTGTAGATGCTTTCCCGCCTTTTCTCCCGTTTCAAGCGGCCGTTCCTTTCCTTGAGCGAGCAGGAAATCCTCGCGCTGGCGATCTCCTCGGAGGAGGACGACGGCCGCATTTATCTCGCCTATGCGGATGCGCTGCGCGAAAAATATCCGCATTCCGCCAGGGTCTTCGAGGAGATGGCGGAAGAGGAAAGCCATCATCGCCAGGCGCTGATCGACCTGCATGTCGCCCGTTTCGGCAATCGTATCCCGTTGATCCGGCGCGAGCATGTGCGCGATTTCCCGGAGCGCAAGCCCGATTGGCTGGTCGCCGAGATGCCGATCGAAAAAGCGCGTGACGAAGCTGAAGCGATGGAGGAGGCGGCCCACCGGTTCTATGTTGAGGCGGCCGCGCGTACGCAGGATGCCGCGACGCGCAGATTGCTCGGCGACCTAGCGATTGCCGAGAAGTCGCATGAATCGCTGGCCCGCCGGCTTGGCGAGAAGCATACGCCCGAAAATGTGCGCGCCGAGGAAGGTGAGACGTCGCGCCGGCAGTTCATCCTCACTTACGTCCAGCCGGGCCTTGCCGGCCTGATGGACGGATCGGTTTCGACGCTTGCGCCGATCTTTGCTGCCGCCTTCGCAACTCAGGACACCTGGCAGACCTTTCTCGTCGGCCTTTCGGCCTCCGTCGGCGCCGGCATTTCAATGGGCTTCACCGAGGCTGCCCATGACGACGGTAAACTGTCAGGGCGCGGCTCGCCGACCAAGCGTGGACTTGCCTCGGGCATCATGACGGCACTCGGGGGCCTGGGCCACGCACTGCCTTATCTGATCCCGCACTTCTGGACGGCGACGGTGACGGCAGCCGCAATCGTCTTCTTCGAACTTTGGGCGATCGCCTTCATCCAGAACCGGTTTATGGAAACGCCATTCCTCAGGGCGGCCTTCCAGGTCGTCCTCGGTGGCAGTCTGGTGCTCGCCGCCGGCGTCCTGATCGGCAACGCCTGATGCATGTCGCCCAAAAGTGCGCAGCGGTTTTGGGATAACGACATGCATCAACGCAGCACCGCATGTCGCCCAAAAGTGCGCAGCGGTTTTGGGATAACGACATGCATCAACGCAGCACCGCATGTCGCCCAAAAGTGCGCAGCGGTTTTGGGATGACGATATGCGTCGAAAAACGGCATGAAAAAGGGCCGCAGAACGGCCCTCTTTTGATAACTCGCCGCTGCCCTGGTCAGTTGCCGACCGAGCCGACGACGATCTCCCCGCTGTTGTCGATGGTCACCCAGCGGCCGCTGTTATAGGACGCCTGGCGCTTGAGATAGCGATAGGGCGTTTGCGTCCACAGCCTCACCCTGCTTTCGAGATTGTCGAGAATGAAGTCGCCCTGCGCGGTGCGGACGGTCAGGACCGCATGGCCCTCGCCATCAGGCTTGCGCACGACGGTCATCAGCAACTGACTGGCAGAAAAGCCTCGCTTCATCAGGCGGCGGCGTTTTTCGAGCGCGAAGTCTTCACAATCTCCGGTGGTGGTCGGATATGACCAGACCTCGTCTCTGCCGAAAACCTGCTGGTCGGTCACGGGCGTGATCTCGCGGTTGACCTGAGCATTGACCTGTCGGATGACGGCCCAGCCTCGGTCGGTGACGCGTGGCGCGACGGTGGTCTTGGACCGTGCGCCGCATTCTCCGCGATGCTTCTGGCAAAACTCGTAATGCCCGATCGGCTGGGACGTTAGCGAGCCGGTCTGCATCCATGGAGAGGGTCCCGCCTGGGCGGGAATTGCCGTGTTTGCCGAAATGAAAACTGCGCAGAAAGCCGCAATGCTTGCCTTAACCCCTGTCCAAGACGCCATACAGATCCCCTGCAACGCGGCGTGCCGGTACTTCATGTCCGGACCTATCCGCGCAATCCTGAGTTGACGACAGCTTTTTTAGGATTTCCCCGAGTGCTGCTCTAATCGTTAACAAAGAGTTAATATTGTTAGATCGTTGGAGTCAATCTTCTGATTCGCGGATCGGCCTTTATGGTTAAAAACGCCGAGAATTGGCGGTAATAATCCTTGCGCCGCAACGGCGTTGCGCGGGGTGCGTCGGAAAGACGGTTGGCTGCGCGGCAGTCAGGCTTGCGTCAGCATTGCGCCGATCGCCTGTTTCAATTTGGCAATGTCTTCGTCACGTGAGAGCCGATGGTCGCCGTCGCGAATGAGGGTCATCACGACATCGTCCGCCGGCATATGCTCCATCAGCTTCAGTGCATGGGTATAGGGCACATCGGGATCGCGCATGCCCTGGAGGATATGGACCGGGCAGCCCGTTTCGACCGGGCCCGAAAGCACGCGATTGGCCCGGCCGTCTTCGATCAGCGCCCGCGTAAAGATGTTGGGCTCGGGACTGTATTGCGACGGTTCCTCGAAATAGCCGCGCTCGGCGAGCGAGGTTTTCTCGGCTTCAGTAAGATTGGGTTCGATCAGTTCCGCCGTGAAGTCTGGAGCAGGCGCGATCAGCACGAGTCCTGCGACGCCGCCCGTCGCGCCGCGCCGCCTGAGCTCCTGAATGAGCCGCAAGGCGACCCAGCCGCCCATCGAGGAGCCGATGAGGATGAGGCGCGAGGCCGGCGCGGCGTGATCGATGACGGCAAGGCTTTCCTCGATCCAGCGCGAGATCGTGCCGTCCCGGAAATCGCCGCCGGAGGAGCCGTGGCCGGAATAGTCGAAACGGATGCAGTCGGTTCCGGCCAAGCGGGCATAGTGTTCGACCTCGACGGCCTTCGTGCCGGACATGTCGGAGCGATAGCCGCCGAGCCACACGAGCGTCGGGCGCTCCGAGCGCTGCTCCGTGCGAAAGATCCGCATGGCGATCGAGCGCGCGGCCGCACCGCTGCCGACTTCGATCCGCGTGATTTCAGTTTCGGCTGATGCTGTTGACATCGGATATCCTCTCGAAAGACGGCGGCAGGCGGCAGATTTCCTTCTAAAACAGATTCGCCTATGCTTCGACAGAGGGTGATTTTCCTTGCGAGCCATGCTATTGACTCTGGCGCCGCAATTCACACATTGCCGTCAGTGACAGTTTCAAGCGCTTCGTTTGAGATCGCGCTGACCGTTCAAGCAGACCAAATATACGTAAATAGCTCGAGGAGAGTACGACCATTCGCAGACCGTTCAAAGCGGACGCCCCGGTTAAAGAGGGGCCGCGCTCAAACAAGGAAATCCGGGTCCCCCGGGTTCAGCTTATCGATGCCGAAGGCCAGAATGTCGGCGTCGTTCCGATCGACCAGGCGCTCCGCATGGCGGACGAAGCCGGTCTTGATCTGGTAGAGATCGCACCGAACTCAGAACCGCCGGTGTGCAAGATTCTCGATCTGGGCAAGCTGAAATACGCGAACCAGAAGAAGGCCGCGGAAGCGCGCAAGAAGCAGAAGATCGTCGAGATCAAAGAAATCAAGATGCGTCCGAACATCGACACCCACGACTACGAGGTGAAGATGAAGGCCATGAACCGATTCTTCGAGGAAGGTGACAAGGTCAAGGTGACGCTGAAGTTCCGCGGTCGCGAAATGGCCCACCAGGAACTCGGCATGAAGCTTCTCCTGCAGGTAAAGGACGACACTCAGGCGATCGCCAAGGTGGAAGCCGAGCCGAAGCTCGAGGGCCGCCAGATGATGATGGTGCTGGCGCCGAAGTGATCGGTCACGCCCACGCACAATGAATATGACGGGAAGCCGCCACTTGGGGCGGCTTTTTGTTTGAAGGGCATCGCCCGCACGGGGCTGGTCGCCGAGCGAAGCGACACCGCTTCGGGTCGCGTCCGGCTCCTTCGTTTGCCCGCTTGCGTTTTTCGGGGCATGTGGGTATAAGCCCCCGTCCGAACGGTCCGGCAGGGCATGCCGTGGCCGTTCTTAACGCTGGAAACGGGCTTCGTCTGCCTGTTTCGCACTATTAAGAACAATGGAGTAGCAAAATGCCCAAGATGAAGACGAAATCGTCTGCCAAGAAGCGGTTCAAAGTTACCGCAACCGGCAAGGTTCGAGCTGCTGCTGCTGGCAAGCGCCACGGCATGATCAAGCGGTCCAACAAGTTCATTCGCGACGCGCGCGGAACCATGGTTCTCGCTGAGCCTGATGGCAAGAAGGTCGTCAAGAACTACCTGCCTAACGGTCTTTAAGACGTCTGGCGATTTGGATACTTAAGGAGATCATGACATGGCACGTGTAAAACGCGGTGTGACCGCCCACGCCAAGCACAAGAAGACGCTCAAGGCCGCCAAGGGTTTCTACGGCCGCCGCAAGAACACCATTCGCGCCGCCAAGGCAGCGGTGGACCGTTCCAAGCAGTACGCCTACCGCGACCGCAAGGTTAACAAGCGCAACTTCCGCGCTCTCTGGATCCAGCGCATCAACGCTGCCGTCCGCGAGCATGGCCTGACCTATGGCCGCTTCATCGACGGCCTCAACAAGGCCGGCATCGAAGTCGACCGCAAGGTTCTGTCGGACATGGCGATCCATGAGACGGCAGCATTCGGCGCGCTCGTCGAAGCCGCCAAGAAGGCGCTCGCCTACCTCAAGGAAGCCGGCACGACAAACGAGTTTGAAAGCGCTGTCCGTTAAGCCAGCGTTTTCCCAAAACCGTTCTTGAAATTTGTTGGGAAACCCGCGCTGGCAGGGGCTGGCGCGGGTTTTTCTATTCGGCACGTCAAAAAAGCGCGCCGACGGCAGTGACAGATCTCGTCCACCTCTCGGGCGCGACGCGATCACATTCTTGAAGATTTGAATCGGTAAGAACCGACATTCCCGCATCGAGGCTGCACGGATGAGCGAACTGGAAACATTGGAACGAACATTGCTGGCGGATATCGATGCCGCCGGCGACGAGGGAGCGATCGAGGCGGTGCGCGTCGGCGCGCTCGGCAAGAAGGGCTCCATTTCCGAACTCTTGAAGACGCTCGGCACGATGTCGCCGGAGGAGCGCCAGACGCGCGGCGCCCAGATCAATGCGCTGAAGAACACGGTGACGGATGCGATCTCCGCCCGCAAGCTGGCGCTCAAGGATGCCGCAATCGCCGAGCGGCTGGCGCGCGAAACGGTAGACATCAGCCTGCCGGTCCGCTCCTCGCCGGCCGAGCGTGGCCGCATACACCCGATCAGCCAGATCGTCGACGAGATCACCGCGATCTTCGGCGACATGGGTTTCTCGATCGCCGAAGGGCCGGATATCGAGACGGATTATTACAACTTCACGGCACTGAACTTCCCCGAAGGCCATCCGGCCCGCGAGATGCACGACACCTTCTTCTTCCAGCCGGACGAGAAGGGCGAGCGCAAGGTGCTGCGCACGCACACCTCGCCGGTGCAAATTCGCACGATGGAAGCGCAACAGCCGCCGATCCGCATCATCATTCCCGGCAAGACCTACCGCCAAGATTCGGATGCCACCCATTCGCCGATGTTCCACCAAGTCGAGGGCCTGGTGATCGACAGGACGGCGAATGTCGCCAACATGCGCTGGGTGCTGGAAGAGTTCTGCAAGGCGTTCTTCGAGGTGGATCAGGTGACGATGCGGTTCCGCCCGTCCTTCTTCCCCTTCACCGAGCCGTCCTTCGAGGTCGACATCCAGTGCGACCGCTCCGGCCCCATCGTCAAGTTCGGCGAAGGCACGGACTGGATGGAAATCCTCGGCTGCGGCATGGTCCATCCGAACGTGCTGCGGGCCGGCGGTCTCGATCCGGACGAGTATCAGGGCTTTGCCTGGGGCATGGGGCTCGACCGCATCGCCATGCTGAAATACGGCATGCCGGACCTGCGCGACTTCTTCAACGCCGACGTCCGCTGGATGACGCATTACGGCTTCCGCCCGCTCGACATGCCGACGCTCTTCGGCGGCCTTTCCGCTTGATCGCGCGCTGATATTTTTGGGACACAGGTGAAAACATGAAATTCACGCTTTCCTGGCTGAAGGACCATCTGGAAACCGACGCCTCGCTCGAGGAAATCTGCGCCCGCCTGACGATGATCGGGCTGGAAGTCGAGGACGTCGACGACAAGGCAGCGTTCAAGCCTTTCGTCATCGCCAAGGTCGTCTCGGCCGAGCAGCACCCGAATGCCGACAAGCTGAAGGTGCTGATGGTCGATACCGGCAACGGCCACCCGGTTCAGGTCGTCTGCGGTGCGCCAAACGCCCGCAAGGGTCTCATTGGCGCCTTCGCGGCTCCCGGCACCTACGTGCCCGGCATCGATGTCACGCTCTCGGTCGGCAATATCCGCGGCGTCGAAAGCCGCGGCATGATGTGCTCGGAAAAGGAGCTGGAGATTTCCGACGACCACACCGGCATCATCGACCTGCCAGAGGATGCTCCGATCGGCACCAGCTACGCGGCTTACGCCGGGCTCGACGATCCGGTCATCGAGATCAACCTGACGCCGAACCGGCCGGATTGCACGAGCGTTCACGGCATCGCCCGCGATCTCGCCGCCTCCGGGCTTGGCACGTTGAAAGCGCGGCCGGCACCGTCCTTCCCTGTGGAGGGGGAAACGCCGGTCAAGGTGAGTCTCGATCTCGGCGAGGACAAGCACCTCTGCCCCGGCTTCGCGCTCCGCCTCGTGCGTGGCGTCAAGAACGGCCCGAGCCCGGCCTGGATGCGCCAACGGCTGAATGCGATCGGTCTCCGGCCGATCAACGCGCTGGTCGACATCACGAACTACCTGACCTTCGACCAGGGCCGGCCGCTTCACGTCTTCGATGCGGCCAAGGTCACCGGCAACCTTACGGTTCGCCGGGCGAAGGAGGGCGAGAAGGTACTGGCGCTCGATACGCGCGAATATACGCTGTCGCCGGCTAATGTGGTGATTGCGGACGAGGACGGGATAGAGTCGATCGGCGGCGTCATGGGCGGCGAGCATTCCGGCTGCGACGCGAACACCACCGACGTGCTGATCGAATCCGCACTCTGGGATCCGATGAACATCGCCAAGACCGGCCGCACGCTCGGCATCATCACCGATGCGCGTTATCGCTTCGAGCGCGGCGTCGATCCGGAATACATGGTGCCGGGCCTGGAACGCGCGACCGAGCTGGTACTGGAGCTTTGCGGCGGCACGCCCGCCAGGCTGGATGTCGTCGGCTATGAGGGGCATACGCCCAAGGTGGTCGACTTCCCCGTCTCGGAGGTGAAGCGGCTGACCGGCCTCGAGGTCTCGACCGAGGAAAGTGTCTCGATCCTCACCAAGCTCGGCTTTGCCGCGGAGGGCTCCGGCGAGCGCTTCCGCGTCACCGTGCCCTCCTGGCGCCCGGACGTGGACGGCAAGGCGGATCTCGTCGAGGAGGTCATGCGCATTCATGGCGTCGACAACATCGTTGCGGCTCCGCTCGAAAGCCACAATGTCGTCAACGGCAAGATCCTGACGACGCTGCAGATCCGCACGCGTCAGGCCAAGCGCGCGCTCGCAAGCCGCGGCATGCTCGAAGCCGTCACCTGGTCCTTCATCTCGGAGGAACAGGCGAAGCTCTTCGGCGGCGGCCAACCGGCACTGAAACTCGCCAACCCGATCGCAGCCGACATGTCGGACATGCGGCCTTCGCTGCTGCCGGGGCTCTTGACCGCCGCGCAGCGCAATGCCGACAAGGGCTATGGCGACGTCGCGATCTTCGAGGTGTCCGGGACCTATGAAGGGGATGCGCCCGAAAGCCAGCGCCGTGTCGCCGGTGGCATCCGCCGCGGTACGGCATCGCTGAACGGCGCCGGTCGGCTGTGGTCGAATGCGGCGAAAGGCGGCGGCAGGCCGGTCGATGTCTTCGACGCCAAGGCCGATGCCATCGCCGTGCTCGAGGCTTGCGGCGTGCCGATGGGCAATGTCCAGTTCGAGGCCGGTGGCCCGGCCTGGTATCACCCCGGCCGTTCCGGCACGATCAAGCTTGGCCCGAAAATCGTTCTCGGCAGCTTCGGCGAGTTCCACCCGAAGACGCTCGATGCCCTCGACGTATCGGGCGCGCTTTGCGGCTTCGAGATCTACCTCGACGCCATGCCCGAGCCGAAGAAGAAGGCAACGCGCACCAAGCCGGCCCTGGAGCTTTCGCCGTTCCAGGCGGTCAAGCGCGATTTCGCCTTCGTCGTCGACAAGACGGTCGAGGCGGCAGCGATACTGCGGGCCGCATCCGGTGCCGACCGCAAGCTGGTGACCGGTGTCAACGTCTTCGACGTGTTCGAGGGAGCATCGCTCGGCGAGGGCAAGAAATCGGTGGCGATCGAGGTGACGATCCAGCCGGTGGAACGCACGCTGACCGACGAGGATTTCGAAGCGCTGACTTCGAAGATCATCGCCAATGTGGCGAAGAGCACCGGCGGCGTGCTCCGCGCCTGACGAAAGATGAAGGCCGCTGTCTGCAGCGGCCTTCATTCATTTGCAGTAAGATGCGTGCGGCTTCCGCCTGAATCCGAATGCGATGTCACCAGTCCACGGGCTGCATCAGCTCGATCCTGTTACCGAACGGATCGCAGACATAGCGACGCACGAATCCTGCAAGCGGTTCGTCTTCAACCACGTGAGCGCCGGCGGCTTGCAGTCGGGAGACCATTGCGAAAAGATCATCGACTATGAAGGCGGGATGTGCCTTGCGAGCGGGGACAAAGTGTTTCTCCACGCCAAGATGGATCTTCAGGCTTGGCCGCTCGAACCAGCCGCCGCGGCGTGCAGCCAGATTTTCTGGTTTCGGTACCTCCGGAATACCGAGAAGATCGGAGTAGAAGCGGCGGGCTTCGGTTTCGCCGCCCTCCGGCATCGCCAATTGCACGTGATCGATAGCAATTACCGATCCGCACATCGCGTGTGGCCCATTGCCGGTTTTTACCAAGGACAATGATGTCTCCCGCAGCCTACGAGTGCGCGTGCCAGACCTTGTTGATGATCAGCCATCGTCCGTCGACTTTCAGCAGCGACAGGTAATCCGTATAGCGTGAGCCGGCGAATTCATCGACGACTTTCACGCTCGCCGCGTCGCCGGTGACGTGGATCATCTCCACGTCCATGAGAGGCTGTGTTTCCGGCGGTGCCGCACCTTCCTTCAGGATCGTCGCGATGAAGGCGTCGCGGGCCAGCCATTCGACGGCGCCTTCATAATTGCCGACGATCGAGGCGTTCGGGTGGAAGGCTTTGCGCAGCGCCGCCTCGTTGGCAAAGGCCATGCCGTCGACGTAGAGATGGACCACTGCGCTGATCGCCTGCTCTTCCGACATTCCTCATTCCTCCTCTTTGGGGCCGACTGCACTAGATCACGATGATTTTAGGTCGAATCGACCTAAAATCATGACCGTGATCGATTCTAATAAGGCGGAAAACCGCACACACTTTTCCTAATCCCGCTCTATAGGTAGGGCATCGCCGGCGAAATGCGATGCCCTCCCGCGTGCCTGTCCGAGGGGCGAATGCGTCTTACCGGTTCGTCAGCGCCAGCGACGCCTCGGTGTAGCGCTTGCCGGCAACAAGGGCCGGCGACAGGATCTCGGCGAGCTTGGTGAGCTCGGCGTCGGAAAGCACGATATCCGCGGCGGCAACATTCTCTTCCAGGTGCCGGATCCTGCGGGCGCCCGGGATCGGCACGATGAAATCGCCCTGGTTGATGACCCAGGCCAGCGCGAGCTGGGCGGCGGTGACGCCTTTTTGCGCCGCCAGCGTTTCGAGCATCGAGACCAGCGCCGCATTGGCGCTCAAGTTTTCTGCCTGGAAGCGCGGCAGCGATCGGCGGAAATCATCGGCGGCGAGATCATCCATCTTGGCGATCGTGCCGGTCAGCATGCCGCGCCCCAGCGGACTGTAGGGAACGAAGCCGATGCCGAGTTCGCGGCAGGTGGCGAGCACCTCCTCCTCCGGGTCGCGCGTCCACAGCGAATATTCGCTCTGCACCGCCGCGATCGGGTGGACCGCATGGGCGCGGCGAATGGTGGCGGCACTCGCCTCCGAAAGGCCCAGCGCGCGTACTTTGCCCTCCTTCACGAGCTCCGCCATGGCGCCGACCGTCTCCTCGATCGGCACACTCGGGTCGACGCGGTGCTGGTAATAGAGGTCGATGACATCGGTCCCTAGCCGCTTCAACGAGGCTTCGGCGACCGCCTTGGCATTTTCCGGCCGCCCGTCGACGCCCTTGATCGCTTCGGCCGCCGGTTTGCCGGGCTCGATGCGGAAGCCGAACTTCGTCGCGATCGTCACCCGGTCGCGCCGGTCCTTCAATGCCTTGCCGATGAGTTTCTCGTTTTCAAAGGGGCCATAAACTTCGGCCGTATCGAAGAAGGTCACGCCGAGTTCGACGGCGCGATGGAGCGTGCGGATCGATTCTTGCTCGTCCGCCTCACCATAGGCGTAGCTCATGCCCATGCAGCCAAGGCCGATGGTAGAGACGGTCATTTGATTTCCGAGCTTGCGGGTTTTCATGGAATGTCCTTTCAGGCTGAAACTTGGGGCACCCAGAGGGCGCCGCGTGGGCGCGCGGGTGGCTCGCGTCGAAGGATGCGTTCGCTGAGTGGTCTCTTCATCAGGCGCCGACGCCCGATGTCGAGGTGAAGATAGGGCGGACGTCAGCAGTTGAAAATCGCTTTCAATTCTCACGGGTTGTTCTATTATTTCGATCAATGAACCGCACGCAGCTTTCCCAACTCGCAGTCCTGTCCGCCGTCGCCGCGCATGGCAGCTTCCGCGGCGCGGCAAAGGAACTCGGTGTCGCCCCGTCCGCCGTCAGCCACGCCGTCGGCAGTCTCGAGGCGAGCCTCGGTGTGCGACTGCTCTCCCGCACCACGCGCAGCGTCGCGGCGACGGAAGAGGGGCGGCGGCTGCTGGAACGGTTGCGCCCGGCACTTGACGAAATCGCCCATGCGCTGGAGGCCGCGGCCGACGCGCGCGAGCGACCCGCCGGGAACCTGCGCATCACCGCGCCGCGCTTTGCCGCCGATCTCATCCTTGCGCCTCGCCTCGGCGCCTTTCTGGATCGCTATCCCGATATTGTTCTGGAGATCGCCAACGAAGACGGCTTCACCGACATTGTCGAACAGGGCTACGACGCCGGCATCAGGCTTGGCGAGAGCCTGGAAGCCGACATGATCGCGGTGAAAGTCGGTCCGGACCTCACAAGCGCCGTGGTCGCGGCGCCATCCTATTTCGAGCGCCACGGAAGGCCCTCCCACCCGCGCGATCTCGCCGGGCACCGCTGCATCCGCAGGCGCTTTTCGAATGGCACGCTCTATCGTTGGGAATTCGAGAAGGAGGGGGAGGAGATAACGGTCTCGGTGGCCGGCCCTTTGATACTCGGCGAGGATCGGCCGATCATCAAGGCGGCGCTTGGCGGCGCTGGCCTCGCCTACCTCTTCGAAACGCGAGTGGCCGAATACATCGCTGCGGGCAGACTGGGGCGCGTGCTCGAAGATTGGTGCGCCCCCTATGCCGGCCCTTATCTCTATTATCCCAGCCGCCGGCAGATGCGCCCGGCGCTCAGGGCCTTCATCGATTTCTTCCGGCACGTGGCGTGACGGTGACCGGCGCCTACAGCGCCGCGCGTCCTATGAGACGTGCAAAGGACGCTGTGACACTTTGAATTGCTGCATGTTTTTATCCCTAAATCGGCTACGATTTAGGAAGCATGCAGTGGCGCCGGCCACCGCGAACGATCATGCGGCCTCCTTGTTCGCTTGCGCCATGACGAGTTTCGTCAGGTCCTCGTCGGTTTCCCCCTTGAGCGTAGTGTCGAACCGTCGAAAGTCCGGAGAGACCGGCCTTCCCGCTGCCTCTGAAATCGGGTGGCCGCCTGGCGCCGGATCTGGGATTCCTTTGTCGCTATCGAGAAAGGAGCCCGTGATGCCAAGACTTGAAGGAAAGATCGCGATCATAACCGGCGCAAGCTCGGGCATCGGTCGCGCGGCCGCCGCGCTTTTTTCCCGTGAAGGCGCAAAGCTTGTCGTCACCGCGCGGCGCGAGCGCGAACTTAAAGAACTCGTGCAGGAAATCGAGGACGCGGGTGGCGAGGCCGCGATCCTCGCCGGCGACATCCGTGACGAAGCCCTGAACGAGGCGCTCGTCGATGTGGCGATCCGCCGCTTCGGCGGGCTGGATATCGCCTTCAACAATGCCGGGGCGCTCGGCGCAATCGGCGAACTCCCATCGCTTTCCATCGAGGACTGGCGGGAGACGCTCGACACCAATCTGACGAGCGCTTTCCTTGCAGCCAAGCATCAGGTACCGGCGCTGGTGGCCCGTGGCGGCGGCTCGCTTGTCTTCACGTCGAGTTTCGTTGGACACACTGCTGGCTTTCCCGGCACCACCGCCTATGCTGCGAGCAAGGCCGGTCTTGTTGGTCTGACGCAGTCGCTGGCGGTCGAATTCGGACGGCGGGGCGTGCGCGTCAACGCGCTGCTGCCGGGCGGGACCGACACGCCGTCCAACCATGCGAACCTGCCGGGCGCGGCGCCGGAAACGCGAGGTTTCATCGAGAGCTTGCATGCGCTGAAACGCATGGGGCGGCCCGAGGAGATCGCCGAAGCCGCACTCTATCTCGCATCCGATGCCGCGAGCTTTGTCACCGGAGCGGCGCTGCTCGTAGATGGCGGCGTCTCGATCAACCGTACCTGATCTTGCAATCATTCAGCGCATGGTCACAGTGCTGTCTCGCAGGCAGCAGTTCAAAGCGCTACAGCGTCCTTTGCGCGTCTGACAGACGCGCGGCGCTGTAGGGAGGAGTAGCATGAAGAAGCCGGGATCGATGAAATCGCTTGAGGATTTGGGCCGCGTCAGGCTCTCGCAAAATTTCTTCTTGCGGGACTTCCTCCATTCCGAGATTGCCGATTTCTATCGCATTCCGAACATTCCGGACGATCCGGATCTCGCCATCGAGGCGGGGACCAGGCTCTGCGAGCAACTGCTGGAGCCGTTGCAGGCGACCTTCGGTCGCCTGCACATCCGGTCCGCCTATCGGAACCGGGCGGTCAACGCCTTCGGTAACGCCAACAAGCTCAATTGCTCCACCAATGGGGCGACGGCGGCGGACCACATATGGGACATGCGCGATGCCGACGGTTGCATGGGCGCAACCGCCTGCATCGTCATTCCCTGGGTTTAGGATCGGCAACGTGAGGGCGGCGGCTGGCAGAGCCTTGCCTGGTGGATCCACGACCACCTGCCCTATGCCTCCCTCTGCTTCTTTCCAAAACTCTGGGCCTTCAACATCCAGTGGCACGAGAGGCCGCGCCGCACCATCAGAAGCTATGCCGAGCCGCGCGGGCTTTTGACGAAGCCGGGCATGGCCAACCACGAGGGCAGCCACGCTCAGCACTATGCCGGCTTTCCATCGCTTTCGATGACAAACTCATAATTGGCCCCTCCCCACAAGGGGAGGGGCCTTCCTGTGGCGTCCGCTCCATTGCCATCGAAGCGGCTCCACGAGCTCGGACGTTGAAGGTGCCGCCGAGCGAACGACGTGCAAGTCCCTCCCCCTTGCGGGGAGGGGTTTTCGCGTCGCGTCGCCCTTTCCGCTAATCGCTCACCTCGTTGAGCCGTTGTATGGCGTCCTCTGACAGCCTCAATTCGGCCGACTTTACGAGGCTCTTCACTTGCTCGAGATTGGTCGCGCTCGCGATCGGCGCGGTCACGCCTTTGCGGGCGATGATCCAGGCAAGCGCGATTTCCGCCTGTTTCGCCCCGGTTTCCTCGGCGATTTCATCGAGCACGCCAAGGATGCGCATGCCGCGCCCGTCGAGGTATCTCTCGACGCCGCCGCCGCGGGCCGAGCCCTCGAGATCCATGTGCGAGCGGTATTTTCCGGAGAGGAACCCCCTCGCCAGGCTGAAATAAGTGATGACGCTGATTTCCTCGGCGATGCAGAGGTCGCGCAAGGGGCCGTCATAGGACGCCCGGTCGTAGAGATTATATTCCGGTTGGAGCACGTCGTAGCGCGGCAGCCCCTTCGCCGCCGAGACGTCGAGAGCGTCGCGCAGTTGCGTTGCGTCGAGGTTCGATGCGCCGATGGCGCGGACCTTGCCTTCAGCGAGAAGCGCATCATAGGCGGCAAGCGTCTCCTCGTAAGGCGTCTCTGGATCCGGCCAGTGCGAGAGGTAAAGATCGATGTGGTCGGTCTGCAGACGTCGAAGCGAGTCCTCGACGGCCTCTACGATCCAGCGCCGCGAAAGGCCCTTGCGATCCGGCCCCAACTCCGACCCCACCTTGGTGACGATGACCGCCTCGTCGCGCGCACGCCCTGACTGCTTCAGCCACTTGCCGATGATCGTTTCGGATTCGCCACCCTTGTTTCCGGGCACCCATGTCGAATAGGCGTCCGCCGTATCGACGGCGTTGAAGCCGGCGTCGAAAAAAGCGTCGAGCAAGGCGAAGGATGTCTTCTCATCCGCTGTCCAGCCAAAGACGTTGCCGCCGAAAACGAGCGGCGCAATCGAGAGGCCGGTGCGGCCAAGTCTGCGCTTTTCCATGGTTTCGCTCCACCAGGTTGGATGAAAACAAGTCTGCGATCGGGAGGATTGCGGGCTGAAAGATAAGCCAGCATCGCGCAGAATGACACCTGCCAGATCACGATGATTTCGGGTCGTATCGACCCAAAATCGCAAACGTGATCGATTCCAAGCGAGGTGCGGGCGGAAGACCGCCCGCACTTTTCCATGATCCCGCTCTGGCGTTTTTCTGCGCGTCGCATGGTTGCTAGGTACGTACCTCGGGGTTAGTGTCGGCGCAGCCAGGAAGGAGTCTAGCCATGCTGCGTTTCGGAATTCTGTCGACGGCCAAGATCGGCCGCGAACTCGTCGTGCCTGCCATTCAGGATGCGGAAAACTGCGTGGTCTCGGCGGTCGCCAGCCGCGATCTCGCCAAGGCGAGGGCGATGGCCGATCGCTTCTCGGTGCAGCATGCGTTCGGATCCTACGAGGAAATGCTGGCATCCGACGTGATCGATGCCGTCTACATTCCGCTGCCGACCTCGCAGCACGTGGATTGGACGATCAAGGCCGCCGATGCCGGCAAACACGTGCTCTGCGAAAAGCCGATCGCGCTCAAGGCGGAGGAGATCGACGCGTTGATCGCGGCGCGCGACCGCAACAAGGTGCTGGTTTCGGAAGCCTTCATGGTGACGTACAGCCCGGTGTGGCGGAAGGTGCGCTCGCTGCTTGCTGAAGGGGCGATCGGCAAGCTCAGGCATGTCCAGGGCGCCTTCACCTATTACAATCGAGATCCCGGCAACATGCGCAACGTCCCGGAACTCGGCGGCGGCGGCCTGCCGGATATAGGTGTGTATCCGACGATCACGACCCGTTTCGTGACCGGCAAAGATCCGGTTCGTGTTCAGGCCAATACCGACCGCGACCCGGAATTCGGCACCGACATCTATTCGAGCGTGCGCGCCGATTTCGGTGATTTCGAACTGAGCTTCTACATCTCGACGCAGCTTGCCGCCCGCCAGGTCATGGTCTTCCACGGCGACGAGGGCTATATCGAGGTGAAGTCGCCCTTCAATGCGGACCGCTACGGCCGCGAGGAAGTGGAACTGACCAACCAGAACCACGCCCAGTCGCAGCTCTTCCGCTTCCAGGATGCGCGCCAGTACAAGCTCGAGGCCGAGGCGTTCTCGCGCGCGGCAACCGGGCAACCGGAGGAAGTGGTGACGCTCGAGAACTCGCGCCTTAACCAGAAGCTCATCGATGCCATCTACCGGGCGAGCGAAAAGGACGGTTGGGAGACGGTCTAAATCTAAACATTAGCCGGCGAATGATGGCCCGCCTCGAGCGGGCCATTTGTTGGAAGCTCCTCATGCTGCTGGTGAACATCAAACCGATTACCTCCGAGGTAATGGATTTTGCGCTTCCATTGGGCGAGTCTGCCGGCGCAGTGGAGGAAGGGACTCATGGAATTCGGCCGTCACCTGAAGGAATGGCGCGGGCATCGCCGCATGAGTCAGCTCGATCTCGCCGTCGCGGCGGGGATTTCGGCACGCCACCTTTCGTTCCTTGAAACCGGCCGGTCGAAACCGTCCGAGGGGATGATCCTGCGGCTGGCGTCGGTGCTCGATATCCCGGCCCGGGATCAGGGCCCGCTCTTTACTGCCGCAGGCTACCGGCCGCGGATGACGACGCGTCCCGCTCGCGGGCTCGATGCCATGCCCCCCGCCGTCGCAAGCGCGATCCGGTTGATGCTCGACCGCCATGCTCCCTATCCCGGACTCGTTTTCGACCATGAATACACCGTGCTGCTCACGACTCCCGCTTTTGCCGCACTTGCGGAAGCGACGAAGATACCCGTCAACCCAGGTCAGAACTTCCTCGACGCCTTCCTCGGATCGGAGAGCATCCGCACGCTCGTCATCAACTGGGAGGCGGCCGCCGCGGACCTGGTCCAACGCGTGCGCATGGAGGCATGGCTGCAGGGGCCACGCAGTCCCTTGCAAAGACGGCTGGAGCGGCTCGTCGTCGATCCGGCGGTCGCCCGGGCAATCGACAACTATCCCGACACCGAGCGGCTGCCGGTGCTGCCGGTTGAACTGCGCGTCGGCGCGGCTGAACTGCGCTTCATCACCACGCTTTCAACCTTCGGCTCGACTCAGGACGCGCTGGTCGAGGGTGTGCTGATCGAGTCCTTCTTTCCGGCCGACGACGCGACGCGGCGCTTCTTCGAACATCCGGATTGATGCTTGGCAGAAGCGAGGACGGATTTGTTGAGCGACGGGATTCAGGAATTTATGACGATCATGCCGCCGATGATGAGCGCGGCGCCGGCGGCGTAGCGGATGGTCAGGGCTTCGCCGAGAAAAAGCGCCGCAAACAGCGGTACGAAGCAGAATGTCAGCGCCATGAAGGAATAGGCAAGCGTCAGCGGCACGGATCTCAAGGTGAAGATCCAGATGATCGTACCGAGGCCATAGAGCGCGAGCGCCGCGAGAAGCGTCGGGTTTGCGAGAAGCGCCGTCAGGCCTTGGAAATCGAATCCGCCCGTTCTGGCGCTGGTCATCTTGAACAGGATCTGCCCGGTCGAAATCAGGATCGGCGTGAAGATCAGCCCAAACCAGACGGCCGGCGCGAGGTTAAAAGCCATCATCCGCGCAGCCTCACGACTTGTCTTCGCAATAGAAAATGTCGCGCCCGATGTCGACGCACTCATGCTGCTCCGGCACCGGATGCATCGCCCGCAGGAAAGAATGCGTGTAGGGGAAGAAGTTGAAATGCGGGTTGAAGGTGTAGCGGTATTCTCGCTCGCGCGGCACGACGATGATCACCCGCCGCCGAGAGACGCGCCGGAGCTCCGATATCGCTTGCCGGTAGTCGAGAATATGTTCGATCACGTGGGTGCAGACGACCGTGTCGAACTCTCCATCCGAAAACGGCAGTTCCTCGATCTTGGCGGCAACGTATTCGATGCCGTCGATCGCAGAGGCATCGTCAATGGCGAAATCGACGCCGGCGAGCCTCTCCAGGGCCGGGTTCGCGCTTCTGATCCGCTTCAAAAGCGCGCCGGTGCCGCAGCCGACGTCGCAGACGCTGGTGCCGCGAATTTCCGCCGCGATCTTGCGGATGCAGGCCTCGGAGTTATCGGTTCCTTCATGCACACGCGGATGCTGCCGGTAGAGCTGTTCGTACTCCGCCGCCGAGAGGAAGGGCGCTCGTTCGCGAAAGCGCGCGAGGTGGGAGATATGGTCGCCCCAGGCAAGGCTCGCCATCCCCCTGAAAAGGCGCGAATCGCGCAGGATCGGCGGAATGACGTCCTCGATGACGAAGCGTATGCGGTTTGTCGTTTCCCGGTTCATCGGCAATGTCCTTCGGGCAATTCCAGGAGAGTGGGTAACGGGTTTCCGTCCGGAATTGCGTAGGTTCAAAGAGTTAGTTCTCAGGCGGCGGCTTTCCTGCTCCGCCGCTTCGGCAGGGAGGCAGGGATTGCCGACGATTTTTCTACGTCGTACGGCCTTTGCCGGGCGATCGACATGTAGTGGATCCGCAGCTGCTCCGTTCGAGCGCGCGAGACGGAATCGAGGATGAGGCCGGCGGTGAAAAGCATGATCGCCACCAGCATGAGCGCCATCGAAAGAACCCAGGTCGGCAGGCGCGGCACGAGGCCTGTTGCGAAATATTCGATGAGCACCGGCGCCATGGAGATCAAGCTTGCGGTGAGGAAGGCCGTGCTGATCAGACCGAAAAACGCGAAGGGCCGCGTCTCCTTCATCAGCATGGCGAACATCCAGAGGATCTTGACCCCATCCCGGAAGGTCGAAAGCTTCGAATGGGAGCCCTCGGGCCGCCGGCCATAGTCGAGTTCAAGTTCGCTGACGGGCAGCTTGAGCCGGGATGCGTGCACGGACATTTCCGTTTCGATTTCGAATCCGTTGGAGACGGCGGGAAAGCTCTTCACGAAACGGCGCGAAAAGGCCCGATAGCCGGAAAAGATATCGCTGAAGTCGGTACCGAAGATCGAACGGTAAAGGAGATTGAAGACACGGTTGCCGAAGGCGTGGCCCTGGCGTCCCGCTTCAACCCGGATATCCCTGCGGGTTCCGACGACCATGTCCGCCTGCTCGGTCAGGAGCGTGCGAACGAGGTCTTCGGCATCCGCAGGCGCGTATGTGCCGTCCCCGTCGGCCATGACATAGATGTCCGCGTCGATATCGGCGAACATGCGCCGGACGACATGGCCCTTGCCCTGGCGGCGCTCGCGTACGACCGTGGCGCCGGCGAGCATCGCCACGAGCGGCGTGCCGTCGATGGAATTGTTGTCGTAGACATAGATGCGGGCGGATGGCAGCGCCGCCCTGAAGTCGCGTACGACCTGTCCGATCGTCGATGCCTCGTTGTAGCAAGGCAGGAGGATGGCGATGTCTAGCTGATCGGACATGGGGCGCTGCTCCGGTGGAGGGAACTCACGCGATCCTACACGTGATGCGGTTAACAAGACGCTATGTCTGGCGGGGCATCGACTGCGCGATCCAGAGGCGCCTCCGGCGCGGCTTTACGCTTTCTTGATTGGCGCTCGCTAAGATTGCGGCACACTTCAGGCGGAAGCCGTGACGCGGTTCTTCGCATCAAACGATCGATCACGCAGCGTCCTTGGGCCATTTCGATCCAATCGCAGCCATGATCCCAGCGCGGGTAGACAGTCCGATGGCAGAGACGGTTGGGACATTGATTGCGTCGGATGAGCACGCCGGTGCAAGGCACGCTCCGCTTTGGTCGCGATTGCCATGGATGGTCTTCGCCTGCGCTCTGCCTGTAATCGCCTTTTCCGCCATCAGGATGCTGCGCGCCGAGGACTATGTCGGCCGCGACAACGACGACGCGATGCGGCTCGTTCAGGTCCGCGACCTGCTGGCCGGTCAAAGCTGGTTCGACCTCACCCAGACGCGGCTCGGCCTTGATGGCGGCACCTTGATGCACTGGTCGCGTCTCATCGACCTGCCGCTCGCGGCACTCATCTCCCTCTTCGAGCCGATCGCTGGTGCTGAGCGAGCGGAAATGATCGCCTTGGCGATCTGGCCGTTTCTGCTGGTCTTGCCACTGCTTGCGGTCATGGGGCTGGCGGGCAGGCGGATCGGCGGCCCGCAATGCATGCATTTCTGCCTCGGATTGACGGCGATCTTCGTCGCGACCAGCAACCGCTTTCTGGCGGGAGCGATTGATCACCACAATGTCCAGCTCGTGCTGGTGGCGACAATGGCGGCGATGGTGGTCGATCAGCGATATCGGGCGATCAACTTCGCGCTCGCCGGTGTCGCCGCGGCCTTGGCAATCGCCATCGGCGTCGAGACGACGCCCTTCGTGGCGGTGATATGCCTCGTCGTCGCTGTTATCTGGGCCTGGGAGGGGCAAGTGTTTGCCGCCGCGGCCGTCGCCTTCGGTGCGGGTCTGGCAGCAACCGTGAGCGCCGCATTCTTCCTGACTGTGCCGCCTAGTCTTTATCGAGCCGTTACCTGCGATAGCCTCTCGATCGCATTCTATGCCTTGTCCGCGACGGGCGGCGTCTTGCTTGCCGGTGCGGCGGTCGTTGCAAGCCGCCTTGGCCGGCCTGCGCGGTTTGCCGTTCTCGCCGTCAACGGCTTCGTGATCGCAGGAGTGCTTCTCGGCATTGCGCCGGAGTGCCTGCGAAATCCGCTCTCCGATCTCGACCCGCTCCTCACCGAACTGTGGCTGGACCGAGTTATCGAGGCGCGATCATTCCTGTCCATCGCGGGGCAGGACCCGGGTAGCCTCGGCGGCTTCTATGCTGCAGGCCTCTTTGCCGTGGTGCTTTGCCTGTGGCGCATCAGGCGGGGCGAACGCACCGGCTTGTTCCTCATCCTGCTGGCCGTGGTTCTCATCAATTGGGGCATCGCGCTGATGCAGGTTCGGGCGGCCGTCTTCTCCAATCTGCTTTCCATACTGCCGATTTCGCTTCTGCTCGTCGATCTGAGATCAAAAACGATGCAGGAGGGCGGTGGTCCGTTCGCATCCGTCATTTATGTCGTGGCTGTGCTCGTTTCCGTCCCGGCTGTCTGGGCTGTAGCGGGCGAGCTGGCGGTTAACGGCGTCAAGGAAATGGCAGGCGACGCGGCCAGCGGGCAGCAGCGCGCGGGCCGTTGCTATTCAGCGGCGGCGATGGCGGATCTGCAGAAGATCGAGCCCACCCTTGTTATCGATCCGTCGAACATGGGTGCTTCGATCCTGCGCTTCACAGCGCATCGCGCCTTGAGCGCGCCCTATCACAGAAATCCGCAAGGGATGCTGACTGAACTGCGGATCGGATTGGCGGAGCCGGATGAGGCGGCGCCGATGCTGAAGGCGCTGGGCGGCCCGGTGCTGGCCTTCTGTGCCGACGACCCGCAGACGCGAACGATCGTCAAGAGGGAACCCAAGGGGCTTTATGGTCGTCTCGCCGCGGGAGAAATACCGGATTTCCTCGAACCATTGCCGGTTACGGCGGGGACGGGCGTAAAACTCTTCCGTCTCAAGGCGAGTGTTCTACCGCAAGTCGTGGAATAGTCCGGCCATTGGCAGAAAAATGGTAGATAGGGGCGCGCGGCTGCTGATATTCGGGGCGCTGTCGGGTACAAAGGGCGCATGAACTCGTCTTTCGATTCTCCTGCGCCGTCCAATCTCGCCGAATATTCGGTCTCGGAGCTTTCCGGCTCGATCAAGCGCACGGTCGAGCAGGCGTTCGACCAGGTTCGCGTGCGCGGCGAGATCTCCGGTTATCGCGGTCCCCACTCGTCGGGTCACGCCTATTTTTCGCTGAAGGATGATCGCGCCCGGATCGACGCGGTGATCTGGAAAAGCGCTTTTTCGCGGCTGAAGTTTCGCCCGGAAGAGGGGATGGAGGTCATCGCCACCGGCAAGGTGACGACCTTCCCCGGCTCGTCCAAATATCAGATCGTCATTGAATCGCTGGAGCCGGCGGGCGCCGGCGCGCTGATGGCACTCATCGAGGAGCGCAAGCGCAAGCTCGCGGCCGAGGGCCTGTTCGACGCCGGGCGCAAGCGGCCGCTGCCCTTCATGCCCAAGGTGATCGGCGTGGTGACCTCGCCGACCGGCGCCGTCATCCGCGACATTCTCCACCGGATCGCCGATCGTTTCCCGGTTCATGTCGTCGTCTGGCCTGTGCGCGTGCAGGGCGACGGATCGGGCGAGGAAGTGGCGGCAGCGATCCACGGCTTCAACGCGTTCGAAATCGGCGGACCCATTGCACGGCCCGACGTTCTCATCGTCGCCCGCGGCGGCGGCAGCCTCGAGGACCTCTGGAGCTTCAACGACGAGGCCGTCGTGCGCGCGGCGGCCGCGTCCGATATCCCGCTGATCTCGGCCGTCGGCCACGAGACGGACTGGACCCTGATCGACTATGCCGCCGACCAGCGGGCGCCGACGCCGACTGGCGCGGCCGAAATGGCCGTACCGGTGAAGGCCGACCTCGAGGCGGAATTGTCCGCATTGTCGGCGCGGCTGAAGGGGGCCGCTGGACGACAGATGGAGAACCGCCGGCAGGCGGTGCGCTCGCTTTCCCGCGCCCTGCCTTCGCTCGATCAGTTGCTGGCTCTGCCGCGCCGCCGTTTCGACGAGGCGTCGGCCGGCCTTGGCCGTGGCCTGCAAATGAATACCGCCAACAAGCGCCGTGCCTTCGAGCGGATAGGTGCGCATCTCCGGTCGGATCTGCTGACGACGAGGATCAGCGACCGCCGACGGCGCCTCTCGGAGGCGATGAACCGTGCCGAGCGGATCGTCGAGCGTCAGGTCCATCGCGGCCAGTCGCGCGTCTCCGCCGCCGACGCCTCGCTTCGCGCCCTGCCTTCGCGGCTCATCGGGCAGATCCACCGCGCCTCGGATCGCGTCGCGGGCCTTCGCGCACGGTCTGATGCTGCTATCGGCGGCGAGATGCGCAGGCTCAAGGGCGTGCTCACCGCGCAGGACCGGGTGCTGCAATCGCTATCTTATCGCAATGTGCTCAAGCGCGGCTTTGCGCTGGTGCGCGACGCGGCGGGCCACCCAGTGAAACAGGCGGCGGCGGTCGCGTCCGGCATGGCGCTTTCGCTGGAATTCGCCGATGGCAGCGTGTCGGCAGTCGCGGGCGAGGGCGGTTCGCCCCCTTCGCCGCAAGAGCCGAAAAAGCGTCAATCACGGTCGCCGGAGCCTGCTTCCGGGCCGCCCAAGCAGGGCAGCCTGTTTTAAGGAAGGCACGATGCGATGGTGCTCCTCTTTCCGCAGTAGCGGCTAAATTTCCCGGCGATCCTCGAGGCCTTTTCGATCGGGTCTTCGCGCGCGGTGTCGCCTTCGATCATAATGAGGCAGGCGGTCGTATTGTCCCGCTGGCGACAACATCAGGCTGTTCTGGGCGCTGACCAGCACGGGTTCACCCTGTTGGTCGTGCATCTTTACATGAGCAATCCGGTGCGCCGGCTGCTCACTCGCGACCTCGCCGCCCTATGCGGCAAGGTCTCGACTTCTGCATGATCAGCCTGCATGACATGGACCGGGCGACGGAGGCGAAGCGTAAGCGCCATATTGAGCGCGTGCGGGCTCTGTTGGGCTCAACTCATTCAAACGTCGCCAGGAACTTCCGGAGCAGCGCATTGAGCGCTTTCCGCTCCTCGGGTTCAAGGCCGGCGACCAGGCGCTGCTGGTTGGCGACATGGGCCGTTACCGCCGCGTCGATGCGCTTTTTCCCCTCCGGCGTCAGGGCGATGATCACCCCGCGCCGGTCTTCGGGATTGTCGAGCCGCTCGACGAGGCCGGCCTTCTCGAGTTGGTCGATACGGTTGGTCATGGTGCCCGAGGTGACCATGGTCGCGGCAAGTAATTCGCCGGGCGAAAGCTGAAAAGGGGGGCCGGAGCGCCGGAGCGTCGCCAGCACGTCGAAGCTCGCCGATGTCAGCTCGTATTCGGCGAAGACCGCTTCCTGCTCCCGGGCGATATGAGCCCTCAGCCGTCCCATACGCCCGAGAAGGCCCATCGCCGAAACGTCGAGTTCCGGCCGCTCCCGGCGCCACTGCGCCAGGATCTTGTCCACGTGGTCCTTGTCTGACTCTTCCATATCGATCCGCAACAGCGAGGCAGCATCGACCCCTTCCGCCGTCCTGTCCGATCTAAATCCCTTGATATCTTGACGTCAAGATAAATCCGGTTAGAATTATATCTTGACGTAAAGATACTTGAGATGAAGACATGAATACGCGCAACTTCGACATCGGCCTTACGGCCGTAGCACCGGCCATATGGGGAAGCACCTATCTGGTCACCACGGAATTCCTGCCACCCGGCTATCCGCTCACCGTCGCGATGCTGAGGGCTCTGCCGGCGGGGCTGCTTCTGCTGCTCGTCGTCCGGCAAATGCCGAAGGGCATCTGGTGGCTGCGCAGCTTTCTCTTGGGTGCACTCAACTTCTCGTTCTTCTGGGCGATGCTCTTCGTCTCCGCCTACCGGCTGCCGGGCGGCGTCGCCGCGACCGTCGGCGCCATTCAGCCGCTGATTGTCATCGTGCTGTCGCGGATCGTTCTCGGCTCGCCGATCCGGGCGCTCAGCGTCGGCGCAGGCGTGGCCGGCATAGCAGGGGTGGCGCTGCTAGTGCTGACGCCAAACGCAGCGCTCGATCCGGTAGGCGTTTTCGCCGGTATGGCCGGGGCCGTCTCAATGGCCTTCGGCACGGTGCTCAGCCGTCACTGGGCGCCGCCGGTCTCCCCGCTCACCTTCACCGCCTGGCAATTGACCGCCGGCGGCCTGCTGCTGGTGCCGGTCGCGCTCCTGCTGGAGCCCTCCTTGCCGCCGCTCACCATGGCGAACCTCATGGGTTTCGCCTATCTCGGCCTCATCGGTGCCGCCTTCACCTACGTTCTCTGGCTTCGCGGGCTTTCACGTCTGGAGCCGGCGCAGGTCTCGCCGCTCGGTTTTTTAAGCCCCGTTACGGCAATCCTGCTCGGCTGGGGCGTGCTCGAGCAGCAGCTCACGCCCGTGCAACTGATCGGCATCGCCGTCGTCTTCGCGAGCGTCTGGATGAGTCAGCAGGCACAAATGCCGCGCCGCGCGGCGCCCGTCCGAGCGTAGCGGGATGCGGCACGAATTCGCAAGAGTCAGGCGGAATTACCCCTCACCCTCCGCAGGCGGGGAGAGGGGACTTGGGCGATGCAGCGAGTCTCCTTCGCCCCGCTTGCGGGGAGAAGGTGGCCGGCAGGCCGGATGAGGGGCCGCTATTCGCGCATGACCGATCAGGCCCACTCGCCCCTCCGCATGACCGGCACGCGGCTGCCGTCCGCCCGTACGCCGTCGATATCGACCTTGTCCGAGCCGATCATCCAGTCGATGTGGATCAGGCTTGAATTGCCGCCCTGAGCCCGGATTTGCTCCTGGCTGAGGTTGGCGCCATCAAGGAAGCACTTCGAGTAGCATTGGCCGAGCGCAATGTGGCAGGAGGCGTTTTCGTCGAAGAGCGTGTTGTAGAAGAGAATGCCGCTTGCCGAGATCGGCGAGGAATGCGGCACCAGCGCCACTTCGCCGAGCCGGCGTGCGCCCTCGTCGGTGTCGAGAACCTTCTTCAGCACCTCCTCGCCGCGCGAGGCCCTGGCTTCGACGATCCGGCCGCCTTCGAAGCGCACCTGGATATCGTCGATCAGCGTGCCCTGGTGGGAGAGCGGCTTGGTGCTCGACACGTGGCCTTCGACGCGCAGCGCATGCGGCGTCGTGAACACCTCTTCGGTCGGGATGTTCGGGTTGCAGGTAATGCCGTTCTTGGCGGTCGAGGCGCCGCCATGCCATTCGTGGCCGTCCGCAAGCCCGACAGTCAGGTCGGTACCCGGGCCGGTGAAATGCAGCGCGGCGAAGCGCTCGCCGTTCAGCCATGCCGAGCGCCTGCTGAGGTTCTGGTTGTGCTCCTTCCAGGCGGCGATCGGGTCGTCGACATCGACGCGGGAGGCGGCGAAAATGGCGTTCGCCAGCTTCTCGACGGCGACCGTCTCGGGCTCGTCCGGAAACATCTGCTTCGCCCAGGAGGGGTTCGGATAGGAGACGATGTTCCAGTTGATGTCGAAGTTGGAGATCTTTTCGAGCGCCGGCTTGTAGGCGATCGAGTTCGCCTTGTTGGCGCGCGCGACCTTCGCCGGGTCCTGCGCCGAAAGCATCATCGGGTTGTCTCCGGCAATGGCGAGCCGCGCGGCGCCGCCCGCATAGGCTTTCGCCATGCCCTCGTAAAGCCAGTAGCTTGCGCGGTCGAAACTCTCGTCCGGCGCATGGGCGTAGCGGGCAAGCGTTGTATCCTCATCCGAGTAGAACGTCGTCACCAGTCCCGCGCCGGCCATATAGGCATGCTTGGTGATGAGGCGCACGAGTGGCAGCGCCGCGATCGGCGCGGTCACCACCAGGTCCTGGCCCCTCTGCAGCTGCAGGCCGACCTTGACTGCGACCTCCGCGAGCTTTTCGAGTTTTACGGGATCGACGGGGTTTCTTGCGGATTGAAGGGGGGCGTTCATCGCGGCTCCTGCTGTCCTCTCGCGCCGTTTCCTGAGGCCACGGCGTTGCCGGTGGAAGCGAGCGCATGCCTGGCTTACGGTGCCGTCGCCGCTTCGCCCGTCTGGGGGCGCGCGGTCCGGCGGCGCGCCCGTTTTAGACCGGTTTAGCCGAAAACAGAAGGCCTTTGCGATGTGGCCCCCCGTGTCATGCGGCGGCGCGCCTTGAGCGAAGAAGCGCCGCCTCGTGTTTTTCGAGAAAGGCCATCAATCGCTCGGGATAGTCTTCGGTTACCGCGGCTTTCACGCTTGCCCGTGCGGCAAGTGCCTTCCGCCAGGCGGTGACGCGTGGCATCTTGTCGAAGATGCCCATGTCTGAAATCGTGTCGAACACGTCGAAATAGCGGAAGATCGGCGCAAAAACGGCATCGACCAGGCTGAAATCGGCGCTTGCGAAATAGGGGTCATCGCCGAGTTCTGCTTCGACAGTCGCGAATTTCGTGTTGAGCACGCCGCGCTTTGTTTCGAGCACCTCGGCATCCTGGGTCGTTTCATAGATCCAGAGATCGGAGAGGATAGCAGATCCGAATTCCATCCAGCCGCGATGGCGCGCCCGCGTCAGCGGGTCGGCCGGGTGCAGTTTCACTCCCGGCTGGGTCTCTTCGAGATATTCGCAGATCACCGTGCTTTCGAACAGGATCGCTTCCCCTCCGTCCCGGGGGATGCGGAGCAGGGGCACCTTGCCGAGCGGTGAGATTTTCAGGAACCAGTCCGGTTTGTTGGCAAGATCGATATAGACGCGTTCGAACCGCACACCCTTTTCGGCGAGCGTGATCGCAGCGCGCTGGACGTACGGGCAGAGGTGGTGGCTGATCAGGGTCAGTGGCGCGGTCATTGGTAGTCTCCCGCTTTGGCGATGTAGATGCAATTGCATATATAACGACTTGCCAAATCCGTCAAGGTAGATGTAATTGCATCTATGAAGGATGAAAGTTCAGCGGGCTGTGAGCCGACATTACTGACCACGCGGGCGTGGGTCGCGCTCATGCGCGCGCAGCGGCGTGTACTCTCGGCGATCGAGAAGGATTTCAAGGAGGCAGGACTGCCTCCGCTTGGCTGGTACGATGTGCTCTGGGAGCTGGTACGTGCCGAGGCGGGCAGGCTTCGGCCGTTCGAGATCGAGGCCCGCACGCTGCTTGCCCAATACAATCTCTCGCGCCTGATCGATCGGCTGGAAAAGGAACGCTTGGTGCGCAGGGAGGCCTTCGACGAGGACGGCCGAGGCTGCTGGGTCGTCGTGACCGAAGCGGGCCGTACGATGCGGGCGAGCATGTGGCAAATCTACGCGCGGTCGATCGAGAGGCACGTCGGCGCAAAGCTCGGCGAGGTCGAGGCAGGCAGGCTCGCCGAACTGCTTTCGCGCCTGACCTGAGACGGGCGGATCAGGCAATCAGCGGAGCGGCGATCGCTTTCAGCGCCGTCTGCGCATCCTTCGGGTGAAGCCGCACCTGCAGCCCGCGCTGCCCGCCGTTGATGTAGACCTGCGTTTCAACCAACGCCGCCTCCTCGATCGCCGTCGGAACGACCTTCTTCTGGCCGAAGGGACTGATGCCGCCGACATGGTAGCCGGTCAGGCGCTCGGCGTCGGCGGGTTTCATCATGTTGGCCGATTTGCCGCCGAAGGCGGCTGCCAGTTTCTTCATGCTGACTTCCCTATCGGAAGGCACGATGCAGCAGACCGGCTTGCCATCCACCTCGGCCATCAGCGTCTTCAGCACGCGGGAAGGATCCTCTCCGAGCGCCTCGGCTGCCTGCAGGCCGACGCGCTCGGCGCCGGGATCGTAGTCGTAGCTGTGCACGGTGAAGGAAACACCGCCCTTGGCGAGCGTCTGCGTGGCGCGGGTCGTCTTCGACATCGTCTGCCTCCTACGCGCCGAACCGGGCTTCATAGAACTCCGGCTTGAAACCGATGAGCAGTTTGCCGTCGGCATCGAGCACCGGGCGCTTGATCATCGACGGCTGCTTGAGCATGAGCGCGATCGCCTTGTCGGCCGTCATGTCCTGCTTGTCCGCCTCCGGCAGGTTGCGGAAGGTCGTGCCCGAGCGGTTGAGCACCGTTTCCCAGCCGAATTCGTCGCACCAGCGTTCAAGAGGCGCACGATCGATCCCCTCTGCCTTGTAGTCATGGAACTTGTAAGCGATGCCGCGGCCTTCGAGCCAGCTGCGTGCCTTCTTCATCGTGTCGCAGTTCTTGATGCCGTAGATCGTAACCGTCATGCCTAATCTCTTCCCGTCTCCAACAGTGCGCGCAACCACATAGCGGGGCACCGCCCCGGAGAAAAGCCCGGAAGCGGCCGCTTCAGGTTATGCCGACGTATCGGCCGGGCTTGTGGTTGATCGCGAGGATCATGTTGACGACGCAAGCGCCAACGATCGAGAGCACGAGATTCGCCGGCGGCAGCACGAAGAAGGCGGCGGCGAGGATCGCCAGATCGACTGCGAGCTGGAAATAGCCGGCGCGGATTCCCCATTTCTCCTGCAGATAGATCGCCAGGATGTTGATGCCGCCGAGGCCGGTGCGATGCCGGAAGAGAACGAGCAGGCCCATCCCCATCAGCCCGCCGCCGACAACGGCGGCGTAGACCGGATCGATCCGCGCGAACTCCACCCATTGCGCCGTCAGGCGGGAAAACAGCGAGACCAGGCTGACGGCGAGGAAGGTGCGCAACGCGAACGGCCAGCCGAGCCGCCGGACGGCAAGAACGTAAAAGGGCAGGTTCACGAGTGAGAAGACCAGCCAGAACCCGGCTCCGGTTGCATATTGCAGAAGCAGGGCGAGGCCGGCGGTGCTGCCGGTCAAAAGCACCGCCTTGCTGTAGATCACCACGCCCAGCGAGACGACGAGCGTGCCGGTAAGGATGGCAAGCCCATCCTCATAGAGCCTGTGGCGCTCGGCGGGCGCAACGGCAATGCGGGCCTCTCCGTCGACCTTCATCCCCGCTGCTCCGTCACAGGCTCGTGAAATTGCGGACGACGCCGGCGACTTCCGCCGTCTTCAGCCCGGCGATGTTGATGCGGCCCGACGTCGGCATGTAGATGCCGTGCTCGCTTCTGAGCCGCAGCACCTCCGCTTCCGAGAGCGGCAACATCGAGAACATCCCCTCCTGATCGGCGATCGCGCCGAGCGCCTGCCAGCGCGTGCGGAGACCTTCCGCAAGCGCCCGGCGGATGCCGGTCATGCGCAGGCGCATCGCCTCGAGTTCCTCCGCCCATTCGCGGGCAAGGTCCTTGTCAGCGAGGATCGTGCGCACGACGGCGGCGCCGTGATCCGGCGGCATGGAATAGCTGGTGCGGGCGAGCCCGGCGAGGTTGGACCGCACGGTATCGGCGGAGGTGGACGAGGCGGTGAGCGCGTAGATGGCGCCGGTGCGCTCACGGTAGAGACCGAAGGATTTCGAGCAGGAAACGGCGACGAGCGCTTCGGGAACGACGCCGATGAGATGCCTCAGGCCGGCAACGTCCTCGTTGAGGCCGCGGCCGAAGCCTTGATAGGCGAGATCGACCAGCGGCAGGAGGCCCCGCTCCGCGACGAGCGCAGCGATCTCCAGCCATTGCGCTTCTGTCAGCGCGCCGCCGGTCGGGTTATGGCAGCTTGCGTGCAGCAAAACGGCGTCACCGGCCGCAGCACCCTCGAGCGCCCCGATGACATTGTCGAAGAGCACCGCCTGCGACGGAATGTCGAAGAAGTCGTAGCTTGCCGTTTCGAGACCCGCCGCCTTGAAGATTGCCGCATGGTTCGGCCAGCTCGGCAGGCCGAGCCAGATCCGTCGGCCGCCCACGCGGTGGATAAGGTCGGCTGCGAGCCTCAGCGCGCCCGAGCCGCCCGGCGTCTGCACGCTTGCAATATGGCTCCGCTCGACCGTGTCGCCGCCGACGAGCGTCCAGAGATGGTCCAGGAACACATGGTCCCCTTCGGGCCCCACATAGGCTTTGGTGTCCTGGGTTTTCAGGAGCCGCGTCTCCGCCGCCTTCACGGCCCGGAAGATCGGCGTATGGCCGGTTTCGTCGCGATAGACGCCGACGCCAAGGTCCACCTTGCCGGGACGCTCGTCCTTTCGGTAGAGGCCGATCAAGGCTAGCAACGGGTCGTCGGGTTGACGGGCGAGAGCATCGAACATGCCAAGTTTCCCTCTGGTGCTGACAATCGAGGAATAGTCGTTTTGGGCAGGCGGAAAGGCAAGCCGCATGCGCGACTAGTTTGTTCTCTCTGTAAAATAGTCCGGACGCAAATTCGACGCTATATTTGCGAGTTGAGCGGATATGGCTTGCTTATTTTTGCGTAATTTGGTGAGTATCATGCCAGTATTTGCGCATTTATGGATCGGAGCGAAATCGCGATGGAGCGCGGAAAAACGGAACTGGACGCGATCGACCGGAGGATCGTCCGCCTGCTCGTCGAGGACGCATCGAGAAGCAACAACGAACTGGCGGAAAAGGTCGGCCTCTCGCCGGCGCCATTGTCGCGGCGCTTGGCGCGACTCTATTCGGCCGGCGTCATCCGCCAGACGGTCGTCGTGGATCCGAGGGCTACCGGCATCGGCTTCCAGGCCTTTGTCGAGGTGACGCTGGAGCGCACCGCCAGCAAGGTGGGACAGCGTTTCATCGAGCTGGTCTCGCGCATGCCGGAAGTGGTCGAATGCCATACGGTTGCCGGCGATTTCGACTTCCTGCTGAAGATCGCCGTGCGCGATGTTGCGGACTACAAGCGCCTGCTCTGGAGCGAGTTCGAACAGATCGCCGAAATCAAGACGCTCCGCTCGACCATCCTGCTTGACAGTCCGAAGATGCAGGCGGGTGCCACGCCGTAGATGGCGAAGAGCGCTTCAATGGCCCCTCATCCGGCCTGCCGGCCACCTTCTCCCCGCAAGCGGGGCGAAGGGACACTCGCGGCGACCGTTCAGTCCCCTCTCCCCGCCTGCGGGGAGAGGGCTAGGGTGAGGGGCATTGCCGCTACCAACAATCACGCCTCCAGTGTGCCCGGCTTGCGCGCCGCGCTCGAGGGTTCCGCACAGGCGATCTTCATCAGGTCCGACCGGCGGCGTGCGAAACGCGTCGAGACGCGCGTGACAATCAGCCCGTCCTGCGGAGCTCTCACTTCCACCGCGCCGTCCGGCATGCCGGGCTTGGCGAGGATCGTCGCGAGCAGGTCTCCAGCCTTCACGCTTTCGCCGATATCGCGATGGAACAGGATCGCGCCGGATACGGGCGCCCGGATCATCTCGATGTTGTCGAGCGGCACGGCTCGTCCGGCAAAGGTCGGAAGATCGAGGCGCGCCCCTGTAACCACGCCGCGACCGAGCAGAAACTGCCAGACGCCTTCGGCATCCTTCCTTGCAATTTCCGGATAGACATCGCGCGTGCCGCGCAGCTCCACGGTCACGGAAAGTCTGCCGGGCAGGGCCGTCCTCTTCCGGCCTTCGGCCTCGTTTTTCCAGGCATAACCGACCGCTTCCTCGAAAGCGGAGCTTTCGCCATCGGAGAGAAGCACGGCTTTCATATCGAGCGTCGCGGCGAGGTCCGCGGCTTCCGGCCAGAAAGCCTCGTCGATATAGGCGTATGGCAGCCCCTCGTCGTCGCAATGGAGGTCGAGCACCAGCTCGGCGCCAAGCGCCATGTGGATGAGATGCCGCTTCAACCTGTCGGCCGCCGAATATCGGTCGAGGTCTTCGAGCAGGGTGTCGCGCTCGCTGAGGGAAATCAGCGGGAAGTCACGGTTGAAATTGGCGCGGGAGCCGAGATCGAAGCGACCTTGCAGCTCGCCGAAAAGCGACTGCGCCGAACCGATCGGATTTGCCTGCGGAACGACGGTGATATCGCCGAGTATTGCGCCGTCGGTATCCGCCTGGCGCAGCCTCTCCAGAAGGAAATGCAAGAGCGCCGTGCCCGGCAGTTCGTTCGCATGAAGCGCCGCCTGGATATAGGTCCGCGGTGCCTCCGGTTTCGTCCCCTTGAACCGGAAGACCGGCAGTCGCCATTCGACGCCCGGCGTGTCGCCGGTGATGATGATGTCCGAAATTTCCACGGTCTCTCCCCGTCACTTATTGATGAGCGCTTATCGGTGCTCCTGTCCAGTTCCGCAAGTATGTAGGAGTGGCATCGACCCTGGCACGCTCGTCACCCGGCACTACAGCGCCGCGCGTCTTATCAGACGCGCAAAGGACGCTGTAGCACTTTGAATTGCAGTAGCCGCATCGTGCTTCTTCCGTCAGAGCGGAAGCCGCCAGCGATGGACAGTCCTGAATTCGCCCCGTCCTTTGCGCGTATGGACAAGTGCGAAGTCTTGAATTGTCCATGCGATCGGCCTCGCGAGATCGACGCGCGGGACTTTGCGGTCGCTGCAGTAAGGCGTCATATGCGGAGTGATCTCACCGGAGATAGAAAGCTGGTCCGAAGTCATGCAATACTCCCCGGGGTTCAGCATATCCAACGGCGATAAATCAAATACATGGGAATGCGAAAAGGGCGCACCAAGGCGCGCCCTTCAGAAATTAGGAGCAAGGAACGCTTCGGAGCCCTCACTCCCACTCGATCGTGCCCGGGGGCTTTGAGGTCACGTCGTAAACGACGCGGTTGATGCCGCGGACCTCGTTGATGATGCGCGTTGCGGCGCGGCCGAGGAATTCCATGTCGTAGTGGTAGAAATCCGCTGTCATGCCGTCGACGGAGGTTACGGCGCGCAGCGCACAGACGAATTCGTAGGTACGGCCGTCGCCCATGACGCCGACCGTCTGTACCGGGAGCAGCACGGCGAAGGCCTGCCAGATCGCGTCGTAGAGACCCGCCTTGCGGATCTCGTCGAGATAGATCGCGTCCGCCTCGCGCAGGATTTCGAGTTTTTCGCGGGTGATGCCGCCGGGGCAGCGGATCGCAAGACCCGGACCCGGGAAAGGATGGCGGCCGATGAAGCTGTCCGGCAGGCCGAGTTCGCGGCCGAGCACGCGCACCTCGTCCTTGAAGAGTTCGCGCAGCGGCTCGACGAGCTGCATGTTCATGCGCTCCGGCAGGCCGCCGACATTGTGGTGCGACTTGATTGTCACCGACGGGCCGCCGGTGAAGGAAACGCTTTCGATCACGTCCGGATAGAGCGTGCCCTGCGCGAGGAAATCCGCGCCGCCGAGCTTCTTTGCCTCTTCCTCGAAGACCTCGATGAAGAGACGGCCGATGATCTTGCGCTTGGTCTCCGGATCGCTGACACCTTCGAGTTCGCCGATGAAGCGGTCGGAGGCATCGATGTGGAGGAGGTGGAGGTTGTAATGTTCCTGGAACATGGCGACGACGTTCGCCGCCTCGTCCTTGCGCATCAGGCCATGGTCGACGAGGATGCAGGTGAGCTGGTCGCCGACGGCTTCGTGGATGAGAAGGGCTGCGACGGAGGAATCGACACCGCCGGAAAGAGCACAGATCACCTTCTTGTCGCCGACCTGCTCACGGATCGCCTCGACCGCGTTGGCGCGATAGGCCGACATGGTCCAGTCGCTCTTGATGTCGGCGATCTTGTGCACGAAGTTTGCGATCAGCTTGGCACCGTCCGGCGTGTGGACAACTTCCGGATGGAACTGCACCGCATAATATTTGCGCTTCTCGTCGGCGATGAAGGCGAAGGGCGCGTTCGACGAGGTCGCGACCACCTCGAAACCTTCCGGGATCGCCGTGACGCGGTCGCCGTGCGACATCCAGACCTGGTGGCGCGAGCCGACCGACCAGAGACCATCGAAAAGCGCGCATTCTTTCTCAACTTCCAGGAAGGCCCGGCCGAACTCGCGGTGATGGCCGCCTTCCACCTTGCCACCGAGTTGGGCGCATATGGTCTGCTGGCCATAGCAGATGCCGAAGACCGGCAGACCGCTGTCGAAGATGACCGAGGGCGCACGGGGCGAACCGATCTCGAGCGTCGAAGCCGGGCTGCCGGACAGGATCACCGCCTTCGGCTTCAGGCGCTTGAAGCCTTCCTCGGCCGACTGGAACGGCACGATTTCGCAATAGACGCCGGATTCGCGCACGCGCCGGGCGATGAGTTGGGTCACCTGGCTGCCGAAGTCGATGATGAGAACGGTGTCGGGATGGGCTGTCTGGGTCATGTCGGGCCTTCAAGCGAGCTTGATCATGGCGAGCCTTTAATGAAAGCCCGGCCTTGGCGCAACGATTACATTGCACCCCGACAATATACCGCCGGATGAAGGATCGTCAGAGCCGGATCTCGTGGTTTTCGAGCGCCGCCTCCAGTCGGTCGACCGTCGCCGCCAGCTTTTCGTCGATGACGTGCAGATATTCCGTCCAGTCGTCGACGTGCTTCAATTCCGCCTTGCCGTCCGAAATGCTGCGCAGGCCGATCAGCGGCAGGCCGAAGGACTGGCAGGCGCGCAGGACCGCGAAGGTTTCCATCTCGACCATGTCGGCGTCGATGCCGTCATAGGCCTTCCCCGAGACGATGTTGCCACCGGTCGAAAGCCGCGCCTCCTTCACGCCCGGGATGCGCAGGGGCAGTTTGACGACCGCGGGAAGATCGAGGAACGGCGTCGCCCCTTTCTCGAAGCCGAGCGCGGACGCGTCCATGTCGCGATAGCCGACCGACGTCGCCTGGTAGACTTCGGTCTGTTCGAGTGTGGCGGACCCCGCCGAGCCGAGCGAAACGACGAGATCGGGCAGGCTGCTGCCGGCATCGAGTTCGGCGAGCGTTCGGGTCAGAGCGACGGCGGCTTCGACCGGGCCGACGCCCGTCATCAGTGGTGCGATCCGGGCCCGCAGGCGTGCCCCGTATTCGGCATCGACCGCCATGACGTAAAGGATCTTGCTACCGGCCACCGGCTTCAGTTCAAAGCTCATCCCTCGATCCCCTCGCGCCCGCGCACGACCATCATCGTCCCCGTCATCGAGGCGATCAGCTTTGCCGGCCCGTCCGGCCGGATGGCATAGGCCCGCCCATCGGAGACGATGATGGTCGTGCCGGGCTTCGTCACCTCACCGCGGAACAGGAAGCGGTCGCCGCGGCCGGGCGAAAGCAGGTTCACCTTGAACTCGATCGTCAGCAACGATGCGCCGGGGTCGATGACGGAATAGGCGGCATAGGTTCCGGCGGCATCGAGCGCGGCGGAGATCACGCCGGCATGCAGCAGGCCGTGCTGCTGCGTCAGCTTGGGATCGAAGGGCAGCTCGATCTCCACCGTTCCCTGCTCGATGCGTGTCAACTCCGCGCCGATCGTGTGCATCGCCGCCTGGCGGTCGAAGCTTTCCCGGATGCGGGTGCGAAAATCCTGCAGCTCGCCGTCGTCAATCAATAGAAGAAGCCTTTCCGAGGGCGGGACCAAGCGCCCGCGTCGGGCCGACAGTGGCATGCGCGCGGAAGCAGGACAAGCGCGGGCGAGGCGGAAAATCGACGCGCCGGGAGGTCATTGGCCCGACATGCGGCGAACCACATCCGGGCGAAATATGCGACAGTTGCGGTGCGCGCTTGCTTTCGCGAAACCCGGCTGATCCATATATGTTTACGATGAGGAACATCAGACGCATTGAAATCCGACCTGCCGAACCCGACGACGTCCTGATGATGGCGTCGGTGCTTGTCGAAACCTGGCGGTCGACGTTTCGGGGCATCATCTCCGACGCCTATCTCGATGCGATGACGGTCGAGGATCAGGCGATCCGGCATGCGCGCCGCATGCGCGCCGCGGGCGTTTTCCATATGGTCGCGGCCGATATGGCCACGAAGAAGGTGATCGGCCTGGCGAGCTACGGGCGAGCACGAGGGATGCCGCCGGCTTTCGACCGCGAGCTCTACACGCTCTACCTGCTGGAGGAGTTCCAGGGTGCCGGCATCGGCTCCGCGCTGGTACGCACGGTTGCGCGGCATTGCCGGGACGCGGGCGCTTCGTCGCTTTTTGCCTGGGTGCTGGCAGGCAATCCGAACCGCGTGTTTTACGAACGGCTCGGCGCGCGCGTCGTCGGCCGAGGACGCGTCAGCGTCGGCGGAGAAAGCTATGATCAGGTCGCCTATCGCTGGGACGATCTCGCGATGCTTTCAGGCGCCGGAAATGCCGCGATGTGACGTCGGCGGCCCCTCTACCCTAACCTGACAATATGCTGGTCCCAGGCAACGGCGCTTTTGCGCTCCCGGAAGCGTCCTTCGTAGGAGGAGACGGCGAAGCAGTGCGTGGCGGCGGCGACACCTGCGGCCTCCGCGACGAACGTCTCATTCAAGACGGCGCCCGTCCGGGCATCGAGCGTGACGGCGACGTTGCCCTTCGGCGATGTCAGTCCGACGAGCCCTTCGCGACGATTGACGGCGATCGCGCCGACATAGTTGGCGAGCGCCTCGGTCGTTCGCTCGGGAAGAGTGACAAAGGCAAGGTCCTCACCTCGCGAGAAATGCCCGACGAGCGGCGGCAGGTCGTTGCGCGGCCCTTCATATTGGCAGGCGAACCATATCGTTCCATCGGCGCCGATGTCCACGTGGCGTGTCGATAGCCGGCTAAGTTCTCTCGGCAGCAATCGCTTTTCGATGAGCGCACCCGTGACGGTGTCGACCAGCGTCAGACTCGGCTCCATGTGGTCGAGATTGAGCTTGGTCCGGCCGAAGTCCGGGTGGGTCTCGATGCCGCCATTGGCGATCGCGAGCGTCCGCCGGTCGGCCGCAAGGGTCATGTCATGCGGCCCGATGCCGTAGGTCGGAAATTCGCCGATCCGGGCAAATCCCCTCGTGCCGTCGTAAATGCCGATCATGCCGCGATTGGCGGAAAAGTCGTTCTCGGTCGCATAGAGCAGGCGCCCGTCGGCGGAAAAGCAGCCGTGGCCGAAGAAGTGGCGGCCTTCGGCGGCTGTAATCACGACCGGTTCGGTGGCGCCATCGGCCGAAAGGATCATCGCGTAGGTGCCCGGCCGGCGGGCAAAGGCGACAGTGCGGCGGCTTTCCGGCGAGAAGGCCATGCCGTGCGCCCGCGCCGGCAGCAGCGTCCGGTCGATGATTTGGCCCTCGTCGGTGAGGGTCGCGACGCCGAAGCTGCCGTCCGGCGCCATGAAGGCCGAGGCGTAGACGGCATCCGCTCTTTCAAGCGCGAAAGCGCCACGCGGCGCAAGCGTTGCCATCCAGGCGGCGCCCGCCATTTTGACGAAGCTGCGTCGATCGATGAGTGTTTTCGCGGTCATGCGCGTCCTGCCACAAACGGGACGATGACGGCGGCGATGCTGCCGCCGATCTCGATTGGGTTTAGCAGATTATCGTCTCAGAGCCAGCCACGGCGCTTGAAATAGAGAAAGGGCAACAGCGCCGACAGCACCATCATGGATAGCGCGTAGGGGTAGCCGAGTTGCCATTTCATCTCCGGCATGACGTCGAAATTCATGCCGTAGATCGAGGCGACCAGCGTCGGCGGCAGGAACACGACCGCCGCGACCGAGAAGATCTTGATGATCTGGTTCTGTTCGAGATTGATGAGGCCGAGCGTTGCGTCGAGCAGGAAATTGATCTTGTTCGACAGGAACAGCGCGTGGTCGCCGAGCGAGGCTGCGTCGCGCTGGATCAGCTTGGTCCGCTGCCGGCTCTCCTTGGCTGCCTTGCGCTGGCCGCTTCCCTCGATTGCCACGTGGTAGGCGACGAGCCTGCCGACGCTCACCAGACTTTCACGAATAATCGTCAGCAGGTCGCCCTTCTGGCCGATCTGCTCGATCAGCGATTGCAGGTCTCGCGTCTTCTTGGTGGCGCTGGCGTTCGATTTGCGGAAGACTTCGCGCGAGATCGCGTCGACCTCGTTGCCGGCGCGCTCCAGCGCATCCGCCGTGCGGTCGATCATCGCCTCGAGCAGCCCCAGCATCACCAACTCACCGGTTTCGCACGCCGCTCCGTTCGGCCTCTGGATCCGGTTGGCATAGACCTGGAACGGCTTCGGATCGGCGTGACGCACCGTGACGAGACTCGTTCCCTTGAGAATGAACGTCACCGGCACTTTTGCCGGATAGTCGCTGTCGAGCTTCGCCGCGGCGGTCATCGTCATGAACTCGGCGCCGTCCTCCTGGTAGAGGCGGTCGGAAAGCTCGATTTCCTGCATTTCGTCGCGTGTCGGGATGGCGATGCCGAGGCGGTCTTCGACGAGGCGCGTTTCCTCGCTCGAGGGATTGAAGAGGTCGAACCAGATCACCGGTTCCTGGGATGCCAGGCCGTTGAGAAGGTCGACGGGCGCGAGATGGTTGTTCTGGCCTTTGTAGATGCGCAGCATGCGGGGCTCCATGAGCGAGTCGTCCGACCGCCTGAAGCCCTGATCAATCAGGACCGGACGGCCGTGAGCGTGAAGGCTCGACTTCGACTGTCGGGGTTCATTCCGGTTGATCCTTGGTAGGTGAAACATGCCCGCGACAGCGGACACGAATTGCGCTTTGCGCCCAAAAGGGCGGCTTGTCAACCGCCGGGCTGCCAGGCCCCTTCACGTTGCCGTGTCAACTTGCCGTGTCAATCGCCGTCGGCAAAGGAAAAGCCGGCGCCAAGGCCGATGGCGCCGCCGAATTCGCGGTTGAATCGATCGAGCAGGTCGGCGGTGTTGAGCGTGATGAAGTCGAGTGTGGCACGCTGATTCTCGTCCGCAAGCACGGCATCGATCGGTCCCTCGATGCGGTCCGCGGCGCGGATCAGCACGTGGAAGAGGAAATTGATCGAGCCGGCGATCGAGCGGCTGTCGGCTGGAAGCAGGCTTTCCATGCCGGCCGTATTGAAGAGTTTTTGCAGGGCGCGCAGATTCGCGGAAATGGACGGCATCGTATTGACCGAGCGCCAGTAGATGGCGAGCCTTGGACGTCCCTTATCCGACTTTCCGTCGACGGTGCCGGCGTAGAACGGCCGCAGCCGCTGGTCCTTCACCATCTCGACGCTGTGGACGAGGATGCCGAGGAGTTCGCTTGCGGCTTCCTTGCTGTCGCGGAAGAGCGGATTGTCGGGACCCGGCTTCCTCCAGGCGGCCTGGATTCCGTCCGGCCTTTCCCATTCGGCGAGGATCTCGCCGGCGATCGCCCTCAGGTTCTCCGATATCGCGACGCCGTAGCGGCAGCGAAAGGCGCCGTCCTTTCCCGCAAGCGTATCTGCCCCGGTGCCGTAGAGTACGTATTCGAGCGCCCCGAGGCCCTGGACAGCGACGCTTTTCGTCTTGAGGCTCTCGGCGTGCGTTGCGCGTTCGTCTTCCTTGGCAAGGATCGCCTGCACCTGCTTCAGACCGGTGCTCTTGCGGTCCGGATAGAAGAGGAAGCGCTCGAAGCGGTTCTGTTCGAGGGCCGGGCCGAGGCGGATGATCTCGATCGCCGACCATCTCTGCACGACGCCCGAAAAGGCCGAGCGGGCGGCCTCGAGCGCCGCTGCCGATGGCGTCTTGCAAAGCGCGGCGCTCGTTTCCGCAAGGCCGGCCGTCGCCTCCGCGAGGCCGCGATAGCCGGGGATGATGAAGCCGTCCACCGCCTTTGCCATGACGCCCGGCACGGCGGCTTCGTCGACGACACGCGGCGAGAGCGCTGCACCTTCTTGCGCGGCTGTCGGGGCGGCGATCGCCGTGAGCAGGATGACGGCCAGGGTTAGGGGAAGGCTCGGGCGCATCAGAGTGACTCCAGGAATGTGATCAGTGCCTTTCGGTCGTCCTTCGGCAAGGAAACGAACGCGTTGCGGGCCTTTTCCGCTTCACCGCCGTGCCACAGGATGGCCTCGGTAAGATTGCGGGCGCGGCCGTCGTGAAGGAAGAAGGTGTGGCCGCTCACGGTTTGCGTCAGTCCGATCCCCCAGAGCGGCGCCGTGCGCCACTCGCGGCCATCGGCGACGCCGACTTGCTGGCCGTCGGCAAGACCTTCGCCCATGTCGTGCAGCAGGAAATCCGAATAGGGCCAGATCAACTGGAACGCCTGCTCCTTGTGCGGCGCATCGCGCCGGGTCACGAATTTCGGCACATGGCAGGCCGTGCAGCCGGATTCGTAGAAGAGTTGCTTGCCCCGCAAGGTTTCGGGGAAGCTCGCCTTGCGGCGGGCGGGCACGGCCAGGTTGGAGGCATAGAAGGCGACGAGGCCAAGCACCGGGTCGGGCGCTTCGACGGGGCCGAGCCGTTCCTGAACGCCGGTCGGAAGCGCCAGGCATTCCCTCTGCGCCTCGGTGCAGTCACCGTGGCTGCGGTCGTTGCCCGGACTGGAGAGACCGATGTCGATGGCGAAGGCGTCGGCGGCCTGTCGGCTGAGCGTCGGGCTTTGGGCCTTCCAGCCGAAGCGGCCAAGCACCATGGTTCCGTTTTTGGCGTCGCGGATCAGGGCAGGCCGCCCGCTGATACCGTCCTCGTCGCGGTCTCCCGGATCTGCGCGCGCGAAAAGGTCGGCGTCGTGGATCGCCTCGATCAGTCCGAGACCGATCATCGGCGAAGCGACCCGCGGCGAGAGCGTCGTCGTCGGATCGAGCGGGCCATAACCGAGGCCGGTGACCGTATAGTGCGGCTTCCGCAGGGAGACCGTCTCGCCATCCGCAAGGCCCACCTGCTCTTCCCGGTAGGTGACCGTTACGCGCCCTTCGGCCGCAAGCCCCGGCACGGCGCTGTCCTGAAGTTGCGCACCGTAGACGGGATCTGGAAAATTGAGCGCGGCATGGGAGGCGATCATTTCCTGTTCGGCGTCGTCACGCGGCGCACGAGCAAGGCGATAGAACATCGACGTTGCGTCGGACGCCCCTTCCGGGGGATGACCCCGCCCGTCGCGCGGATGACAGCTCTCGCAGGCACGGGCGTTGTAGAGCGGGCCGAGCCCGTCGGAGGCTTGCGTGGAGGAGGGCGACGAAACCCAGAGCTTCTCGAAAAGCGCCTTGCCGAGCTTGAAGTTCTGCTCGGCCTCGAAGGGCAGGTTCGCCGAAAACTGGGAGAAGATTTGCCGGTCGATCGGCGCAATCGTCGTTGCCGCGCCGGCGGAAAGCGCCTCGAACTGTTCGGCCCTGGAGAAATCCGTCGTCGGCCGGGTAACGGTCAGCACGCGTTTGCGGTCGTGCTCGGAAAGGTCTTCGCGTTCGAAGTTGCACCCCCCTCTGCCCTGCCGGGCATCTCCCCCACAAGGGGGGAGATCGGCAAGGGGCGATGCCCCTCTCAACCGATTGCTCAGTGCATGTACTGCTGAACTCGGCGGATTCAGCGTTTGCGCGCTCACCGTCGGGCAGGGCCTTGCTTCCGGCCAATCTCCCCCCCTGTGGGGGAGATGCCCGGCAGGGCAGAGGGGGGTATCGACTGCAGTTTTCTGGGATTCCGCTTTCGCAGCGAGGCCAAGATCATCGCCTGTCGCCGATGCCGCGGCGGTGAGGCCGATCAGCGCAGCGAACGGCAGGGCGAGGAAAGGGGCGGTCGGCACATGCATTGGACTTGGGCCGGGCCGCACCCTTTCGGAGCGGCCCGCCTTTCGGCTCATTGGAAGACGGCGCTAGGATTATCCAGGCTGTCGGAACCTTCAAGCTCGATCGTGCCGAGATCGAGCGACGCGATGACGCGTTCGACGGTCTTCGCCTGCGCAATCAGGCCATCGATCGCGGCCTGGACGGTGGCGTTACCCTCCGCATTGCCTTCACCGATCATCTGATCATAGGCTTCGACGGTTTCAGCGCGCTTGGCCATCGCCTGCATTTTTTCGACGGTGGCGGCGAGATTGTCCTTCAGTTCCTTATCCAGCGCCGCGTCCTTCGCGGCAACGAGTTCGGAGAGCGAAGGACCGGTCAGCTTCGTGCCGTCGATACGGGTATATTCGCCGGTATAGGCGGACTGGATGCCGATCGCGTCATGGAGATGCGAGTTGTGCGTGTTGTCCGAAAAGCAATCGTGCTCTTCTTCCGGATCATGCAGCAGCAGCCCGAGCTTCATGCGCTCGCCGGCGAGCTCCCCGTAGGAAAGCGAGCCCATGCCGGTGAGGATGGTCGCGAGGCCGGCCTTGGGGTCGGCTTCGACGGCCTTGGCGGCGGCGCCATCCGGCGTCCAGTTGGCGACCATCTCCTTCAGATCGGAAACGAGCAGGCTGGAGGCTGCCTTCAGATAGGCGGCGCGGCGGTCGCAGTTGCCGTTCGTGCAGGCCTTGGTGTCGAAGTCGGTATGGGAGCGGTTGCCGGCGCCCGCGCCGGTGCCGTTCAGGTCCTGTCCCCAGAGCAGGAATTCGATCGCGTGGTAGCCGGTCGCGACATTCGCCTCGATGCCACCGGCTTCCTGCAGCGTTCCGGACAGGAATTCCGGCGTGATGTTCGTCGAGTCGACGTCCTTGCCGTCGATCTTGATCGACTTGTTGGCGATCACGTTGGCAACGAAGAGAGCGTTCTCGTCGCTTTCGGTGCCGTAGCTCTGATCGACATAGTCGATCAGGCCCTCGTCGAGCGGCCAGGCGTTCACCTTGCCTTCCCATTCGTCGACGATCGTATTGCCGAAACGATAGACCTCGGTTTCCTGATAGGGGTTGCGCGCCTTGAGCCAGGCTTCACGCGCAGCCTTCAAAGTCTCTTCGCTCGGGCTGGCGATCAGCGCGTCGACCGCCTTGTCGAGGGCTTCTGCTGTCGTCAGGGCGTCTTCGTATTTGGCGTGTGCAACCGCAGCATAGTGCTTGACGACCGCAGCGGCGTCGGTGGCGGCATTCGCCGGCTGCAAGGCCAGCGCCGACGTTGCCGTCATGAGCGCCAGCGTGGCGGCGCGGATGAAACTCTTGGTCATGACCCTCTCCTTTGCTCCTTCCAGGCCGAGCAACGTCTCAAGGCCCGCTAAGCCGGCCTGTCATGGACCAAAAGTAAACTTGTGTCAAAGTGTATAGTTTAGAATGCTTTCAATCTTTTCCCGGCGCGCGAAAACGCCGGCCGGCGATCCGGCATTAGCTCTTTCGGCCCATAAGGCAGAAGAAGAAGCCGTCGGTCCCTGTCGAGGCGGGCGTCAGCGTGACCGTCTTCATGTCGGCCGACCACGGCGGCGGTTTGTCGCTGCCGAAGAGTGTCGCCCATGTGTCGGCGGCCGAGAGGATCTCGAATTCCGGATTGTCCTCGCAGAAGCCGTAGACCTGCGACTCGTTTTCCTCGGGAAGCACCGAGCAAGTCACGTAGATCAGATACCCGCCCGGCCGGACGAAGTGGGCGGCGCTTGCAAGGGCTTCCTCCTGCTGCGCCAGCCTCTCCTCGAGGTTCTTTTGCGTAAGCCGCCATTTCGTGTCCGGGCGGCGGCGCCACGTGCCGGTCCCGGTGCAGGGCGCATCCACAAGCACGCGATCGAAGCGCCCGGCGAGCGGCGCGAGGGAGTCCGCCGATTCATGCACCTGCACATTGCGGGTGCCGGCACGCTTCAGCCGCTCGATGATCGGCGCCAGACGCTTGCGATCGGTGTCGTAGGCGTGGACCTGGCCCTTGTTGTTCATTGCTGCCGACATGGCGAGCGTCTTGCCGCCGCCGCCGGCGCAGTAGTCGAGCACCTGCTCGCCTTCCTGCGGGAAAACGAGATCGGCGACAATCTGCGAGCCTTCGTCCTGAACTTCGAACCAGCCCTTCTGGAATGAGATCTCCGCGGTAACGTTCGGCAGGCGCGAAGCGCCTTCGCCGGCCGGGATGCGCACGCCGTGGCGCGCGATCGTAGCGGGTTCGGCGCCGCTCCGTTCGAGCGCCTTCAAGACCTTGTCGCGGCTCGCCTTCAACGTGTTGACGCGCAGGTCCAGTGTCGGCCGTCCGGCAAGCGCCTTGGCTTCATTGAGCCAGTGGTCGGAGAAGTTCTCCTCGAAAGAGGCCTGCGTCCATTCCGGAATATCCGCCTGCACATGCTTGGGCGCATCTGCAAGCCGACGCTCGGCAAAGGCCTTCATCATTTCCGCCGAAGGCGCCTCGGGCGCGAACTTGTCGTCGGCCAGCTCCGCTGCAAGCGTCTCGGCGGTAAAACCCCATTGCCGATACATGACCGCATGGCCAAGCGCGGCCGCGCTGTCGCTGTCCATCAGATAGGCGTGGGAGAGTTTCATCCGCAGCGCGTCGTAGACGATGTTGCCGATGGCTGCGCGGTCGCCCGATCCGGCGAAACGATGCGAAAGGCCCCAGTCCTTGAGCGCATCGGCGACGGGACGCTTCCGCTTCTCTATGTCGTCAAGAACCTCAACGGCTCCGGCGAGCCTTCCGCCCAATCGCATCTTCGATGAACTCCTTTTTCGCCGTGGTAGCGGCGATGGCACCGAAGAGCAAGACGGAAGCGCTATAAATGGGCGAGAGCGCCTACTGCATGTTTCCTTAAATCGCAGCGATTTAAGGGCAAAAACATGCAGCAATTCAAAGTGCTACAGCGTCCTGTGCGCGTCTGGTGATACGCGCGGCGCTGTAGTCTCCGTGAACAAATCCGCCCGGTGCGAAAATCGGGCGGAAGTATTGGCGCATCAGGAATTGATGACGCGGTAACAGATGCTGGCGGTTCCCGAGCGGATCATGCCGATCTGCGAGGCGGCCGCCTTCGAGAGATCGAGCACGCGGCCGCGAATGAACGGACCGCGATCGTTGATGCGGACCACGACCGACTTGCCGTTGCGCTTGTTGGTCACCTGGACCTTGGTGCCGAATTTGAGGTTGCGGTGGGCAGCGGTGAGGCGGGCGGCGTTCATTCTTTCGCCGGACGCGGTCTTGGAGGTCAGGGCGTACCAGGATGCGCCGCCGCAAGCGGACCCTGCTGCCTGACTATCGGATGCCGAGACCAACCCCATCCCGACGGTGAATAGCACTGCTGCGGCAGCAGTTTTAATGTTCGCTGGTTTCAAGCGACGACCCCCACGGTTTGAAAGTTTAGTTAATTTCCCTGCTGATCGAGCTAATTGAGGCGAAACATGGCAAAACCGTGCTTCAACCGTTAACCATTCATTAGCTATTGTTGAAATGTAGTGAAAATTTAAAACGAAAGATTGTTTGAATTATTTTAAAACTTCCTGAGAAGTTCTTTGGAATCAGGGATTAAACGTCGGACAGGAGTCCGCGTCGAGTGCAGACTCCCTGTGGTGGAAAAAAATCATTTAAAATTTCAATTCGCATGAATTTCCACCATTATCGTTCATGGAATTCCGCTAACTATCGCTAAAGTTGTGCAAGCGGCGAAGTATAGGCCAAATATGGGCAAGCGTTAGGCAGTCAAACATAAGTCGTGCTCACCGTTACTATCGGATGATCTGAAAACATGCTTTCATCCGAACGGAGGTATTCTGGATAGACGAATTGTGGTGGAGTCTACTTCCCGCGCCAAATGCCTGTTTGCCACAACTGTGCAAGCGACACGCGATAGTTCGGGAAGGCGAATTGGAAGCCCGTCCCGCGAAGGCGGGCATTCGAGACGCGCTTGTTCTCGCCGTAGAAGGAGCGCGCCATTGGCGACAGTTCGGCGCTCTCGAAGGGTATTTCCGGTGGCGGCTCGACGCCCATCAGCCGGGCGGCTTCCGCTACCACATCTTGCGGCGGCGCCGGTTCATCGTCGGTGACGTTGAAGACCCCACCCATGCCGCGGTCGGCAAGGAAGGCGGCAGCCGATCCGATGTCTTCGACGCGAATGCGGTTGAAGACCTGATTGGGCTTCACCAATCGGCGTGCTGTGCCTTCGGCGAGGTTGCGAAAGGCATTGCGGCCCGGGCCGTAAATGCCGGCAAGGCGCAGGACCGCGACCGGAATGCCGCGCTGGGTGCCATAGGTAAGCCACGCATTCTCAGCCCCGACCCGTTGGATGGAACGCTCGGAAACAGGCTTGTAGGGCGTGTCCTCCGTCACCCAGGCGCCCTTGTGGTCGCCATAGACGCCGACGGTGGAAAGATAGCCGATCCAGCGAAGATTGGGCAGAAGTTCGGGCAACGGCGTGACGCCGGTGCGGAACATAGGGTCGCCGTCCTGACCAGGGGCAATCGACTGGACGAGGTGGGTTGCCTGGCGCATCGCCTCCGCGAGCTCGGCGGATATCGTCGCTCCATCGAAAAGGAGGGGACGAATCCCGGCTTGCGCGAGCTCGGCGAGCCTTTCAGGCGAACGGGTGGTGCCGGCCACGGACTGGGCCGCGGGCGCCAGCGCCTTCGCAATCGCCGTGCCGGAATAGCCGGCGCCAAGAATCAGGACATGCATCGGCTTACTCCTGCCATTTCCCATTCCGAAAGAACGTCGTTGTCGGTTTCCCGTTCGCACTGCCTGGCGAAGGCGGCAAGCTCGTCGCGCGGCAATAGCCGCGAGAGCGCCCAGATGGCCATGGCCCTCACCGTTGGGCAAGCGTCTCGGGCCAACGCCTTGCAATGCGGTATCAGGTCTTTTTCACCGGAATTGCCGGCCGCTATCAAGGCGTTTCTGACGAAACGGTCGCGACCGATGCGTTTGACCGGAGAACCGGAGAAGAAGGCGCGAAACGAGGCGTCGTCCAAGGTCAGCAGGAAACGAAGCTCCGGCTCCTTGAGGTCGTCGCGCGGCTTGAACTTCATCTCAGAGGCCGAGCGCGCGAACTTGTTCCACGGACAGGCCGCGAGACAGTCGTCGCAGCCATAGATCCGGTTGCCGATCAGAGGGCGGAGCTCGGGCTCGATCGGGCCTTTGTGCTCGATCGTCAGGTAGGAAATGCAGCGCCGCGCGTCGATCTGGTACGGTGCCGGAAAGGCCCCGGTCGGGCAGGCATCGAGACAGGCCCGGCAGGAGCCGCAATGGTCGCGCTCGGGCTCGTCGAGGGCGAGGTCGGCGGTCGTGAAAAGGCTGCCGAGAAACAGCCACGAACCGTATTCGCGGCTGACGAGATTGGTGTGCTTGCCCTGCCAGCCGATGCCGGCTTTCTCGGCGAGCGGCTTTTCCATGACCGGGGCCGTATCGACGAAGACCTTCACGTCCTCGCCGGCGCGGGCGGCAAAGCGCGTCGCGATCTCCTTGATCCGCCCCTTGACGACATCGTGATAGTCGCGGTTCTGCGCATAGACCGAAATCGCCCCGCGATCCCGCATGTCAAGGATCGCGCGCGGATCGTCCTCGGGACCGTAGTTCATGCCGAACATGACGATCGAGCGGACGTCGCTCCAGAGTACACGCGGATCGGACCGCCGTTCTGCCGTTTCGGCGAGCCACTCCATCGTGCCGTGAGCGCCTTCGGCCAGAAACTGTCTGAGCCGCGCCGGCGCCTCCGGAATGGCGTCCGGTCGCGTGATGCGACAGATGTCGAAGCCCTTGTCCGCCGCCTCGCTCTTCAGAAACGCGGTCAGCGTGCTGCGCTTCCTGCCCTGGTTCTCCGCTCTTACGGCGTCGCCGGGCATTGCCTTGTCCTCAGAAGTCGAGGTCCGCATAGTGCGAGACCGGTGTGACGCCGCGCACCCGCTCGCCGAGCAGCGGGCGGAAGGACGGGCGGGACTTCAATCGCTGGTACCACTCTTTCGCCGTCGGCGCCTCGGACCAGTCGATCTCGCCGAGATAGTCGAGCACGGAGATCGCGGCGGCCGCGGCGAGGTCGGCATAGGAGATGCGGTCGCCCGCAAGCCAGGGGCGCGAGCCGGCGAGCCAGGAGAGATATTTCATGTGCTGGCGGATATTGGCGCGCGACGTGCGCAGGATTTTCGAATCGGGCGCGCCACCGCCCTGATCCGGCGTCATCTGCAGCTTGAAGATGCGTTCGCGCACCAAGGGGCGCGTCACATCGGCTTCCATCTTTTGCAGGAACCATTCGGTGAGCCGGCGAATCTCCGCCCGCTGGAAAGGATCCTCGGCGAGCAGCCGGCGATCGCGCTTCAGAATGCCGTTCGTTTCGTCGAGATATTCGGAAATGATCGTCGCGCCGCAGAGCGCGCGCATGCTGTCGTCGACATAGACCGGTAGCGTGCCCGCCGGATTGAGAGCCAGAAAGTCCCGCCGGTTCTCCCAAGGCTGCTCCTCGCTCAGCTCGGTCTGGTAGCCGTATTCCGAAAGAATCAGGCGTACGAACCGGGAGGCGGAGGACATGGGGTGATGATAGAGTGTCGGCATCGAGGATCGGGCTTCGTAAATCTTTTTCAGGGAGCGTCAGCATCGTGGCACATGTGTCTGGCCACGGCTTGTCATAAAAACGAGCTATAGGTAGTTCAGGTGGCAAACACAAGCAAATCGACCTTCTCCTCCCACACCCCAACATGTCAGGAACATCTTATTTATGGCGGATCAATCGATCATCAGCGCGCTCGTCCTCGGGCTTGTCGAGGGACTGACCGAGTTCATCCCCGTGTCGTCGACGGCGCATGTTCTTCTTGCCGGCCACTTCCTTGGCTTCAGGTCACCCGGAAATACCTTCGCCGTCCTCATACAACTCGGCGCGATCCTTGCGATCCTGCTGGTCTATTCCCACCGGCTGCTCAAGATCGCACTGGCCTTGCCGTCGAGTGCTCTCGCGCGTCGTTTCGTGCTCTCGGTGCTCATCGCCTTTCTTCCGGCGGCCGTCATCGGCGCCGCAGCCCATGGCTTCATCAAGTCGGTGCTTTTTGAAACACCGATGCTGATCTGTATCGTGTTGATCGTCGGCGGCGTCATCCTCTACGCGATCGACCATCTGCCGCTGAAGCCGCGCTACACCGACGTGATGGACTATCCGCCTTCGCTCGCCTTCAAGATCGGCCTCTTCCAGTGCCTTGCGATGATTCCGGGCACGTCGCGTTCCGGCGCCACGATCGCCGGTGCTCTGCTGATGGGAACCGACAAGCGTTCTGCAGCGGAGTTTTCGTTCTTTCTCGCCATGCCGACGATGGTCGGTGCCTTCACCATCGATCTCTACAAGAACCGCGATGCGCTGTCCTTCGACGATATGACGCTGATTGCGGTCGGGTTCATCGCCGCCTTCGTGGCCGGGGTGTTCGTCGTGCGCTCGCTGCTCGATTTCGTCTCGCACCGCGGCTTCACGCCCTTCGCGATCTGGCGGATCATCGTCGGGGTTGCCGGCCTCATCGGCCTTTGGCTTCTTGGCTAGATTCAGAAGGGCGCAATTCGCTCTGCCGTGGATTTGCTCCTCACCCTAACCCTCTCCCCGCAAGCAGGGCGAGGGGACTTTAAGTCGGCGCTTACCTCGAGTTTCCTTCTGCCCGCTTGCGCGGAGAAGGTGCCGAAACGCGGATGGGGAGCACGAACCGATCGCGCAAAAATAAAGCCGCATGCGCTCTTTCGAAACGCATGCGGCTCCCTGGCCCCCGCCAAAACTGAATATCACGCCGCAATGCCGTCCGTCTCTTAGAGGACAGCTACTCTTTATGCGACAGGTGCCGGCTTACTCGCCGGAAAACTCGATCGACGCCGTCGTGCAGGGGTCGACGCCATAGGCGGGCGCGCATCCCTTGCTGCTGCTTGCCACGGTGCTCGGAGCCATGAACGAGCCGGCCAGAATGATCAGTGCCGCAGACGCAAAAAAGATTGCGATCGACTTGCCCATGGGACGTGATGCCTTTCGAGTGTGATGTTGGCACCGACTGCGCTCGCCGAGCGATGTGGTGCGAGGGGTGTTTATTCGCTGGACATGTCATGATCAATATCAGGACATGCTGAATCCGCGGTAAACGCTATCCGCGCTTGCAACTGCGGCAGAACTGCAACGGTGTTGCATGATTACAACAAACAAGAGCCGCCGGCAGGGCCGGCGGTCACAGTGCGAAGATTGAATGGGATGAGGCGTCAGGCCGCCCGTCCGCTGCGCGTATACTGGCCATGCGGGCGATAGCGCACCAGATAGCTCGGCAGGATCGAATCCAGCATCGTCGGTTCAATGCCGATTCCGGCGAGCGTCCGCCCCTCCGCTTCGGCTTGTGCGGAGACGACATTGTCGGATTTGAGCAACACCACCTGATCGGCCGTGAGCGGTGGCGTGACGAATGGCACCAGCGAAGCGACGCTACCCATCAACGAAGCGACGCCGAAGGGTATCGACAGGAGACGGCGCTTGCGGTCGATCGTCTTCAGCATCAGCTCGAGACATTCACGGAACGACAGGACCTGCGGTCCCCCGAGCTCGTAGATCTTGCCTTTCTCGACCTTGCCGTCGACCGCGCGGGCTACCGCTTCGGCAACGTCGGTCACATAGACCGGCTGGAATTTCGTGTGACCGCCGCCGACGAGCGGCAGGAACGGCGAAAACCGGGCCATTTCGGCGAACTTGTTGAAGAAGCCATCCTCGGGTCCGAATATGATCGACGGCCGCAGGATGATCGCCTCGGGAAGCGTTTCGAGGATCGCGGCCTCGGCGCGGCCCTTGGTGCGGGCATAGCTCGACTCGGACTTGGCGTCGGCGCCGATCGCCGAGATGTGGGTCAGTGTCGCTCCGGCGGCCCGCGCCGCTTCGGCGACTGCCCGCGCGCCGAAATCCTGAACCGCGTCGAACGTGTTGCGGCCGCTCTGGAACAGGATGCCGACACAGTTGATCACATGGTCAGCGCCTTCGACGGCGCGGTCGATCGATTTGCGATAGCGCAGATTGGCCTGGACGAAGGAAATCTGGCCGACATTCCCGAGCGGCTGGAGATGGCCGGCGAGATCGGGACGACGGACTGCGACACGAATGCGATAGCCGCGCTTGGCCAGCGCGCGCACCACATGACGGCCGACAAATCCGGATCCGCCGAAAATCGTCACCAGCGGCGGAAGGTTGGACAAGGTCATGGGAAACGCACTCCTGATATCATTGGGAATAATCGCTTGCTACATAGCCCAAGCGGCGGGCTAGGTGAAGGCCAATCCACGATCGCCGCACCAGCACTTTCGCGATGCCTTCTGCGGGTTCAAACGCCTTCGACCACCACCATCTCGGCGTCGGCCACTTCCTGGCGGATCGCCGCGGCAATCTGGTATTCGGACGAGTTGTAACAGTCGACGGCGGCCTGAAGGGAGGGAAACTCGATGACGACGTTGCGGGAGCGAACCGCGCCTTCCAGCCGGTGGAAATTGCCGCCGCGGGCAAGGAACTTGGCGCCGTATTTCTCGAAGGCCGGCTTTGCCGCCGCCACATAGTCCTTGTAGCGCTCAGGGTCCCGTATATCGACCCGAGCGATCCAATATCCCTTGGCCATGATAAGCTCCTCGTCTTTCGGTAGAACACACAGACGGGGTCGTTACTTCCGGCAATTCACGGCCAACGTCAAGCGTAGCGTCTTGCCAATGGACGCAAGCTTGCAAAATAGCCGGAAAGCCCTTCGGCGCCGGCGGGTCAACCGGAAAGCGCGCTCTCCATCTCGGCCAGTATCGCATGGGCGGCAGTCAACGGCTCTGCAGCCTGGACGACCGGCCGCGCGACGACGAGATGGCTCGATCCCGCGCGAAGCGCGTCAGCCGGCGTCATCACACGCTTCTGGTCACCCTTGTCGGCACCGGCGGGCCGGATGCCGGGCGTGACGAGCGCCATGTCCGCTCCGATGATCTTGCGCACAGCCGCAGCCTCCTCGGCGGAGCAGACAATGCCGCCCATTCCCGCGGCGCGCGCCTGTTCGGCGCGGCGCAGCACCAGCGTGTGCGGATCGTATTCGTAACCGGCATCGATCACGTCCTGCTCGTCCATGGAGGTGAGGACCGTGACGCCGAGCAGACAGAGGTCGGATCCGTGCGCCGCCTCGACAGCGGCTTTCATCGCCTTAGGATAGGCGTGCAGCGTCAGCATCGACACGCCCATCTTGGCGATGTTCTCGACGCCCTTCGCCACCGTGTTGTCGATGTCGAGCAGCTTCATGTCGAGGAAGACCTTCCTGCCGCTCGCGGCAAGGTCGCGCGCGAATTCGAGTCCGCCGGCGAAGGCAAGCTGGTAGCCGATCTTGTAGAAGGCGATGCTGTCGCCAAGTGTCGAGACGATCGCTTCCGCCTCGGCAACCGTCGGAAGATCGAGGCCGACGATCAGCCGGTCGCGCGCGCTCATGGTCATGTCGAGATCACCCCTGCCAGAATTCCATCGGCGTCCAGTCGCACGTGACGGCGCGATCCGCAAGGCGAAAAGCAAAGAGGTTGCCGCCCCCCGCTGGCTGGTCCGCGTCGCGTGCGATCGCGGCGCCGGTCATGCGACATTTGAGCAGCGTCCCGACGCCGCCATGCCCGACGAAGGCGATCGGAATTGCCGGGTCGTGGCGATCGAGAATGTAGGAGACGGCATTCCAGATGCGCAACTGGGCATCCGCCGCCCGTTCCCACCCTTTGAAGCTTTCGTTCGGGTGGGCGAAAAACCAGTCGGCGGCCTCCTCGAACGCCTGCGGCGGCAGGAAGCCTGTCGCGGCGCGATCGTTCTCGCCCATCTCTTCGTCGGTCTCGACCGGGATGCCTGCCGCACGCGCCAGTATGGCCGCCGTCTCCACGGCTTTTGTCTCGTGGCTGGATATGATGCGGCCGAGGGACCTGACCCATGGGTTCGAGGCCGCTGCGCGTGCGCGGTCCCTGCCGAGCTCTGACAATCCCCATTTCGGCACGGCGATTGCCGGGTCGATCGTAACCTGCGGATGGGTCAGATAGACGCCGAACACGCGACGCCTCAGTGCGCCTTGCGATAGACCCAGAGCTGAGCGGGCGGAATGTTGCGGACGACGAAGTCGAGATGCTGGATGCTGTAGCGATCGGGCATGGCGACGACCGGCGAGAGCGCGCCATAGGAAATCTGCACGACGGGCCGTCCGACCGGGATGCGCGAGAGCAGGTCCTCGATAAGTTCGACGCGGCGGTGCATCGGAAAGTTCAAAAGCGGCACCGCGGACACGACGCTGTCGAACTTCCGGTCCTTCAGTGATCCGAGCGTGTGTTCGAGATCGAAGGCGTCGCCGTTGATGAACTGCACACCGGCGAAACGGGCCTTCAGCTGATTGAAGAAATCGGTCGAATATTCGACCGAGACGAGTTTTTCCGGTGCGATGCCGCGCTCGAGGATCGCCTTGGTGATCACGCCGGTCCCGGGGCCGAGTTCAAGCACCGGCAGGCCTGAGTGCGGATTGACGACGCTCGCCATCCGCCGCGCCGTGATCGAGGACGTTGGCAGGATCGCTCCGACGGCGCGGGTGTTGTTCATCCAGCCCTTGAAGAAGCGGATTTCCTCGTCGAACTTCCGGCCGAACCTTTCCTTCACCTTCAAGCGCAAACTCATCGAAACCCCTCGAAAAATCATTCTCATTTTGGTTGCACGCGGCCCACGCTGCGTTCTGATTCGGCCGGGCCGTGCAAGTACATGGAGCATAATGTGCTCCCATCTGCGGCAAAAACAAGTCTGTCCGCGTCCAAAAGCGACAGCTTATCAACAAGGCGCGACCGCAGGTTTCATGAAAAACCCGCCGTCCAACGGCGGCGGGTTAGCATTTCAACACATCGCACCAGGCCGTCACACGCGCATCGGCATGAGGACATAGAGCGCGTCCTCGGCGGCAAGATCACGCACCAGCGTCGGCGAACCGGGATCGGCGAGCATGAAGACCGCATCGTTGCCGGTGAGCTGGGCGGTGATGTCGAGCAGGTATTTGGCGTTGAAGCCGATCTCCAGAGGGTCGCTTTCGTAGCCGACCGGCAGCTCTTCCGTAGCACTGCCTGAATCCGGATTGTTGACCGTCAGCGTCATCTGTCCGTCGGTGAGCGCAAGCTTCACCGCGCGGCCTCGCTCGGAGGAAATGGTCGAGACACGATCGACCGCCTGGGCAAAGGACTGGCAGTCGACGCGCAGCTCCTTCTCATTGTTGGCCGGGATTACCCGCTGATAGTCGGGGAAAGTGCCGTCGATCAGTTTCGAAGTCATGATGATCGAGCCGATCGTCAAGCGGATCTTGGCGTCCGAGACCTCGACCGTCACGACGATGTCGGGATTGTCGAGCAGCTTCTGCAACTCGCTGACAGTCTTGCGTGGGATGATGATGCCTGGCATGCCTTCCGAACCGGCCGGAGCCTCGACGTCGGCGCGCGCAAGGCGATGCCCGTCGGTCGCAACCGCGCGCAGCTTCAGCTGTCCCTTGCTCTCGACCGTGTGCATGAAAATGCCGTTGAGGTAGTAGCGGGTCTCCTCCGTCGAGATCGCGAACTGCGTCCGGTCGATCAGCATCTTGAGGTCCGTCGCCTTCAGCCGGAAGGAATGCGAGAAGCTCCCGGCCGTCAGATCCGGGAAATCCGATTGCGGCAGGCACTGCAGCGAAAACTTCGAGCGGCCGGAGGCAACCGTCATAGCCGTGCCTTCGGCATTGGTCGCAAGCAGCACTTCCGCCCCATCCGGGAGCTTGCGAACGATATCGTAGAGGAGATGCGCCGGAACGGTGGTGGCGCCCGCCTGTTCCACCTGCGCCGGCGTCGCCTCGGTGATCTCGAGATCGAGGTCGGTTGCCTTCATCTCGAGGCTCGCTCCGTCGGAGCGCAGCAGCACGTTCGAGAGGATCGGGATCGTGTTTCGCCGTTCGACCACGCGGTGAACATGGTTCAGCGATTTCAGGAGATTGGACCGCTCGAGAGTAATGCGCATGGGATGCTACCGCTTTCAACCATTGCCCGGCGGGCGAACCCGCCGCGGCGTCAACTGCGAGTGTCCCGGCCGATCGGCCGGAAGGATGTGGACGGGCAAAATGGCAGAAAGAGAGCCGCAAAAGCAAGGGGTTTCGCGGGGAGTTTCCCCAATTGCGCAAGGGGGCGGCCACGACCTGTCCTTGCCTCACGCCATCAGCTCGCCCATAAAGGCTGAAGCCGGCACGACGGACATAGTCGGCAGGAAGATAAGCAATTGGAAAAGCACGAAATGGCCGAAGCGGCGGACAGGGAGAAACAGCGCGGCTACCGGCTGCACAATGCGAGCATACCGGCCCGCCCGCTGGAGCCGGCGCTCTATCTCGTCGCGACCCCGATCGGCAATCTCTCGGACATTACCCTCAGAGCCCTGGAGACGCTCGCCGGTGCCGACGTTCTCGCCTGCGAGGACACCCGCGTCACCCGTGTGCTGCTCGATCGCTACGGCATCGTCAATCGTCCCTTTGCCTATCACGAGCACAATGCCGACGAGGCCGGCCCGCGGCTGCTGGCGGCGCTCGACCAGGGCAAATCGGTGGCGCTCGTTTCCGACGCTGGTACGCCGCTCGTATCCGACCCGGGCTATCGTCTCGCGCAGCATGCGATCGAAGCCGGGTATCGGGTCGTGCCGATTCCCGGGCCATCGGCTCCCCTTGCGGCGCTCGTCGGCTCAGGCCTTCCGAGTGATGCGTTCCTTTTTGCCGGCTTCCTGCCGGTGAAGGACAAGGCGAAGCGTGATCGCCTCGGCGAGCTTGCCGCGGTGCCGGCGACGCTGCTCTTCTTCGAGTCTCCGCACCGGATCGCGGCAACGGTCGCCGCTGCCGCAGATGTCCTCGGCACGGAGAGGAAAGCGGTCGTCTGCCGCGAGCTGACGAAGGCCTTCGAGGAATTCCGTCGCGGCACGCTCGGCGAGCTCCGCGCCTTCTACGCGGACGGCGCGAACGTGAAGGGCGAGATCGTCCTGGTCGTCGGTCCGCCGGATGCGAAGCCTGTTCCAAAGGAAGCGGACGTGGACGCTCTTCTGAGCGCGCTTGCGCAGGAAATGCCGATGGGCAAGGCGGCGACGGTAGCCGCCCGCCGGACCGGACTGCCGCGCAAGGAACTCTATGACCGGCTTCTCGCTCGCAAGGAACGTGATGAAGGTTGAGCAACCGGACCGTCGCAAGCTGAAGGCCTTCAAGCGCGGTCACGTCGCCGAATACCGCGCGGCGCTCTGCCTGATCCTCAAAGGCTACCGTATCGTGGCGATGCGCTACCGCACCAAGCTCGGCGAGATCGACATCATCGCCCGTCGCGGCGATCTCATCGCCTGCGTCGAAGTGAAGGCCCGCCGCGGCTTTGACGAGGCGGTCTTCGCCGTCTCCGACACGGCACAACGGCGGATCAGGGCCGCGAGCGATATCTGGCTGTCGCGCCAGGCGGATTTTCACCGTCTCTCCGTCCGCTACGATATTGTTGCCGTCATGCCCTGGCGCTGGCCGCGACATCTGCCGGATGCATTTTGACCAAACGGGCAAATTTGTAATCGTTTCGACATAAAAGCATTACCTGTCTGTCATCGAAGGCCACTAGTCCACTGCCATTCCTAACGAAGGTGGAGAGGGCAATCGACCATGATCAGGAACTTCATAACTGCCGGCTTCATGCTGGCGCTTTCGGCATCCTCCTCGCTCGCAGCGACCGAAATCACCTGGTGGCATGCCATGGGCGCCGAACTCGGGCAGAAGCTCGAGGCGATCGCCACGAAGTTCAATGAAAGCCAGACCGACTATGTTGTGAAGCCGGTCTACAAGGGGACCTATCCTGAGACGCTGACGGCGACGATCGCCGCCTTCCGCGCCGGCCAGCAACCGGCCATCGTGCAGGTCTTCGAAGTCGGTACCGGGACCATGATGGCTGCCAAGGGTGCGGTCTATCCGGTCTACAAGCTGATGGCCGATCAGGGCGAGGCTTTCGATCCCAAGTCCTTCATCGCACCGGTGGTCGGTTATTACACCGATACCGAGGGCAACATCCTTTCGATGCCGTTCAACTCCTCCACGCCGATCCTCTACTACAACAAGGACGTGTTCAAGAAGGCCGGCCTCGACCCCGAAGTCGCTCCGAAGACCTGGGCCGAAGTCGAGGATTTCTCCCGCAAGATCGTCACCTCGGGCGCGGCGAAATGCGGCTTCACCAGCGCCTGGATCACCTGGATCCAGACCGAGAACCTTTCCGCCATCCATGACCAGCCGTTCGGCACGCTGGAAAACGGCTTCGGCGGCACCGGCACGGAATTCACCTTCAACGGCCCGGTCCAGGTCAAGCATTGGGGCAATTTGAAGAAATGGGCGGACGAAGGCCTGTTCCAGTACGGTGGCCCGGTCGGCGGCGATGATGCCGCCACGAAGTTCTACGCGCAGGAATGCGCCATGACGATGAACTCCTCGGCCGGTCGCGCCGGCGTCATCAAGAACGCCAAGGACTTCACGCCCGGTTTCGCGCCGCTTCCCTACTACGACGACGTGACGAAGGAGCCGAAGAACTCGATCATCGGCGGCGCGACGCTCTGGGTTCTGAACGGTCAGGGCGATGACGTCTACAAGGGCGTGGCGAAGTTCTTCACCTATCTGTCGCAGCCGGAGCTTCAGGCCGATTGGCATCAGTTCACCGGCTATCTGCCGGTCACCAATGCTGCTTACGAGCTCGGCCAGAAGCAGGGCTACTACGAGAAGAGCCCTGGTTCCGACGTAGCGATCCAGCAGATCACCCGTGGCACGCCGTCGGTAAACTCGAAGGGTGTACGCTTCGGTAACCTCACACAGGCACGCGCCATCCTCGACGAGGAGTTCCAGGCGCTGCTCGCCGGCACCAAGACCCCCCAGCAGGCGCTCGACTCCGCAGTCCAGCGCGGCAACGAACTCCTGCGCGAGTTCGAGGCGGCCAACTAAGGTTGCCCTTTACCAACGAAAAGCCGGCGATACCGCCGGCTTTTCGCCTTTTGGCGGGCCGAAGCGAAAGTCTACGATGGACACGAAACGCACGATCTTTCCGAACCGGGTCCTGCCCTATCTGCTTCTGGCGCCGCAACTCGTCATCACGCTCGTGTTCTTCATCTGGCCCGCGGGGCAGGCGGTGAAATCGTCCTTCGAGCGGGAGGACCCGTTCGGACTATCGACGAGCTTCGTCGGCTTTCAGCATTATGTCCGGCTTCTCGGGGATCCGCTCTATCTCGACTCGCTCGGGCGAACGGCGGTCTTCGCCGTCGCCGTGACCGCGCTGTCGATGGCCTTCGGTCTCGCCCTTGCGGTCGCGGTCAATCGCCTTTTGAAAGGTGGGCGCTTCTATACGACACTTCTCGTCTGGCCCTATGCCGTGGCGCCGGTGATTGCCGGCCTGCTCTGGTGGTTCCTGTTCAATTCGACGACCGGCGTGCTTGCCTATTTCCTCGGCCAGCTCGGCATCAGATGGGACCACAATCTGAACGGCACGCATGCAATGATCCTGATCATCATCGCCGCCGCCTGGAAGCAGGTTTCGTATAATTTCCTCTTCTTCCTCGCCGGTCTTCAATCCGTGCCGCATTCGCTGATCGAGGCCGCGGCGATCGACGGCTCCGGCCCGGTCAAGCGGTTCTTCACCATCGTCCTGCCGCTCTTGTCGCCCACCACTTTTTTTCTCTTCATCGTCAACGTCAACTACACGATGTTCGATACATTCGGCATCGTCGACGCCACCACGGCGGGCGGCCCGGCGCAGGCGACCAATATCCTTGTCTACAAGGTCTATAACGACGGATATCTTGGCCTCAATCTCGGCTCGTCCTCGGCCCAGTCGGTCGTTCTCATGTTGATCGTGGTGGTGCTCACCGTCATCCAGTTCCGCTATGTCGAGCGGCGCGTGCAATATTGAGGCGATGCGATGGTCGAAAACCGCCCGTTTCTCACCTTCCTGACGCATCTGGTCCTGATCGCGGGCGTCGTGATCGTTGCCTTTCCTGTCTATGTCGCCTTCATCGCGTCCACCCACACACGCGAAGTGCTGGTCGGCGGCATGATCCCGCTCCTGCCAGGCGGCCACCTGATCGAGAACTACACACAAGTGCTGAGCGCCAGCTCTGCCGCCAACGGCCTGCCGTCCTACACGCTGATGGCGCTGAACTCGCTCGGCATGGCGTTGATCATCACCTTCGGCAAGATCGCGATTTCGATCCTCTCGGCCTTCGCCATCGTCTATTTCCGCTTTCGCTTCCGGCTTCTTGCCTTCTGGATCATCTTTATCACGCTGATGCTTCCGGTCGAGGTACGCATCATTCCGACCTACAAGGTGGTGGCCGACCTCGGCATGCTGAATTCTTATCCTGGTCTCACGGTGCCGCTGATCGCTTCGGCGACCGCCACCTTCCTCTTCCGGCAATTCTTCATGACGGTGCCGGACGAGCTCATGGAGGCCGCGCGCGTCGATGGGTCGGGCCCGCTCAAATTCTTCCGCGACATCCTGTTGCCCTTGAGCCGCACCAATATCGCCGCGCTCTGCGTCATCCTCTTCATTTACGGGTGGATCCAGTATCTCTGGCCGCTGCTGGTCACCACCGATCCCGGCTACTACACGCTGATGATGGGGCTGAAGCGCATGGTCGCCGTCCAGGACGGCGAGGTCCAATGGCATTTGGTCATGGCCGGCGCGATCCTTGCGATGCTGCCGCCCGTTTTCGTCGTCATCCTCATGCAGCGCCTCTTCATCCGGGGCCTCACCGAAACGGAGAAGTGACATGGCTGCTATCGAAATCAGCGACGTCCGCAAGATCTATGCCGGCGGCGTCGAGGCGGTGAAATCCGTCTCGATCGATATTGCCGACGGCGAGTTCATCGTGCTCGTCGGCCCGTCCGGCTGCGGCAAGTCCACGCTGTTGCGCATGGTCGCGGGACTCGAGACGATCAGTGCCGGCACCGTGTCGATTGGCGGCCGCGTCGTGAATGCCATCGAGCCCGCCGAACGCGACATCGCCATGGTCTTCCAGAACTATGCGCTCTATCCGCACATGACGGTCTACGAAAACCTCGCCTATGGCCTGAAGAACCGGAAAACGCCGAAGGCCGAGATCGATGCGCGCGTCGCCGAGGCAGCGCGCATGCTCGAGATCGAGCCTTATCTCGACCGCAAGCCGCGGGCGCTTTCCGGCGGTCAACGCCAGCGCGTCGCGATGGGGCGCGCAATCGTCCGCAAGCCCGCCGCCTTCCTCTTTGACGAACCGCTGTCGAACCTCGATGCCAAGCTCCGGGTTTCCATGCGCGGCGAGATCAAGCGATTGCAGAAGCGGCTCGGCACGACCTCGCTCTACGTCACCCACGACCAACTCGAGGCGATGACGCTCGCCGATCGCCTCGTCGTCTTGAACGGTGGCTGGATCGAACAGATCGGCCGCCCGCTCGACGTCTATCACACACCGGCCTCGACCTTCGTCGCGAGCTTCATCGGCTCGCCGGCGATGAATCTCGTCAAAGGTACCCTCGACGGCGGCCGGCTCAATATCGGCGCGCAGTCGATCGACCTCGGCGACTGGGCGCCCGCGAGCGGACCGGTAACCGTCGGCTTGCGTGCGGAGGATCTGCGTCTCGCAAGCGTTGGCGAGCAGGCTCTTCCCTTCCGAGTCGAATACGTCGAGGAACTGGGAGCGCAACGCCTCGTTCACGGCGCAATCGACGATCATGTTGTCACTGTCGCGCTTGCGCCGGAGACGCCGCTCTCGGACGGTCTCGCCATTACCATCGCGCCCGAGCGCTTGCATTTCTTCGCGCCGGACGACGGCAGGAGGATCGGCGGACCGAAATCGGCAGCGGGCACCGCATCGGCCACCGCGCGAACCGTAAGCCTGGAGCCGGCATTGTGATTGAAACGACCGCAGCAAGGCTTGCAGCACCTCCGCAGGAGGCGCGTCCGGGTTTTGCCCGGACCGAGCGTACCGTTGCCGCCCACGACGCCATCATGGGAAGGCTCGAGGCGATGAACACGGTTGAGATCGGCGGTGCGCCGCCCGTCCAACGGGCGCTTGCCTTTCCGGTCGCCGTCGCGGCATGGAATCTTGAACGCTGCCTGTTCGCCAAGGAGAGCGCCGCTCACCTCGGCGCCACCGGCGCCTCGCTTGTTCTGCTTTCGGAGATGGACAACGGCATGGCGCGCACCGGCCAGCGGCATCCGACGGCAGAGATCGCGGCCACCCTCGGCATGCAATATGCCTATGGCGTCGAATTCATCGAACTCGGACTGGGCTCCGAGAGCGAGCGCGAATTCTGCAAGGACGACTTCAACGAGAAGGGCTTCCACGGCAACGCGCTGCTAGCGGCCGTTCCGCTTGCCCGCCCCTTCATGTTGCGGCTCTGGGGCGAGAGGCCGTGGTTCATGGACGGCGGCGACCAGCCGCGCGTCGGCGAGCGCCTTGCTATCGGCGCCGTGATCGAGACCACAGTCGGCCCTTTCGTGGCCGTTTCCACTCATCTCGAAAGCGCGGCTAAGCCCGCCTACCGCGAGCGGCAGGCCAAGGAACTGATCGATGCGCTGGATGCGGCCTTTCCGGGTCTCCCAACCCTCATCGGCGGCGATCTCAATACCGGCAATCACGCCGGCGGCGATTTCGAGGCCGAAGGGCTGTTTGCGATAAGCGCCGCGCGGGGCTTTACGCGCCACGGTGGTCCGATTGATCGCATGACCACGCGCCCGAGCCTCATCACGCGCCGGCCGAAGCGGGCAATGAAATACGACTGGTTTCTCTCGCGCGGTCTAAGGATCGGCGAAAGCCACATCATTCCTTCCCTCGATCCTTCGGGCCGGCCGCTGTCCGACCACGACCTCATCACCTGTGTCGTCGAGGGCTTCGAATAGCGTCCAGAACGCGTGACGATGACGCAGTCAAGGAGAAGCGCATCCCGCTGCGCTCCTCTAAAAGCCTTGTCACGCGTTTGTTCTATTATTGTTCTTGTTTTTGAGCGCAGTCCGTGCAAGATTTGATGCTGCAACCGGCGGCGGTTGTGGCGGCGCAAATGCGGTCGCCGTGACGAGGGGGCATCATGGTCGCGCGTGTCAGCACGATTGCATTCCAGGGGATCGAAGGCGTGCCGGTCGATGTGCAGGTGATGGTCGCACCCGGCAAGGTCGGCATGCAGATCGTCGGCCTGCCGGACAAGGCGGTCGCCGAAAGCCGAGAGCGTGTCCAGGCGGCGCTGCATGCGTCCGGGCTGGCGCTGCCGGCAAAACGGGTCACGGTCAATCTGGCGCCGGCCGACCTGCCGAAGGAAGGCAGCCATTTCGACCTCGCCATCGCCCTCGGGCTGATGGCGGCGCTCGGTGCCGTTCCGGCGGATGCGCTCACCGGCTACGTCGTCATCGGCGAACTCAATCTGGACGGCACCATTGCCGCCGTCGCCGGCGCGCTGCCTGCCGCAATCGGCGCCAACGCGCTTGGCAAGGGCCTGATCTGCCCGGCAGAAAGCGGCCCGGAAGCGGCCTGGGCCGGGTCGGAGATCGACATCCTCGCGCCGCGCAGCCTGATCGCCATCGCCAATCACTTTCGCGGCACGCAGGTGATTTCGCGTCCCGAGCCCGCCATCCGGGCCGCTGCCGCCAACCTGCCCGATCTCGCCGACATCAAGGGCCAGGAAAGCGCCAAGCGGGCGCTCGAGGTGGCGGCCGCTGGCAACCACAATCTGCTTATGGTGGGTCCGCCAGGATCCGGCAAGTCGATGCTAGCCGCGCGACTGCCGTCGATCCTCCCGCCACTCTCCCCGGCGGAATTGCTCGAAGTTTCGATGGTCCATTCGATCGCCGGTCAGTTGCCGGGCGGCAAACTTTCCGACCGGCGGCCGTTTCGCGCGCCGCACCATTCGGCCACCATGGCCGCGCTGATCGGCGGCGGGCTGAGGGCGAAGCCTGGTGAGGCGTCGCTTGCCCACCACGGCGTGCTCTTTCTCGATGAGTTTCCGGAGTTTTCGCCGCAGGTTCTCGACGCGCTGCGCCAGCCGCTCGAAACCGCCGAATGCATCATCGCGCGCGCGAACCACCGTGTCAGCTATCCGGCGGCGATCCAGCTCGTCGCGGCGATGAATCCGTGCCGGTGTGGCATGGCGGGCGAACCGGGGCGCACATGCGCCCGCGGCCCGCGCTGCATGGCCGACTATCAGGCGCGGATTTCCGGTCCCCTGATGGACCGCATCGACATCCGCATCGACGTCCCGGCCGTTAGTGCCGCCGACCTCCTCCGCCCCGTTTCAGCCGAACCGAGTGCAGTGGTTGCCAAGCGTGTCGCCCGCGCCCGCGCGCTGCAGGCGGACCGCTTCGCCGCGCTCGGCAATCCTGAGCTGACGAACAATGCCCGCTGTTCGACTGCGATGATTGAGAAGATCGCGGAACCGGATGCCACGGGTTTGCAGCTCTTGAGGGATGCGGCAGAGAAGATGAAGTTCTCGGCGCGCGGTTATCATCGGGTGCTGAAGGTGGCCCGCACGCTTGCCGATCTCGACGAAGCGCCGACCGTTGGCCGCATCCATCTTGCCGAAGCCATTTCCTATCGCATCGCCGGAGAGCGATTGCCGGCGGCGGCGTAGCGTCATCTGGTGCAGAAAAAACGGAGCGCGCCGGAGCAAACCGAAGCGGAGCGAAAGCCTGATCACCGGAGCGTCGTAGCCGGGACCGCTTAGAGCGCCGTGCGTTCAAGTGAACGCACAAAGGACGCTCTAGCACTTTGATTCTAAAGCATCAGTGATTCCGCTTGAAAGCGGAATGCTCTGGCACACCCAAGCATCAATTCGTTCGACGACTCGCCCTGCGCCGGTCACAATCTCTCCTGGATCAGCGTTTTCGCCGCCCGGATTCGCGCCTCGTCACGTTTGTAGAAGACCCACTGCTTGATCCGCTTCGAACGCACGAGTCCGGCCTGAGACAGGACGCGCATGTGTTCGCTCAAGGTCGCCGCGGAAATGGCGAGTTTGTCCGCAATCAATACGGCGCAGACGCCGTCCTCGATGAGATCTCCATCCACCTGCGGCGGGAAATGGACCAGCGGCTCTTTGAGCCAGGCGAGAATCCGAAGTCGCCTTTCGTTGGCGAGCGCTTTGATGATATCGACCTCTTGCATTTCGTTAGTTTGCTAAGTTACGAATTAAAGTCAATGGCCGGGAGTTTTCCATGATAGCTGATACGCAGATTTCACAGACGCACATCCGGGAGGCGGAAGCTCTGATCCGTCCCTACATTCGGCGCACGCCTGTTCTTCGCATCGACATGACGGATTTCGGCCGAGCGCCCCTGCCTGTTGCACTCAAGCTTGAATGTTTGCAGCATTCCGGATCGTTCAAGGCGCGTGGCGCGTTCACCAACCTGATCGGACGACCCGTGCCGCCGGCCGGCGTTGTCGCCGCATCGGGTGGCAATCATGGTGCCGCCGTCGCCTATGCGGCGAACCGCCTGGGCGTTCCGGCGACGATATTCGTGCCAAGTGTGACCTCACCCGCCAAAGCAGATCGGATCCGAAGCTACGGTGCAAAACTGGTGATCGGGGGCGAGCGCTATGCCGATGCCCTTTCGGCAAGCGAGATCTTCGTCAAAGAGACGGGCGCGCTTAGCATCCACGCCTACGACCAGGCTGAGACCCTGATTGGTCAGGGGACCCTTGGCTTGGAGATAGAACAGGACCTGCCGGAGATCGACACGTTGATGGTTGCCGTCGGCGGAGGCGGATTGATCGGCGGCATAGCAGCCTGGTTCACCGGTCTGAAGCGAATCATCGCGGTGGAGCCTGAAGGCTCGCCGACACTGCATATGGCGCTTGACGCCGGCCGGCCCGTCGATGCTCCCGCCGACGGAATTGCCGCCGATTCCCTGGCGCCAAAACGGGTCGGCGCCCTGATGTTTCCCTTCGCCCAATCTTACGTCGATCGTTCGATCCTCGTCAGCGACAACGAAATCAAACAGGCGCAAGTGTTATTGTGGGACACGATAAGGATCGTCGCCGAACCGGGAGGCGCAACGGCCTTCGCGGCCCTGTTGAGCGGAAAATACACGCCGGCACCAGGCGAGAAAGTCTGCGTCCTCATATGCGGCGCAAACACGACCGCGGTACGTTTTGACTGATATCCGCAACGGGTGGCAGATGGAGCTTGAGCCGCATTTGCCATTTCATGGACGTTGACGGTCGTGCGCAAGAATGCCGCGCCCCATGGCATCTCGCCATAAGATGAAGAGGCAGGCCGCGCACCGTCGATGTGCTTCACCGAATCATCCGTGAAGGGAAGCGTCCCGCGAAAACGAGAGGGCGCCCGAAGGCGCCCTTTGGCCAAGTGCGGTTTAACCGCCCAGTCCCTCGAACAGCACCGTCGAAAGATAGCGCTCCGCAAACGAGGGAATGATCACGACAATGTTTTTGCCGGCGTTCTCGTCGCGCAGGCCCACTTCAATTGCGGCCTGGAGCGCAGCACCGGCGGAGATGCCGACCGGCACGCCTTCGAGCCTGGCGACGAGGCGCGCGGCTTCCACGGCCTCGCCCGCATTCACGGTAATCACCTCGTCGTAGATCGTCGTGTCGAGGATCGCCGGCGCGAAGCCGGCGCCGATGCCTTGGATCTTGTGCGGACCGGGTTCGCCACCGGAAAGCACAGGGGACTCTTCAGGCTCCACGGCGATGACCTTGACCGACGGCTTGCGCGTCTTCAGGACCTGGCCGGCACCTGTAATCGTGCCGCCCGTGCCGATGCCCGAGACCAGGATATCGACGCCGCCTTCGGTGTCGTTCCAGATTTCCTCGGCCGTCGTCTTGCGGTGGATCTCCGGATTGGCCGGATTTTCGAACTGCTGCGGAATGACCGCGTCGGGAAGCGTCTCGGTGAGCTCCTGCGCCTTGGCGATCGCTCCCTTCATGCCCTTGGCGCCTTCCGTCAGAACGAGCTCCGCGCCAAGCAGATAGAGCATCTTGCGCCGCTCGACCGACATCGTCTCGGGCATCGTGAGGATCAGTTTATAGCCTTTGGCGGCCGCAACGAAGGCGAGCGCGATGCCGGTATTGCCCGAGGTCGGCTCGATCAGCGTCGTGCGGCCAGGCGCGATCTTGCCCTGCGCCTCGAGCGCCTCGATCATAGAGACGCCGATACGGTCCTTGACCGAGGCGATCGGATTGAAGAATTCAAGCTTGGCGAGGAGGTTCGCCTTTACGCCCTTCTCTTTTGCGAGCTTGTCCAGGCGCACGATGGGAGTGTCGCCGATCGTCTCAGTGATCGAGGAAAAGACGCGGCCGCGGCCGGGCTTGCGCACTTCAGGCATTTCGTTTCTCCCTTCATTGGTTACCGCGAGAATAGGAACAATGCCCGTTCCCTTCCAGAGCGCGAACGCCCAGGGTCAGGCCCACCCGAAGGAAAAAACGATTGCGAAACCGCCGGTTTGAGAATCTTTTTTCAGCTCGCCCGGGTCGCGATATAGGCCGCCGTCCCGGCGAGGATGCCGGCTGCGGCCCGGTTCAGGGCCTTGAGTGTCTTCGGCTGTTTCAGAAGCGAACTGGCGCGGGCCGCGAGCAGCATATAGGGCAGCAGCACCGCGAGAAGGACAAGGAATGTTGCCGCCAGCAGCAGGCTGTAATCCTCGGGGCCGATTGCGGCGAGATCGATCAGCGTCGGCACGAGCGCAACATAGAACAGCATCGTCTTGGGATTGCCGAGCGTCACCATCAGCCCCGACAGGAAAGACATCGCCGCGCTCGCCGACTTTTTCGCCTGTATATCCTGCGACAAAAGGCCGGCGGTCCAGAGCTTCCAGGCGATGTGCCCGAGATAGAGTGCACCGGCGATCTTCACGATCAGAAAGACCGTGGTGAAGGTCTGGGCGACGAAGGCGAGCCCGAGCACCACGGCCGTCAGATAGGTCATGTCGCCAAGAATGAGTCCCAGGCCCATGAAGAAAGTTTCGCGAAATCCGGAGCCGAGTGCCCGCGCAACCAGCGCCGTTATGCCGGGGCCAGGAATGGCCGCTGCGATGAAGAGGGCGCCGCTATAGGCGACAAGGGCCGCGAGTGTCACGATGTCTTTCCTCCTGAACGGGTGGTTTGTTTAACGCAAAGCGTGCCGAAGGAGAACCCGGCTTGACCCGACGGCGAGGCTTCTCGTGAGAAAATTGATCGGGTGACAAGAACCGCGTTGCTCCGATCCGGGGAGCCGTGCACCTTCCGGAAAAATCGCGGAAGGCCATGCTCCATGCCCGAAACTCAGCACCTTGTCGGCTTTGCCCTGATCGCGCTCGGCATGGTGCTCACACCTGGGCCGAACATGATCTACCTGATCTCCCGCTCCATCTGCCAGGGACCGGCGGCGGGCCTCATCTCGCTGGGCGGCGTCGCGCTCGGTTTCGTCTTTTACATGGTCTTCGCCGCGCTTGGCATCACCGCATTGCTGCTGGCGGTTCCTTTCGCCTATGACGCATTGCGTTTTGCCGGAGCGCTTTACCTGCTTTATCTCGCCTGGCAGGCGGTCCGGCCCGGCGGCCGTTCGCTCTTCCAGGTGCGCGACCTGCCGAAGGACGGGCCGCGCAAGCTCTTGCTGATGGGGCTTGTCACCAACCTGCTCAACCCGAAGGTGGCGGTTCTCTACCTGTCGCTGCTGCCGCAATTCATCCGTCCCGAACAGGGCGATGTGCTTCTCCAGTCGCTCGTCTTTGGCAGTCTGCAGATCATGATCAGCGTCACCGTCAACGCCTTGATCGCGGTGACGGCGGGCTCGATTGCCGCCTTCCTTGCCGGCCGGCCGCTCTTCATGCTCATGCAGTGCTGGCTGATGAGCACCGTGCTTGCGAGCCTTGCAGTCACCATGGCGGCGGAGGCGCGCCGATAAAGCGAGGCGTGCAGGCCACAACTTGGTTCCGGGTACCTCGCGCGCGATCTTTCAGACGCGCGCTGTAGCACTTTTAATCGCTCCATGTTCTTATCCTCAAATCGGTAGGATTTCAGGAAACATGCAGTAGGCATGGCCCGGAGGTGATGACCGTGCCCCGCAAACCAAGATCACTCAGCTTGACCCCGGCCCACGTCGCGAAGGTTCATCGGGCGGTTACCGACGGGGGGCCGGGGCCGGGCGCGGTCCTCCACAGCGACGCGGACTACGACGAATGGGTGGCGCGGATGATAAGGAGCCATCCGGCTCCGGGGTCGCGAACGATGCTCTTCGCCTACGGATCGCTGATCTGGAAACCGGAGATCGAACATGTCGGCGAAACGGTAGGCGTTGCCCGGGGCTGGCATCGCTCCTTCTGCTTCCGAATGATCCGCTTCCGGGGAACGCCCGAACAGCCGGGCCTCATGATGGCGCTCGATCGCGGGGGACAATGCCGAGGCGTGCTCTACGAATTGCCGGACGATGACCTCGAGGGGCAATTCGGAAGGCTTTTCCGGCGCGAATTCACCTATAAACCGCCCAACAGCATGCCGCGCTGGATCAAGGTCGAGACGGACTCCGGCCCGGTGTCGGCCCTGGCCTTCGTCATGAACCGCGCTTCGCCGCTCTATGCCGGACCTCTCTCCCTCGAAGCCGTCGCGGAAGTGCTGGCTTGCGCCTGCGGTCATGTCGGCTCGGGGGCGGAGTATCTGCTCAACACCGTGACGCATCTCGAGGCCAGGGGCATCCGGGACCGCAATCTGTGGCGCCTGCAAGCGCTCGTCGCAGAATGCATCGAGCGCCACAATGGAGCGGTGCATGCGGACGAGGCTGCCGAGCGCCTGATGGTCACGCGCTCGGTCTGATTGCGCGTTTGGCAAGCGGGATCAACCGAAGCTTCCAGCCGAGATTCATGCCGGCCGCGGCCAAGAGGATCGCCGCCGACCCGGCGATCTGTATCGCCTGCAATTCGTGGCCGAAAGCGACGCGATCGACGAGGATCGCGGCGATCGGATAGATGAAGGAGAGCGCACCGGTCATATGAGTCGGCAGCCGCTGGATCGCTCCGTAGAGCAGAATATACATGATGCCAGTATGAACCACGCCGACGGCGACGAGCAACGTCCATTGCCACGCGCCCTGCGGCAGCGGTGCGGAGAGCGCGAAGGGCGCGAGCATGATCGTCCCGGTGATCACCTGGATGAGTGCGATTAGATGCGGCGGCGTGCCGGTGAGAAGCTTGGTGACGAGCGCGGCGACGGCGTAGAAGAAGGCCGCGCCGATCGCAAGGGCGATGCCGGCCAGATAATGGTCGGGATCGAAGCCACCGCCAGGCTTGGCGGAGACGATCGCCATCATTCCCGCGAAGGAGACCGAAAGCCAGAAAAGCTTCGTGATGGTGATCCGCTCCCCCAGAAACAGCGCGCCGAGGCCGAGCAGCATGAAGGGCTGCGTGTTGTAGACCATCGTCGCGATCGAGATCGACGCGCGCGAATAGGCGGCAAAAAGCAGCAGCCAATTGACGACGATAGCCACGCCGCCAAGCGTGGAAAGGACGACGACGCGCGGCTTCAGGTGGCGAAAGTCAATGAGCCCGAGCATTGCCGCGAGAACGATCAGCGTTAGCGCCCCGAAGACGCAACGCCAGAATACAACACCTGTGACCGGCTGGCCGGACATCAGAACGAACCAGCCGATTGTCCCCGAGATCAGCATTGCCGCCGTCATCTCAACGCTTCCGCGCTTCAGTTCTCCGTCCATGGCCGGTCTCCTTTTCTGATCGCACAACAATAATCGGCTGTTGGGCGATTTTATATGGATGCAGGAAGGAGAACGGGGTACGATGCCTAATTATGGAAGGCGAACTTGCTATTCTATCTTATCGGGGCTGCCGTGATGCTGGATGATGTCGATTGCCGCATTCTCGAGATTCTCGCGGCCAATGCCCGTGTATCTCTGAAGGAACTCGCGCAGGAGGCGGGTCTTTCCTCGCCGAGCGCGGCAGACAGGCTGCGCAAGCTCGAGGAACGCGGCGTCATCAATGGCTTCACCGTCTCCGTCAATCCGGCGCGACTTGGTTATCCGTTGCAGGCGGTCGTGCGCGTCCGGCCGATGCCCGGCATGCTGCACATCGTCGAAAAGCTCATTCAGGAAACGCCGGAGATTGTTGAATGCGACAAGATCACCGGCGACGACTGCTTCATCGCCAAGATGCTCGTGCGGGACATGGGCGAACTCGACACGATCCTCGACCGCATCGCCGAAAAGGCACAGACCAACACCTCGATCGTCAAGTCGACGCCGGTCAAGCGGCGTCTGCCACCGCTTTAGATTCTTGTTTTGGGCATGCCGCTATCTCAAAACCGCTGAACACTTTTGGGCGACACGCGCTACTTGGATCCGGTAGAGCCGAAGCCGCCGGAGCCGCGCGCTGTCGTGCTCGTCCCGTCCGCCTCGCGGATCGCCACCTGTGTCACCGGTGCGATCACCATCTGGGCGATGCGCATGCTGCGCTCGATGACGAAATCCTCCTCGCCAAGATTGATGAGCAGCACCTTCACCTCGCCGCGATAGTCGCTGTCGATCGTTCCCGGCGTGTTGAGGCAAGTGATGCCGTGCTTGAAGGCTAGACCCGAGCGCGGCCGCACCTGGCCTTCGTAGCCAAAAGGAACCTCGAAGACGAACCCCGTCGGGACCAGGGCGCGCGCGCCCGGCTTGATCGTTATTGGGTCGCCCGCGCGAACGGCCGCGCGCAAGTCGATGCCTGCGGCCCCCGCCGTCTCATAGGCGGGCAGGTCAAGATCCTGCGCATGCGGCAGGCGGACAAGAGCGAGGACAGGGCGGTTTTCAAGTGGGTGCATGGTCATTCCGTCATAAGCGCCAGCGGTCTTGTCGCAGTCAATTGCATATTGGACTGCGAGCCTGTAAAGACGCCGCAACTCACAGGATACTCGAAAATGGCCGAAAGCATTGCCGAGGCGGTTTCCCGCCGCCGCACATTTGCGATCATTTCGCACCCGGACGCCGGTAAAACAACGCTCACCGAAAAGCTCCTCCTCTTCGGCGGCGCAATTCAGCTCGCAGGCGAGGTCAAGGCGAAGAAGGACCGCATCCAGACCCGCTCGGACTGGATGAAGATCGAGCGCGAACGCGGCATCTCGGTCGTCACCTCGGTGATGACCTTCGAATATGATGACACCGTCTTCAACCTACTCGACACGCCCGGCCACGAGGACTTCGCCGACGACACCTATCGCACGCTGACGGCGGTGGATGCGGCCGTCATGGTGATCGATGCCGCCAAGGGCATCGAGCCGCGCACGCTGAAACTCTTCGAGGTTTGCCGCCTGCGCGACATTCCGATCATCACCTTCGTCAACAAGATGGACCGCGAGAGCCGCGATCCCTTCGAGATCCTCGACGAGGTCGAGCACAAGCTGGCGCTCGACTGCGCCCCGGTCACCTGGCCGATCGGCCGCTCGAAGACCTTCTGCGGCACCTATCACCTCGCCACCAATGAGGTGCGCGGCGCCGACACGCAGGAACGGCTGACCAAGGTCAACGACCCGGAAATGGCTTCCCATCGCCTGCCGGAAAACGAGCGTGACGCCTTCATCGAAGAAACGACGTTGGCGATCGAGGCCTGCAAGCCGTTCGATCACAAGGCCTTCCTCGAGGGTCATCTGACGCCGGTATTCTTCGGTTCGGCGCTCAGGAATTTTGGTGTGCGTGACCTTATCAACGCGCTCAGCGAGTTCGCGCCGGCGCCGCGCGCCCAGGTCGCCGATATCCGCACCGTCGAGGCGACGGACGAGAAGATGACGGCCTTCGTCTTCAAGATCCAGGCGAACATGGATCCGAACCATCGTGACCGCATCGCCTTCGTCCGTGTCTGCTCGGGCAAGCTCGAGCGCGGCATGAAGGCGCGGCTCTCGCGCACCGGCAAGCAGATGGGACTGTCGGCACCGCAGTTCTTCTTCGCCTCGCAGCGCCAGCTCGCCGACACCGCCTTTGCCGGCGACGTCGTCGGCATCCCGAACCACGGAACGCTCCGCATCGGCGATACGCTCACCGAAGGTGAGCCGCTCGTCTTCCAGGGCGTCCCGAACTTCGCACCGGAAATTCTCCGCCGCGTCCGGCTTGAGGACGCGATGAAGGCGAAGAAGCTCAAGGAAGCGCTGCAACAGATGGCGGAGGAGGGCGTCGTGCAGCTCTTTTCGCCGGACGACGGCTCGCCGGCAATCGTCGGCGTCGTCGGCGCGCTGCAGCTCGACGTCCTGAAGGAGCGGCTGCAGGCGGAATACGGCCTGCCGGTCTCCTTCGAGATGTCACGCTTCTCCGTCTGCCGCTGGATTTCCGCCGATCATCCGGGTGAGCTCGACAAGTTCATCACCGCCCGCCGCGGCGACATCGCCCGCGATCTCGATGGCGATCCTGTGTTCATGGCGCAGGATAGCTTCTCGCTGCGCTACGAGGCGGAACGCTATCCGGCGATCAGGATGGTGGCGATCAAGGAATATCACGTCGCCAAGGCGGCGTGATCGATCCACGCGAAGATCGTAGCCGGCGCGCGCAACCGCCGGCTACGACGGCGTCATCCGGAGTGCCAGGATTAGCTGGGCGACACGGATGGTGATCAACACGTAGACGACCACCAGCAGCAGCTGCAGGGCGACGTGCCGCTTGATCTTCCCAAGCCGATGAAGTCCGTCCGCGAAGTTGAGGAAAAACAGCGCAATCCCGATCGAGAAGACGAAGTAGCCGGCGACCGGGATACTCAACAGCCCCTTGACATCGATGATGTCGGGATTCTCGACGGCGTGCAGGCCGGCGGCGATGACCAGAGTCGCGACAACCAGATTACGGACGTGGCGAAAGATTTCCTCGAGCCCGCCCCGATCGAGAAGCGCCTGCTTGAGGTCCAGAAGCCATGGCGTGGCGCGTTCGTCGGGCATCGCGGCTGTCATCTCGCATTCTGGTTCCGTGCGGATGATATTGGGCTCGGTTTTGCGTCGTCAAAGGATTTCGGCCCGTCGCGCGCACGTCGAGTCGCTTTGGGGACGCAGGTGCGCCATGGCCTCAAATATCGAAGCGCGGGGCCGACTGATCCAACACCGCGCTCCGCGGAGTGACGGCCCAGCTTGCGCCCATCGCTCCCGCCAGTTCATGGACGAGCCGGCTTACGTCTGTCTCGGCGCTTGAATGCAGCGCCTCCGCAACGATCAGCACGGCCGTCGTCTTGCTACCGACCGCCGAAAAACCGCTCTGGCGGTTGGTCCAGCGGCGCGCATGCGCTCGCCCTTCTTCATCCGCGAAAATCACTTCCTGCGGCTCGGGGTATTCCGTTTCGCCGGAAAACGTCGTGTAGATCTCGTTGCCGGAGGCGTAACGGACCTCGAGATGACCGGCTACCCTGGAGAGATCGAAGACAGCGATCGGAATGGCAAATGCGAGCGATGCTGCGTTGCAAAGATCGATCAGCGGATGGATCCGTGGCAGGGATCCCTCCTTCCGGAAACGCCGGAGCAGTGCCTCGGAGGCCGAACGATACTGCGTCGGCTTCAAACCCATGCGCGAGAAGGCGCGACGCCAGGCCTGGATCTCCGGAAATTCACCCTCCGAGCTTGCTGCGAGCCGCGCTTTCGCCGCGGCCTCGAAGCCGGCAAGGCGCGCATCTATGGAGACGTCGCGGTGGATGCCTTCGGCGTGAAGAATTCCGGCGGAAAGTTCGGGAAAATTTCTCCAGATGTCGTTTGCATGGCGGAAATACATCGTTGCTGCCTCTCTGGTGTGAACGGCGTTTCGGGAATGCAGGTTGCCTCATCCAGCTTCCGAGCGGTTTCGATGCGCGCTCGGCAACCGAAGCGCCAGACTCAGGACGGCGGCGAGCACGCAGGCGATGCCGATCAGCTGATTGGCGGAAATTGGCTCCCCAAGCATGGCAAAGGCAAGGAGAACGGCCGAGACAGGGGCAAGCGCCGTGAAGACCGAGGCCTCCGTGCCGCTCACTTTCGCCAGCCCCGCGTACCAGAGCAGGAAACCGCCGATTGTCGGTACAAGCGCGTAGTAGACGACTGCGGTGATCGATTGCGTGGTTACCGCAGCTGCCTGCGGCAGTTCGAGCAAGGCAATCGGTGCTGAGATAGCGACCCCCAGGCCGGCCATCAGCGTCGACAGGGCGAGGGGCGAAATCGCCGTGGTCAGCCGCTTGTTGATGAGGATGAACAGGCCTTCGCAGATGACGGCGCCAAACACCAGGATGTTGCCGAGGAGCGAATGGGTGCCACCGCTATCGGCCCGGAAAACGATCGAAAGGACGCCTGCGGCGGCGAGGGTGATCGCCAGCAGGATCGAACGATCCGGCCGTTCGCCGAGAACGATAATGGCAATCGCTGCCGAAACGATAGGGAGCGTGCCGATGATGACGCCGGCATCGGCGGCTGGCGTCAGCCGCAGGCCGGAAATCAGGAGCGTCGTATATCCGACGCTGCCGGCACCCGCCTGGATGAACAGGATGAACCATTCGCGCCGTTGCAGGCTCGGCCATGTCGTCGCCGTCGCGCGCATCAGCATGAGGAAGAGCGGAAAGGCAAGCGCGAAGCGCAAGGCCGTCGCCGTGAACGGCGGCAGTCCGGACGCTATGACCTTGCTCGCGATAACCGTGCTGCCAACGAGTGCCATCGCGAGCGACAGATAGATATAGCCCTGAAATTGCCTCGACATGACCGCCAATCCCTGCGTGTGAGGGCTGCAGAAAACCCGATCGACGATCGGCGGTCTTGAACGGAATTGCAGGTATCAGCCCAAGGCTGCGACATAGGCGCCCGGCGAAACGCCGTAGGTGCGCACGAAGACGCGCGTCATGTGGCTCTGGTCGGCGAAACCGCCGGCGATTGCCGCTTCTGCGAGCGAGGTGCCTTCGGCGATCAGGCGCCGGACGATGTCGATCCGCCGCTGAACGAGATAGGCGTGGGGCGTGAGGCCGGTCGCCTTCGCAAATCGCCGCACCAGCTGGAATCGACTGAGCCTGCTTTCGCGCGCCAGATCAGCCAGTGTGATGGCAGCCAACGGGTCGTCATCGATCAGGCTGCGCGCTGCAGTGATCGATTCCGGCACCTTGCATGCGTCGCGCGGAACGAGTTGCATCACCTCGGCAACAAGCGTCAGAACGAACTCGTCCCAGCGAAGGGGCGCGTCGCCACCTTCCGAGGTGGTCGCGATTACGAAGAGTTCGTGGAAATGAGCAGCAAGGGCGGCATTCCGGATGACCGGGTCGGCAAATTCGCACATTCGTCGTCCGCCCTCGCTGATATCGCTGACGGCGGTTTCGACGATCGCCGGATCGAGATAGAGCATCCGCCAGGAGCGACCGGCATCGCCAATCGGCGTGCCATCATGGACCTCGCCGGGGTTGACGGTGATCACATCGCCGCGCTCGGCCTCCACCAGGCCGCGTCCGCTCAGGGACCTTTGCGCCCCCTGATAGATGAGGCCGATGCCGAAATGATCATGCGTGTGGCGCGGGAAGCTGTGGCGCGTAGACGCTTCGACCGCATCCACGCCGGCGATCCGGCGACGCAGCATTCTGAACTGGCCCTTCGTCATGCCTCTAGTCCCGCGGCTTGCCTGGTAGTTTGCCAACGTCCCCGATCCAGGGCAGGGCGGACGAGCACCAGATCTGCGACCGCGGTTGAAGCTCGCGCCGCTGGTTGATCGTGCCAAGGCGGATGCCGATCTCCTCGGCGTCTTCGTCCGTACCCGTCGTGTAGATCGGCGAGCCGCATTCAGGGCAGAAGAACTGCAGGCGCTTTCGTCCGTTCTCGGCGATCTTGATATAAAGCTTCGGCTCGGCGCCCGTCAGACGGAAGGACGCCCGCGGCGTGCTCGCGGTGACGCGATAGGCGGAGCCTGTCAGTTGCTGGCAATCGGTGCAATGGCAGATCGACACGTCGTCCGGGTCGATCTCCGCCTCGTAGGTGACATGGCCGCAATGGCATTGACCATCGATCCGCATCGGCCGCTCCTCGCACGATTTTTGCTACTGCATGGATCCTTAAATCGTAGCCGATTTAAGGATAGGAACATGCAGCAAATCAAAGTGCTACAGCGTCCTTTGCGCGTCTGATAAGTCGCGCGGCGCTGTAGAGGGGTTACGATAGACCAGCCGGGGCAAACGTCCAGTGTTTCTCCTCAGATGCCCGTGAACAGCCACTCATGTTCCTTGGCGTTATGGAACTTCCAGATCCGCTTTGGACCCGCCATGACGTTCAAATAGTAGACGTCGTAGCCATGGACGGCCGCGACCGGGTGGTAGCCCTTCGGAACGAGGGTCACGTCGCCGTCTTCCACCGCCATAGTTTCGTCGAGCGAGCGATCGTCCGTGTAGACGCGCTGCATCGCAAAGCCCTGCGGCGGGTTGAGGCGGTGGTAATAGGTTTCCTCGAGATAGCTTTCAGCCGGCAGGTCGTCCTGATCATGCTTGTGCGGCGGGTAGGACGAGGTGTGCCCGCCCGGCGTGATCACTTCGACAACGAGCAGAGACTGCGCCGATCCGTCGTCCTCCGGCATGATATTGGTGACATAACGGGTGTTGGTGCCCTTGCCGCGCTTCATCTGCGGATGCGTGCCGGGGCGGATGACTTTCGCCTTGAAGCCCTCGCCACCGGGCGCCGAGCAAACGGCAAGATCGAGGTCCGCCGTTGCTTCCGCCTGCCACCGGCTTCCCTTCGGCACATAGACGGCGTAGGGCTGGCCCTCGAAGGGCGTCATGCGCTCGCCGAGTTCGCCGAAGTCTTCGCCATCGACGGAAATCTTCGCCTTCCCGCTGACGAGAACGAGGCAGAGTTCCTTCTCGCCGGCGTCGCCCGCCGTCGTTTCGCCGGGTTTCAAGCGGTTGAGCGCGAAACCGACATAGGTCCAGCCGGCGCTCTCGGGCGTGATCTCCTGCATCAGCCCCGATTGTGCCTTCGGTTTGACTAGCAGTTTGGACATATGACGGTCTCCTGATCTTGCGTACTTTGTGATCCGCGCCTCACCCTAACCCTCTCCCCGTGCGCGCGGAGAGGGGACTGCGAGGGCGCGGCATATCCCTTCTCCCCGCCCGCGGGGAGAAGGTGGCGGCAGCCGGATGAGGGGCCACCACCGACAGCCGAATGAGGGCTCTACTTATCCAGCCCTGCTTCCTTCGCAAACGCCTTCAGCGATTTCAGCCCGAGCGACTGGTATTCGAACGGATTGCGCACGGCCGAATCCTGCTCCGCCTCGATCACCAACCAACCATTATAGCCGTGTTCGGCTGCGATTTTCAGCACGGGGAGGAAGTCGACGCCGCCTTCGGAGTCGCCCGGAACCGTGAAGACGCCGCGGCGCACACCCTCGAGGAAGGAGAGGCCCTGGCTTTCCACTTCCTTGCGGATGGCCGGACGGACATTCTTGCAATGGATATGGCGAACGCGGTGCATGTATTTCTTCGCGACTTCCGCCGGATCGGAGCCGCCGAACCAGGCGTGGCCAGTGTCGAGCAAGAGCTTGGTCGCCGGCCCCGTATTCTGCATCAGCAGATCGATCTCCTCGCCGGTCTGGACGATCGTGCCCATGTGGTGGTGATAGACGAGGTCGATACCCTGGTCGGCGCAATATTGAGCGATTGCTTCGAGATCGGCGCCGAACTTCTTCCACTGGTCCGCCGGCAGCACCGGCTTGTCGTTGGCGACGGATTTGGCATCGTCTCCGTGGATGGCATTCGAGGTCTCGCAGACGATCGCCACCTTGCAGCCATTGTGTTTCAGGAGATCGAGATGCGGCTGGATCGCCTTCTTTTCGGCTTCGACATCATGCGTCAGAAGATTGGTGGAGTGCCAGCCGGAGACGAAGACGAGGCCATAGGAGGCGAGCTTCTGCTTCAGCGCCTCCGGGTCGGAGGACATCTTGTGACCCTTCTCGATACCGTCGAAGCCGATCTTCTGGCAATCGGAAAGGCAATCCTCGAGCGTCAGATGCGCACCGATCGAATGATCGTCGTCATTGCTCCAGGCAATCGGGTTGGTTCCGTAGCGGATCATGTCTGTCACTTTCTCCTGCATCATCCGCTTGGGGCGGACGGTTGTTGTTTCTCTGGTGCGGAAGGGGTGCGAGGGGCCCTCATCCGGCTGCCGCCACCTTCTCCCCGCTCACGGGGAGAAGGGATATGCCGCGCTCTCTCAAGTCCCCTCTCCCCGCCTGCGGGGAGGGGGCTAGGGTGAGGGGCACCAGACGTAAAGCGGCGCCCGCGGGAACGCGAGTGCCGGTGGTTGATTTTAGCCGAAGCGCTGCGACTGGAGCGCCTTCTCGTAGCCTTCGCGGGCCGACTTCACCGCCTTGCGATCCGAAACCTCGGGAACGGCGACATCCCACCAATGGCCGCCGGCTTCCGTGGTGATAAGCGGGTCCGTATCGATGACGATGACAGTCGTGCGCGGCTCTTCCGCCGTTTCGGCGAGTGCGCCCTCAAGTTCCGGGATCGAGGCGACCTTGCGCGTGACTGCACCCATGGCGCCGGCATGGGCCGCAAAATCGATGCCCGGCAAGGTCACGTGATGCGTGTCCTTCAAGAGGTTGTTGAAGTTGGCACCGCCCGTTTCCATCTGCAGCCGGTTGATGCAGCCATAGCCGGCATTGTCGAGGAGCACGATCGTGATCTTGGCGCCGAGCATGATCGAGGAGGCGATCTCCGAATTCAGCATCATGTAGCTGCCGTCGCCGACCATGACGATCACGTCGCTGTCGGGCTTGGCGAGCTTGACGCCGAGGCCGCCGGCCACTTCATAACCCATGGTCGAGAAGCCGTATTCCATGTGGTAGCCGCCGGGCTCCTCCGCCTGCCACAGCTTGTGCAGTTCGCCCGGGAGGCCGCCGGCGGCGCAGACGAGCGTCGTCTTCCTGCCGCCGCGGGCACGCTGGACGGCGCCGATTACCTGGGCGTCGGAGGGAAGCGCCGCATTGGTGGTTGCTGTTGCCTTGTCAGCCGCGGCCAGCCACTCGGACTTGCCGGCTTTCGCCTTCTCGGTCCAGGCGCCGTCGGCCTTGTAGCTGCCAAGGCCGCCGGACATGCGGCTGAGACCGGCCCGCGCATCGCAGATCAGCGGCAGGCCGTTGTGCTTGCCGGCATCGAAGGGCTGGACGTTGAGGCCAATGATCTTCAGCGCATCGTTCTTGAAGAGCGCCCAGGAGCCGGTGGTGAAATCCTGAAGGCGCGAGCCGACGGCGAGCACCACATCAGCCTCTTCCGCGAGCCTGTTGGAGGCGGAGGTGCCGGTGACGCCGACCGATCCCATGTTGAGCGGATGCGAATGCGGCAGCGCGGATTTGCCGGCCTGAGTCTCGACGACCGGAATGCCGTGCTTTTCGGCAAAGTCCGCGAGCTCCGCGCTTGCTTCCGAATAAAGCACGCCGCCGCCGGCGATAATGATCGGCTTCCTCGCTGACTTGAGCAACGCGATCGCCGCCGCCAGCTCGTCGAGATCGGGCTCTACGCGGCGCGGCACCCACACCTTCTCTTCGAAGAAGTTTTCCGGATAGTCATAGGCTTCCGCCTGGACGTCCTGGCAGAGCGAGAGAGTGACCGGGCCGCAGTCGGCCGGATCGGTCAGAACCTGCATGGCGCGCCGCAGTGCCGGGATGATCTGTTCGGGCCGGGTGATGCGGTCGAAGTAGCGCGAGACCGGACGGAAGCAGTCGTTGGCCGAGATCGTGCCATCGCCGAAACTTTCCACCTGCTGTAGCACCGGATCGGGCCGGCGGTTGGCGAAGACGTCGCCGGGCAGAAGGAGAACCGGCAGGCGGTTGACATGGGCGAGCGCCGCCGAGGTGACCATGTTCAACGCACCCGGGCCGATCGAGGTCGTGCAGGCCATGAAGCGGCGGCGAAAGCTCGCCTTGGCAAACGCGATCGCCGCATTCGCCATGCCCTGCTCGTTCTGCCCACGGTAGGTCGGCAATGTTTCGCGCACGGCGTAAAGCGCCTCGCCGACGCCGGCGACGTTGCCGTGACCGAAGATCGCGAAGACGCCGCCGAAGATCGGCACACGCTCGCCGTCGATGATCGTCATCTGCTTGGTCAGGAACCGCGCCATGGCCTGAGCCATGGTGAGGCGCACGGTTTTCTGGCTCATTTTCTATTTCCTCCTCGCGAGCGAAGCCCTTGCTTCGCCCTTTCCGCTGCATCCTCGCCCGCGCGATCCTATGCAGCCTTTGTTTCACCCAGTTGCAGCCAGAGATCCACCAGCGCCTTGAACCTTGCCGCCATGTCGGCGATCGCCTGCTCATCGGTCATGCTGCCGGCGAGCCAGGCCTTGCTGGCGTCGGCGAAGATCGTCCGGCCGACCGCAAAACCCTTGACCGTCTTCGACGTCCGGGCGGCGGCAAAGCCATCCTTCAGTACCTCGTAAGGTGCCTCGAGCCCGAGCAGGACGACGCCGCGGCAAAGGGGGTCGCGCGTTTCGATCACGTCGTCGATCGCGGCCCAGGCACTGCGGCTCGCCTGTGGCTCCAGCTTCCACCAATCGGGCTTCAAACCGGCATCGTACAGTTCGGTGAGCGCTCGCGGAATGGTCAGATCGTCAAGCGTGCCGTGTTTGCTGGCAATGATTTCGATCAGGATCTCGCGGCCGACCTTGCGCGCCGCTTCGAAGGCGGAGCGAAGCTTGGCGATCTGCGCGGCCTTGAGCTCGGCCGGATCGTCGGGATGGAAGAATGAGAGCACCTTGATGCAGTGATCGACCGGCCAGTCGATGAGGCGGCTGCCGAGGTCCTGGCTGAACTCGAACTGCAGCGGGCGCGAGCCGGGAAGCTCGATCGGCTTGCCGATCCAGAAATCGCAGTAGGCGCCGGCGGCATAAAGCGCGTCGCGGCCATATTTGTCGTCGATCAGCATGCCGAAACCGGGCCGACCGGCGGCGACCTGAGAGGCGGCCTTGACCGCAAGCACCTTGAAAGCGGGAATGCGTGCCAGGAGTTCCGGGTTGCCGTCCGCAATATCTTCCAACTGGCTGCGGTGATCGATGGCAAGCGCCATCAAAAGCGGGATGTCGCGGCGGCGGGTCGTCGCCCAATGAACGTGGTTGATCGCCTCGTCCTTGCGGAGCGCCTTTTCCTTGCTGCCGTTTTCGAGGAAGAACGTGAGCTCAGTCCAGGTAGGGATTTCCGGCGCGCAGAGCAGGCGCGACACAGCGAAGGCGCCGCAGGCATTGGCCCAGGTGGCCGATGTCGCGTGCGGTTCGCCGGTCAGCCAGCCGCGCAGGAAGCCGGACATGAAGGCATCACCGGCGCCGAGCACGTTGTAGACCTCGATCGGAAAACCCCTGCCGACGATGCCGTCTTCGAGATTGTCGGAGATCGGGCCGTCATAGACGATGCAGCCCATCGGCCCGCGCTTCAGCACGATCGTGGCTTTGGAGAGAGACCGGATGGTCTTCAGCGCCGCGAGCAGATCGCTCTCGCCGGACGCGATCAGAACCTCTTCCTCCGTGCCGACGATGAGATCGCAGTCGCCGAGAACGGTCTTCAGGTGAGCGGAGACGCGGTCGGAGGCGATGTAGCGGCTTTCGCCCGCGTCGTGGCCGGCAAGGCCCCAGAGATTGGGGCGGTAATCGATGTCGAAGACGACCCTCGCGCCCGTTTCCTTGGCGATGCGTATGGCCTTGCGCTGTGCGGCATCGGTATTCGGCTTGGAGAAATGCGTCCCTGAAACGAGGACCGCGCGCGCGGAACGGATGAAATCTTCCGTAACATCGTCCTCGCAGAGCGCGTTGTCGGCGCAGTTGTCGCGATAGAAGAGCAGCGGGAAGGACTTGTCGTTTTCGACGGCGAGGATCGCGAGCGCCGTCAGCCTCTCGGGATCGGTGACGATGCCGCGGGTTTCGACTCCCTCGCGTTGAAGCTGCTCGCGGATGAAGCGGCCCATCTGCTCGTCGCCGACACGCGTCAGCAGCGCCGATTTCAGCCCGAGGCGCGCGGTGCCGACCGAGATGTTGCAAGGGCAGCCGCCGACGGACTTGGCAAAGCTTGCCACGTCTTCAAGCCGTGTGCCGATCTGCTGGCCGTAGAGATCGACCGAGGCCCGGCCGATCGTGATGAGGTCGAGGGGCTTGGCTCCCTTTGCCGACGGGCTTTGGGCCGATGGACTCTGGCTCACTGCTTCCTCCCCGCGGACGCCGCGCCGGCGCCGACAATTATGATTATGTCATGGGCGATGAGGTTATGAAACATAAATTCCGTCGTTTCGTCAATATGGAATTTTCATTCTATTGACCATCCGCCAGGCGCTGCCGTTTCTCGGCGATCGCCACCGTCAGCGCCATCGCGAAGGCCATGCTTGCGGAAAGGGAACGGAAACCGGCATGGTCAGCCTCGACCAGTTCGAACCAGACCTTTGATGACTCGGCAAGCGGCGAGAAGGCCGAATCGGTAAGCGAGACGACCGGCACCTTGCGGCTGGCGAGCAGGCGCGCCTGGCTGGCGCTTTCCGAGGCATAGGGCGAAAAGCTGACCGCGAAGGCCGCATCCTGCTTGGTCGCCATCGCCAGCATGTCGTCGTCTATCCCGGCTGCCGTCCCGACATGCTGATACTTCACTTTCAGCTTGCCGAAGGCGTAGGCCATGTAACTGGAAATAGGATAGGAGCGGCGCTTGGCGATGAGATAGATCGTGTCGGCCTTGGCGAGGATGTCGACGGCACGCTCGAAGGCCTCCGGGTCGACGGATGTGGCGACATTGTCCAGCGATCGATGGGCGGCGGCGACGAAGCCGTTGAAGATCGAGCCGCTTTCGAGCTTGCTGTGTTCGTTCTGGCTCAGCGCTTTCAGCCGCTCTTCGTATCCGGGCGTGCGCTCCCTGAGCCGTGCTCGAAAAATCTGCTGCAGGCTCGAAAAACCCTCGAAACCGAAATGCTGCGCGAAGCGCACAAGCGTCGACGGCTGGACATCGGCGGACGTCGCAATGCTCGCCGCCGTGCCGAAGGCGATCTCGTCCGGATTGTCGAGCGAATAGGCGGCGACCTGTTTCAGCCGCTTCGGCAGTTGCGCCTTGCGTTCGAGGATGACGGCCTTCAGCGCCTCGAAATCCTGAGGGAGGTCCATGGTCGTCTCCGGCGTTGGCATCGTTCAGAATCTCCGGCCTCTTGTTTCGTTACCTCACTCTAATCGATTGATGACGGCCGGGGTAGAATGGATGTTCCATTTTCCCGTTTTCCGTCACGTTCGCCCCTCATCCGGCCTGCCGGCCACCTTCTCCCCGCAGACGGGGAGAAGGCCTCCCGCGGCGCCCGCTGAAGTCCCCTCTCCCTGCTTGCAGGGAGAGGGTTAGGGTGAGGGGCAAAATCAGGAACCAACCCAGGTATCGGTCGAACAGCCTCAGCCGATGTCGACCCACTCGTTCGTTCGCGCCGACTGGTAGGTCGCCGACAGCACCTTCTGGACCTCGTAGCCTTCGCGGAAATCGGTTGAGGGCTTGCCGCCCCTGGCGATCGCGTCGAGAAATTCGTGGACCTCGATCGCCTTCAGATCGTTGAAGCCGATCTGGTGGCCCGGCGCCACGCAGAACGCGCCGTAGGGCGGGTGCTCGGGTCCCGCCCAGATGGTGCGGAAGCCACGACTGCGGATGTCGTCACCCGCATAATAGACCTTGATTTCGTTCAGCCGCTCCTGGGTAAAGACAATGCTGCCCTTCGATCCGTAGATTTCGAAGTCGTGCTGCATCTTGCGGCCGGTGGCGATCCAGCTTGCCTCGAAGCTGCCGGTTGCGCCGTTCTCGAAGCGTACAAATGCACGGGTGATGTCATCGACTTCGACGGTGCGCGTCTCGGCAGCGCCGCGCGAGACCGGGCGCTGAGCGATCTGGATGATCGTTTCCGCAAGGACCGACCGGATCGGTCCGACAAGGTGGCGCATCGAGCCGATGATGTGGCTGCCGATATCGGCAAGCGCGCCGCCGCCGCTCCGCGGATCGAGCCGCCAGCCCCACGGAACGTTCGCGTCCGCCATGAAGTCCTCGGCATGAATCCCGCGCATGGAGCGAATTTCGCCGATCTCGCCGCTTTCGATGATGTCCTTGGCGAGGAAGATCAGCGGATTCTTGAGATAGTTGAAGCCGACCTGGGTGACGATGCCGGCCTTGTCGGCTGCTGCCACCATTTCCGCGCAGTCGGCGACCGTCGGCGCCAGAGGCTTCTCGCAATAGACGTGCTTGCCGTGGGCGATGGCCGCAAGCGCCATCTCCTTGTGCAGAAGGTTCGGGGTGGTGATGTCGATGATGTCGATGTCGGTATCGGTCAACAGGTCCCGCCAGTCCGCCGTTGCCTTGCGGAACCCAAGGCGCTGGCGTGCGCCTTCAGCGCTTTCCTCGCTTACGTCAGCGACGGAAACCAGGTCCAGTTCGAAGGGCAGATCGAATACGCGCGCCGCAGTCGTGAAGCCCAGGGCGTGGGCCTTGCCCATGAAACCCGTACCGATCAGGCCGACGCCCAGTTTGCGTTTGCCGCTCATGTCATTCCTCCCGGGAAAAGCCCTTGCGCTTCGGGGAAATGAAATGAAATGTGCGAATGTTGTCAATATGGAATATTTGTTCGAAATCTCCCGACGGCAATGTGCCGCGAGAAACAGCGCCGGATCAGCGAATCCGCTACGAACGACGGGCAGGGGATGAATTTGTTAACGCATTTTTACCATGTTTCATTGGAACATCGCCGGTAACAATGGTTAACGAATCGCCTCGAAAGGCCGGAGTGAAGGAAGCATGTGCCGTTGGGCAGCCTATCGCGGAGAGCCGCTCTATCTCGAGGAACTTGTAACCTCTCCGGCACACTCGCTGATCGAACAGTCCCATTGTGCAACCCGCGCGAAGACCGCGACCAACGGTGACGGGTTCGGTATTGCCTGGTACGGCGATCGTCCAGAGCCTGGCCGCTACCGCGACATCCTTCCCGCCTGGTCCGATTGCAATCTCAGGAGCATCGCCCGGCAGATCCGCTCGCCGCTGTTCCTGGCCCACGTCCGCGCAGCGACCGGCGGCGGTACGCGCCGCGACAATTGCCACCCCTTCGTCTTCGGGCGCTGGTCGTTCATGCATAACGGCCAGATCAGCGATTTCGAGCATTTGCGCCGGCCAATGGAGAGCATGCTCGACAATGATCTCTATGCGGCGCGCACCGGGACGACGGACTCGGAGCTGCTTTTTCTCCTGGCCTTGCAGTTCGGCCTCGATCGCGATCCGCTTGGCGCGATTGCCGAGGCGCTTGCCTTCGTCGAGCGGCTCGCCGGTCGTCTCGGTTGCCCGCCGCTCGTCCGCTTCACCGCTGCCTTGTCCGATGGTCGCAATCTCTACGCGATACGTTATGCCACCGACTGGAAGGCGCCCACGCTCTATGCGGCGCCGATGGGGCCGAGCGGCGGATACTGTCTGGTCTCCGAACCGCTCAACGACGACGACAATGCCTGGGTCGAGATCCCGGACGGTACAGCGGTCATCGTCGGCGAGAACGGCGTCGACGTGCGCCTTTTCGGTACCGCCGAGATCGAGGTACGGGAAGGCCCGTTAGCGGATGCGCCACGCAGCGAATTGCGCGCGTAGACGCGGCAGTACATTCGGTCTGACGACCAGCTACTGTGAAAACGCGTCGGCAATGCACGCCGCGAGCTTCGCGGCCACGTCTTCCTTGTCCATGTCCGGCCAGTCTTCGACGCCGTTGCGGCCGATCAGTTTCACCCGGTTGCGATCGCCGCCCATGATACCGGTCGCGGGCGAGACGTCGTTCGCGAGAATGTAATCGGCGCCCTTCCGTTCCAGTTTGGCGCGGCCGTTCTCGGCGACGTTTTCCGTTTCGGCGGCAAAGCCGATCACGAGTTTCGGGCGCGACGGATGGTGCCCGACCGTTTTCAGAATATCGGGGTTCTCCGCAAGCTGGAGCGGAGGAGGGGCTTCACCCGGTTTTTTCTTGATCTTGTTGCCGGCGGCGGAGGCGACGCGCCAGTCGGCTACCGCCGCGACCATGACGGCAACATCCGCCGGAAGCGCCGCGAGCACCGCATCGCGCATTTCCTCGGCGCGTTCGACATGGACAACACGAACGCCTGCGGGATCGGGAATTGTCACCGGACCGGAAACAAGCGTGACCTCCGCCCCAAGTTTCGCGAGCGCCGCGGCGATCGCGTGGCCTTGCTTGCCGGAGGAGCGGTTGGCGATATAGCGCACCGGGTCGATGGGCTCGTGCGTCGGCCCGGAAGTGACGATCGCCTTTCGCCCCGCCAAGGGTTTTTGTCCGGCGTTCGAGAGCTCCTCGACGGCGGCGACGATCTCGAGCGGCTCGGCCATCCGGCCTTCGCCGGCTTCACCGCTTTCGGCCATCTCGCCTGCCGCAGGCCCGACGAAACGAACGCCGTCCCCGGCTAGCGTTTTGCGGTTGCGGCGCGTCGCCGGATGCGCCCACATTTTCGGGTTCATCGCCGGGGCGAGCAACACGGGCCGGTCGGTCGCAAGCAGGATGGTCGAGGCGAGGTCGTCGGCATGGCCATTCGCCATCTTGGCCATCAGGTCGGCGGTCGCCGGCGCCACGACGACGAGATCGCATTCGCGCGCCAGCCGGATATGGCCGACATCCTGCTCGTCCTCGCGCGAGAAGAGGTCGGTGAAGACATGGGAGGCGGAAAGGGCGCCGACGGCAAGCGGCGTCACGAACTCCTGCGCAGCCGCCGTCATCACCGGCCGGACCTCGGCGCCGCGCTCGCGCAGGCGGCGGATGAGGTCGAGGCTCTTATAGGCGGCGATGCCGCCCGAAATGATGAGAAGTATGCGCTTGCCGGAAAGTGTCATTCCGCTTCGGCTCTTGGCCGCTCCTGGTTCTATCATGGCGACCCTACCCGACGGACCTGCCGTACGCAATTGGAGCCGCTGCAGCGGCTAACTTGTCTGTTGCAGCTTCTGCCATTCGGCGTAAAGCGGCACCACATCCTGCGCTTCAAGTGGCACATGGCGAAACCGCATGGCCTGTTCCGTGATCGGCTTGGCCAGTTCCGCGTAGATCGCCGCGGTCGACAGTCCGTAAGGCTCCGCTTGCGTATTCGAGTGGGCGTAGGCGATCTCGTTGATGCCGGCCATGCGCATTGCGGCAAGGCACATCGGGCATGGCTGACCGCTGGCGTAGACGGCGCAGCCCTCGAGCCGCAGCGACCGAAGAGCCTTTGCCGCGTCACGCAGCGCATTGAGCTCGGCATGCGAGGTCGGGTCGCCCGTCTTAGCCATCTCGTTGACGCCCGTCGCAATCACCACGCCGTCCTTGACCACGACGGCGCCGAAGGGGCGACCGCCGTTTTCCATATTGCTGCGCGCGAGCGACACGGCCTCGCGCAGAAAGCGTTGTTCCTCTTGCATGATTTTCTCCGGGTTCAATGGGCGCCGGCGGCGATGAGAAGACGTTCGATCTCGCCGAAGCGACGCCTTTGCGCATGGGCGAGAGGTGTGACGCCTTCGCCGTCGGCAAGATTGACGTCAGCGCCGGCATCGATCAGCAGCCTGACGATCTCGGTATGCTTGTCACCGCCACCACCGAGGATGATCGCTTCAAGGAGCGCCGTCCAGCCAAGGCGATTGACATGGTCGACGGCGACGCCGGCCTCGATCAGCGTCCTGACCGTTTCGACATGGCCGCGCTCGGCCGCGGGAATAAGGGCGGTGCCGCCGTAGCGGTTGGTGCTCTTGAGATCGGCCCCATGCGCGAGCGTTATCTTCAGGATTTCGAGATGGCCGCGCGCGCCGGCATAGAGGTAGGGGCTGTCACCTATGTGGTCCTTGGCATTGACGTCGGCGCCGGCCTCGACGAGGACCCGTGCGGCCTCGACGTTGTTTGCATGCGTGGCGACGAGCAGCGCCGTGGCGCCCGTCTCGTCCCGCGCATCGGCCGTGGCGCCCCGCTGAATCAGGGCGCTGATTTCGGCGGCGTTGCCCAGCCGCGCGGCGGCGATCAGTTCTTTCTCCAGCATGGCGGCTCCGGCGGCTCCCACACTCAACAGAAACATGATGGCGGCGAGGAATCGGCACCGCAATGCCTGTCCGGGCCTCATTCTCTCGAGCGACATGATGGCACGCCAGCGATTCAAAGCATCGACCGGCTGAGACCGCCGTCCACCGGCAGCGCGATACCGGTGACATAGGCCGCCTGGCGGCTCACAAGGAAAGCGGCAGCCGCGCCGAATTCCGCGGGCGTGCCGTAGCGACCGATCGGAATTTCGGACTGGCTGCGCGCGGCGACGGTTTCGACGCTGACGCCCTCGCTTTCCGCATCCATACGGTCGAAGGAGAGCGTGCGATCGGTCGCCAGCCGCCCCGGCAGCAGCATGTTGACCGTGACGCCGTCAGCCGCGACCTCGCCCGCGAGCGTCTTCATCCAGCCCGCAAGCGCGCTGCGCAAGGTATTGGAGGCGCTAAGGCCCGGTATCGGCTCGCGGATGCTGGTCGAGGCAACCGCGATGATGCGGCCGAAGCGGCGCTCGCGCATGGCCGGCAGCAGGCGGTGCGTGATACGCATGCCTGCCAGGACCATCGCCTCGAATTGTGTCCGCCAGAAATCGGGATCGATGTCGGCCGCACGCGTCGGCGGCGGTCCGCCTCCATTCAGCACCAGAATGTCGATCAAGCCGAATTCGGCGGTCAGTCGATCCAGAAAAGCGTCGATCGTTTCGGGTTTCGTAAGGTCGAGTGAAAATCCGGCGGCGATGGAACCGATCTCGGCGGCGACCTTGCCGGCTGCCTGCGCGGTCCGGCCGGTCAGAGCGACCGCAACACCTTCGGCAGCAAGCGCCTCAGCGATGCCGCGTCCGAGTCCCTTGCTCCCGCCAAGTACAAGCGCCCGTTTGCCTTCGATCCCGAGATCCATGATGCAGTCCTCTTATCCATTGATCGCTACTCGTGCTGTTGGAGCGCGCCTCGGCGATGTCGTCAATGGGCAGGGGAAATTGGCAGGGTGATTGTTGCGTCGGGCTGGCGGGCGATTCCACCATTAAATTCGAGAAGAAGAGCCCGGGCGCGAGCGACCGGGCTTGATACCCGCGTGCGCTGGCTTAGCGGCAGATACGGACGCGCCTGGTGTAGAAGTTGCCGAAACGATCGTAGCGCTTCACCTTCCTGACGAAGCAATAGGGTTCGTAATAGTTGTAGTAGGGGCCGTCGTAGTAGCTGCCGGTAAGGCCAACGCGGCCGCTCCAGCCGTGATGATAGCGCCCGTGGCCGAAGCCGATCGAGAGCCCACCCGCTTCGGAAGGGGCGGCAAGGGAAATGCCGGCGATGGTGACTGCGGCTGCGATGATGATCTTGCGCATGGTGTCTTCTCCTCCGGGATGAACCTTCGTCACTCGTGCGGAAACGATCGCATCGCGACTGCATCGTCGCAGTTTCGAATGGAACATGCGCCCAAAGGGCGGAGGAAGCCCCATGCGGTCGCATCCGACCGCAGCAACTTTGCTGGCTGTTACTGCATCTCTCCTTAATCGACCTCGATTTAAGGAGACATGCAGTAATTCAAAGCACTACAGCGCCCTTCGCGCGTCCGATAAGACGCGCGGCGCTGTAGTGCATGTCGCCCGAAAGTGTGCAGCGGTTTCGGGCAACGACATGCAGGAAAACTGAGACCTAAGCGCGTCGCATGGCTCGAATTGAATGCGGCGCGCTTTAGGTGCGAAGCCGCGCCATGGCCAGCACGTCGGCAAGCGCGCCGTCCCGCAGCGCGTAGGATTTCAGCACACCTTCGGTGACAAAGCCCGCCTGGCGGTAGAGACCGATAGCCGCTTCGTTGTCGGTAAAGACCGTCAACTCGATGCGCGAAACGCCGAGCCAGCGGTCGGCCGCACCGATCAGTGCGTCGAGCAGCGCCCTGCCGATGCCGCGCCGCCGGTAATCGTCATGGACGCTCATGCCGAGATCCGCCGCATGCTGCCGTCGTCCCTTGTGACGATGCAGTCCGGCCAGCCCGACGATCCGCCCTTCGAGTTCGGCGACGATGACCATGTCGGTTTCGGTGAGGTTTTCGAGCCATTTCCGCGTCTGTTCCGGCGGTGCGAATGGCAGCCGCAGCGTGCCGGCGCGAACGCCGGGCAAGTCTCTAAAGGCGGCGAGCGCCTCCCAGTCCGTGGCGGACGCGGCGCGGATATGGAGTTCGGGTGAAGCGGCGGTCATCGTTTCCTCTCTCGTTCGGGAACCGAGGAAACAGAGCCGAACCCTGCTCGCCTCGGCAGGGTTGCTGGAAGACGGTCCGCTTAGCGCAACGGGTCCCCCGCACACCCTGAGGTCTGCGTGGTTACCACCATCACGAGCGAAAACCGGCTGTCCATGTGAGGATGCTATTCCAGGATGCGGAAATTCGGAAGAGGCTTTTTGGGTGGATGCGTTTCCATTCGCCCGTCATCCGCTTGCCGGCACCAGCGCCCCGCAGGCGAGGCGAAGGGCGATGCCGCGCCGCCGAACTCCCTCTCCCGCTGGCGGGGAGAGGGTTAGGGTGAGGGGTATTTGACCTGAGCTGCCATGAGTACGGGACCGCTCAAGCAAGCTGCCAGGCGATGTAGACGAGCGTCGCGGCGATGATCCAAAGCGCAACGCGGCCCGAACGCGTATGGCGCGCCTCGGCCTTTCCGATCGCCTGCGCGGTCTCCGGATCGAAGCGCAGGCCGTTTTCGCTCATCGCCATGATTTCCGCGGAGAAGCGCTCGGTCCGGGCGGCGATTTCCGGGACCGCCTCGGCAACCCTCAGCGCCGCATGCAGACCATCGCGGAGATCCGTCACGATGCGCTTCGGCCCGAGATTGTCGCGGATCCATTTGCCGACGACCGGCTCCGACGCCTTCCACATGTTGAAACGCGGGTTGAGCGTACGGGCGACGCCTTCGACGACGACCATGGTCTTCTGCAGCATGACGAGCTCCGGCCGTGTCTGCATGTCGAAAAGCTCTGTGACCTCGAACAAGAGTGTCAGCAGTTTCGCCATCGAGATGGTCTCGGCCGGCTGACCATGGATCGGCTCGCCGATTGCCCTGATCGCCTGGGCGAAGCTCGCGGCATCATGATGCGAGGGGACGTAGCCCGCTTCGAAATGGACGTCGGCGACGCGCTGGTAGTCGCGGGTGATGAAGCCGAAGAGAATTTCGGCGAGGAAGCGGCGTTCCTTCCTCCCGAGCCGCCCGACGATGCCCATGTCGACGGCGACGATGTGGCCGGCGTCATCGACGAACAGATTGCCCTGGTGCATGTCGGCATGGAAGAAACCGTCACGCAGCGTATGGCGCAGGAAGGACTGGATAAGCGTTTCGGCCAGCCTGTTGAGATCGTGACCGGCCCGCTTCAGTCCTTCGATGTCCGACATCTTCACGCCGTCGATCCATTCCATGGTGACGACGTCGCGGCCGGTTCGCTCCCAGTCCACCTTGGGCACGCGAAAACCGGAATCTTCCTTGGTGTTCTCGCCGAGTTCGGAAAGTGCGGCGGCCTCGAGCCTCAGGTCCATTTCGACCTTGGTCGTCTGCTCGAGCGTCTTTGTCACCTCGACCGGCCTCAGCCGCCGCGTATAGGGAAGAAACCGCTCCTGCATGCGCGAAACCAGGTACATCGCCTCGATGTCGGCGGCAAAACGCTGGCGCACGCCCGGGCGGATGACTTTGACGGCCACCCTTTCGCGCTTGCCGTCGCGCAGAACCACGGCCGGGTGGACCTGTGCGATCGAGGCGGCCGCCATCGGCTCGGAGAATTCGGCAAAAAGCGCGTCGACCGGTCGGCCGAGCGAGCCTTCGATCGCGGCCCTCGCGTCGCTCTCGGGGAACGTCGCCATCCGGTCCTGCAAGAGCGAGAGATCGGCAGCGAGCTCGGCTCCGACGACATCCGGGCGCGTCGCCAGGAACTGGCCGATTTTGACATAGGAAGGCCCAAGCCGTTCGACGGCGCGGGCAAGCCGGCCGCTGCGCGCCTCGAGCCGGGCTCTGCGGCGGGCAAGCAAGCCGGCGAGCCTCTGCACGAAACGCGCAAGCGGAGGAAGGTGCTCCGACGGGACGGCAGAAAAGGCGTCCTCGCGCGCGAGGACCCAGCCGATCCGCACGAGGCGGAAATATGCTCCTGGCGTGCTCATAGTGGTTAGATTTTCCAGCCGGAATGAAGTGCCGCGATACCGCCGGTGTAATTGGTGAAGCTGACGCGTGAAAAGCCGGCGTCCTTGATCATCGCAGCGAAATCCCGCTGGCTCGGGAACTTCCGGATCGATTCGACCAGATACTGATAGGGCGCATCGTCACCCGTGATCAGCTTGCCGAACCTCGGAATCGCATTGAACGACCAGGCGTCGTAGAAACGATCAAGCAGCGGCATCTCGACCTCGGAAAATTCGAGCACGAGCAGCCGCCCGCCGCGCTTCAACGCGCGATGGGCCTCCTTGAGCGCCACGTCGATGCGCGGCACGTTGCGGATCCCGAAGGCGATCGTGTAGGCATCGAAGGAATTCGAGGCGAAAGGCAGGTCCTCGGCATTGGCCTCGACGAAGTCGAGATTGGCCGAAAGCTTCTTCTTGCTTGCCCGTTCGGCGCCGACGGCGAGCATCGATCCGTTGATATCGAGCACTGTGGCATGTGCTTTGCGATCGGAGGCTTCGACGATGCGAAATGCGATGTCGCCGGTGCCCCCGGCCACGTCGAGCACCCTGTAACCCTCCCGCCGCGGCGGGTTGAGCGCGGCGATCATCGCATCCTTCCAGACACGGTGAAGCCCGGCCGACATCACGTCGTTCATGATGTCGTAGCGCTTGGCAACCTTGTGGAAGACATCGTTGACGAGCGGCTGTTTTTCGCCGGCGCCGACCTCGCGGAAACCGAAGGAGGTTTCCATGCCGCCATTGGCCGATACGCGCTCATCCGTCATGCGAAAACTCCACTTCAACCAATTTTGCCGGCACCATAGCGAAATCGCCCCGTCCGCGCTATCTCAGCGGTGAGGATGGGGCTGCGGCCTACAGGCCGTGCGTCTTTCAGACGCACAAGGGTCGCTGTAGCGCGTTAAATCGCTGCATCCCTATAGGACATCAATGCCGTGAAGGGAATGCCGCGCACGACCGCTGCGCGAGCACAAGAAGGAAGACGAACAATGCCGGAATTGCCCGAGGTCGAGACGGTGAGGCGGGGGCTGGCGCCGACCATGGAGGGGGCGCTTCTCGTGCGGGCCGAGTTGCGCAGACCGGACCTGCGCTTTCCCTTTCCCGACAATTTTTCAGCTTCCGTGTCCGGGCGTCGCATCGTTTCCCTCTCGCGCCGCGCCAAATATCTGATGATCGATCTCGAAGGCGGCGATGTGATCATCGCGCATCTCGGCATGTCCGGTTCTTTCCGGATCGAGGCTGGCGACGATCCCGCCGCACCGGGCAAGTTCCATCATCCGCGCGGCAAGGACGAGAAGCACGACCACGTCATCTTTCATCTCAACGGCCGATCCGGTCCCGCGCGCGTGATCTACAACGACCCGCGCCGCTTCGGCTTCATGGACCTCGCCCGGCGCGACGGGATCGCCGATCATATCTTTTTCCGCGACCTCGGCCAGGAGCCGACGGGCAATGCCCTCGATGCGGCCTATCTCGCCCGGCGCTTTGCCGGCAAGGCGCAGCCGGTCAAGGCAGCGCTTCTGGATCAGAGGATCGTTGCCGGCCTTGGCAATATCTATGTTTGCGAAGCGCTGTGGCGGTCGGAGCTGTCGCCCTCCCGTCCGGCGGGCTCGCTGGTGGACAAGCGCGGGCACGCGAAGCAAGGTCTGGTGGCGTTGACGCAGGCGATCCGCGAAGTGATCGCGGACGCCATCGCCGCGGGTGGCTCGTCCTTGAAGGACCACATCCAGGCGGACGGTTCGCTCGGCTATTTCCAGCATTCCTTTTCGGTCTACGATCGTGAAGGCGAGACTTGCCGCAAGCCGGGCTGCGGCGGTACCGTCGCCCGCATCGTTCATGCCGGGCGTTCGACCTTCTACTGCCCGCGCTGCCAGAAATAGGGCGCTCGACCGGGCGCATCCGAATGGAGGAGATCAAGAATGAGTTACGAAACGTTGCTGGTCGAAACACGTGGACGCGTGGGCCTGATCACGCTCAACCGCCCGCAGGCGCTGAACGCGCTGAATTCGACCGTGATGCGGGAGCTCGATGCGGCGTTTACGGCATACGACGCCGACAAGGAAATCGGCGCGATCGTGCTGACCGGTTCGGAGCGTGCGTTCGCGGCCGGCGCCGACATCAAGGAGATGCAGGCGCTGGATTTCGTCGATTCCTATCTTGGCGATTTTCTCGGCGGCTGGGAGCGCGTGGCCGGCGCCCGCAAGCCGGTGATCGCCGCCGTTTCCGGCTTTGCGCTCGGCGGCGGCTGCGAGCTCGCGATGATGTGCGACATCATCATCGCGTCGGAGACGGCGAAGTTCGGCCAACCGGAGATTACCCTCGGCGTCATTCCGGGCATGGGCGGTTCACAGCGTCTCACCCGCGCCGTCGGCAAGGCGAAAGCCATGGATCTGGTGCTGACCGGCCGGATGATGGATGCGGCGGAAGCCGAGCGGTCGGGACTCGTTTCGCGTGTGGTGGCGCCTGAAAAACTGATGGAAGAAGCGCTCGCGGCCGCCGAAAAGATCGCCGCCTTCTCGCTGCCGGCGGTGGTGATGGCCAAGGAGGCGGTAAACCGCTCGCTGGAGGTTACCCTGGCCGAAGGTCTGCGCTTCGAGCGGCGGCTTTTCCAGTCGCTCTTTGCGACCGAGGATCAGAAGGAGGGGATGGCCGCCTTCGTCGGAAAGCGCAAAGCCGAATTCCGGCACAAGTGACGCGCAAAGCGCGCAGTTTTCTCAAATTTGCGCGTTGACGAGAGGGCGGTTTCCAGCTATACGCCGCCCTCAGCTTGGAACGCCGCATTCTGAGGCTTTCCGATAATGCTCCCGAATTGCTTTGGATGACAGGTCGCAGTGACCCGGCACGGCGAAGGCGGAGTTCATGTCAGTTTTCGAAGAGAGGCATCAATGGCCAATACAACTTCGGCGAAAAAGGCGACCCGCAAGATCGCACGCCGCACCGCAGTGAACAAGGCCCGTCGTTCGCGCGTCCGCAACTTCATCCGCAAGGTCGAAGAAGCCATCGCTTCCGGCGATCAGGCAGTCGCCGCCGCTGCCCTCAAGGCAGCGCAGCCGGAACTGATGCGCGCCGCGACCAAGGGTGTGCTGCATGCCAACACGGCGTCGCGCAAGGTTTCCCGTCTGGCACAGCGCGTGAAGGCCCTTTCGGCCTAATCCGGCTAATTAAAAAATTTGTTGATGAAAGGCCCGGCCCTTGCGCCGGGCTTTTCGGATTCATACTTCTGTCACGGCGGTCAACAAATAGCCGGCTTCGACGTGTGTCACTGCGATGACAAATTTTATCAAGTAATTTCAATTGGTTACGCGAGGTCTCTGCGCGAGTGTCATCGAGGGTCGGGGACAAGCGGGGTCCGAAGCGAGTCAAGCGAATTTTTATTTTTTTTCTTTTTCGCCAGCTAAGCAAGCGCGCGGAAATCAAAACCCTTGATTCAAAAGCGATTCTTGATGGACTCAGAATGCGGCAAGCAAAAGGCGCCGAGAGAGTCAACCGGCGGCGTTTAACGGTCGGTAAAATTCGCGATTGATCTTGAGGATCGATCCTGCCTAAATGCCTCGCAACAGGGGACACGGATCATATCTGTAAAGGGAAGAACAGGGCCATTTCGCTGAAGTGGCTTCGAGCTTTCTGTTCCCTGTGGCGGGGTCATTCCACGTCGTTCAATCAAACAAGTCGAGATAGAGAAACCGGACCGATGCTTCGTTCCGGAACGAGGATCTTTCGTCCTGTGGTTGAGCGAGTGAGTGGGTGGCTGGGCAATGGGAGGATGCCGGGAGGCGTTCCGGGAAAGAAGGAGGACGGTGGGCTGTCCGCTTCGTACGAGGGTGCGGTGCAGCCGGTGAAGAGGAATGCGACTTAACGCGGCTTGAAAGCGGCCGGGTGGAGTCGGTAAAGGCGAGGCGCGAGGGGACATTCGCTCACGAAAGCGAGCGGATGAGCGCAGCGCGCACCGGAACGGGATATGAGGAGCCCGGCTTCGGTGCGACAGGAGCGTCCGTCGGACGCGGCATGGCTTTGAAGGCGGCCGTGGCAGACGGGCATAAGAGATGAGGCCGGCAGCAATGACGGCATCGGAGCATGAATTTGGAAGGCGGCAAC